>NZ_JASJPW010000001.1:2525958-2854611 GCF_030052995.1 Gemmobacter sp. 24YEA27 | reverse complement strand
AGCGAGGCGAAAGGCACTTCGAGCTCGGCTTCCTGCATCCTCGCCCAGACCGGCGGCAATGCCGCCGCAATCCGGGTCTTGTCTTTCGACTGCATCGCCGCATCGAAGGCCTGGAACGCATCGACCCGGTCCCAGACCCCGCCCGACGCCGCCGCGTCGCGTTCGGTATAGAGCCCGAGCAAGACATTGGGCGCGATGGTACCGGCGCGGGTCAGCCGCTCGGCGGCCTCGATCTGGGCCTTCCATCCCGATTGCGGCCCGATCTCGGCATAGGCGAATGCGATGGGCATTCGCCCCGTGGGAATGGTCTCGCCAATCGCTTCGTAAAGCTTCCAGTCCAGCGGTGTCACCGGGCTTGGCGGCGGGGGCACAGTATCGGCCTCGAACAGGTCGGGGTCGAGAAAACGCGACAAGAGCGCGCTCTGCGCCTTGTCGACATCGCCAAGCGCATCGGCGCTGGTCAGGGTCAGCGCGGCCGCATCCCATTCCCCGCCACGCGCCAGGCAAAAGACATGGGCCGGCAGCGTCGGGGCCAGCCCCGGGGCCTTCTGCATCCTCTCGCAGGCTTTGTCCTCGCGCCCGGTCAGGATCGCGATGTCGAAAGCGCGGCGGAACAGATCAGGTGTCCCATCCCCCGCAATGTCGATCAGCGCCGCCGCCTGTTCCAGCGCGCCGATCTGCAAAAGCTTGTCGATCCGGGCCAGAAGCAGCCGCCCGTCATTGCCGGCGTCAATCGGCGGATCGGCTTCGGCCAGCAACATGGTCAGGAAAAGCTGGCGCAGCGCCGGCAGGCTTTCCATCCGGTCGCGGATCACGGCGCGGGCAATCTCATCCGAGAGCCCCGCGCCCCAGAGATTGCGCGGCAGGCCCGAGACCGCCGGGGAAATCAGCCCGACGGAATCGGGCGATGGGATATCCAGCGAGGTCGAAGACACCGTCACCGGCAGCGCGCCTTCGCTGGTCACCGGTGGCTCGATGGTCTTGACCGGACCGGCAGGCTTGCCCGCTTTGCCTGCGCCCGGCGTGCTGACCGATTGCGACAGCCAGTCGATCGCCGAGAGCGGATCATCACCGGCCGCAAAAGCCGGAGCGCCGCCCATGCTGCAGGCGAAGCCAACGACCCCCGACGCCATCAGCCGGCGCAGAGCCCTCCCGGCGCCCGGATGCGGCGCGGATGGGGAAATCGCCCGCGGCAGCAGCGCGCAAAAGCGATCAACTCGCATCCAGCACCACAGGTTTTGTCACTTCGGCCGGTGTCGGTGTCATATCGACGAGATAGGCATAGGCGGCCAGCGCCGCAAAGCCGAGAATCGCCAGAACCAGCAATGCCTTGAAAATCCGCCCCATAAACCAGTCCCTTTGTATTCGCCTGTCTCAGCGCTGCCTCTGTGCTGCCTTGCGGACAGGTAATTTCTGCCGATCCGGTCCTTTTCCTGCCTGATCGTCTGCCCGCCGGGTGAATATATATGGCTTTCCGGCCAAGATCACGCCATTGGAGAACGAAAAGCGCGGCGGCTTACCGTGATCTCCGCCGCGTTCACGCGATGGTGAAGGCAATGTATCGACTGAAAAAGACCGTCGCCATGGTCGGTATGATGGGGGCGGGGAAAACCGCCGTCGGAACGGCGCTGGCGAAACTGCTGAAAGTGCCCTTTGTCGATTCGGATGAAGAAATCGTCAAAGCCGCGGATCGCAGCATTGCCGAGATCTTTGAACGCGATGGCGAGCCTTTCTTTCGCGACCGCGAATTCGAGGTGATCGGCCGGCTGTTGCGCGGCCGTCCGGCGGTGCTCTCGACCGGGGGCGGCGCCTTTCTGGCGGTCCGCAACCGCGACCAGATCGCGGAGCACGGGATCTCGGTCTGGCTGAAGGCCGAACCCGAAGTCCTGTGGCAGCGCGTGCGGCACAAAACCACGCGGCCCTTGCTGCGCACCGCCAACCCGCGCCAGACGCTCATGGAGCTTTGTGCCGCGCGCGAGCCGTCTTACCAGCTTGCCGATCTGGCGGTGGATTCGGCAGCCGGCCTTACGGTCGAACAGATGGCGGCGCGGGTGGTCGAGGCGCTGTTGACGCGCCCCGATGTGCTGGAAGAACTCTGACGGGAATCCGGAGAAGAACATGTTGAATATTGTGCCGGTCAATCTGGGCGAGCGCTCCTATGAGGTCCGGATCGGCTCTGGCCTGATCGAAAATGCGGGTGCAGCAATCCTGCCGATGCTGCGCAGAAAGAAGCTGGCCGTGGTCACCGATGAGACCGTGGGCGCGCTGCATCTGGACCGGCTCAGGGCCGGCTTTGCCACTGTCGGCATCGAAATGTCCCATATGGCGCTGCCGGCGGGCGAGGCGACCAAGTCCTGGCGCTCCCTGTCGCAGACCGTCGAATGGCTGCTGGAACAAAAGGTCGAGCGCAAAGATGTCGTGGTCGCTTTTGGCGGCGGTGTGATCGGGGATCTCGTCGGTTTCGCTGCGGCTGTGCTGCGTCGCGGCGTTCGATTCGTGCAAATCCCGACCTCGCTGCTGGCCCAGGTCGACAGTTCCGTCGGCGGCAAAACCGGGATCAACACCCCCCAGGGCAAGAACCTGGTCGGCGCTTTCCACCAGCCTTCGCTGGTGCTGGCCGATATCGGTGTGCTGGAAACGCTGACGCCGCGCGACTTCCTGGCGGGCTATGGCGAGGTGGTGAAATACGGCCTTCTTGGGGACCCGCTGTTCTTTGAATGGCTGGAAGCTGAAGGTCCGGCGCTGGCGCGCGGCGACCGCGAGGCACGGCTGAAGGCGGTGACGCGTTCGGTCGAGATGAAGGCCGGCATCGTCGAGCGCGACGAGACAGAAGAGGGCGAGCGCGCGCTTCTGAATCTGGGCCATACCTTCTGTCACGCGCTGGAAAACGCGACTGGCTATTCCGGCCGGCTTTTGCATGGCGAGGGCGTGGCCATCGGTTGCGCGCTGGCATTCGAGCTGTCGCAGCGGCTTGGCCTTTGCGCCCAGGAGGCGCCGAGCCGGGTCCGTGCCCATCTTAAATCGATGGGGATGAAGACCGATCTCGCTGATATCGAGGGCGAACTTCCCGATGCAGAGGGGCTCTTGCGCCTGATGGGCCAGGACAAGAAAGTGGTCGACGGCAAGCTGCGCTTCATCCTCGCGCAGGGCATTGGTGAGGCTTTCGTGGCCGATGATGTGCCACCGGATATGGTGCTTTCTGTGCTGCGGGACGCGCTGGCGCAGCGCTGAGGCTTTACCTGCCAGAAAGGTTCGATATACTTGTCGAAACATAACGCATCGACCTGAGAGGCTGCCATGAAGCTCGGCTATATTTCTGCTGGCCCCGAGGGCGAAACCGACCTGCTGCTCCAGGAAGTCGCGCGCCGTCTGAGCGCGCATGGTCTGACAACGGCGGGTACGGTGCAGATCAACACGCTGCGCCCGGGGCGCACAAAAAGCGACATGGATCTCTTGGTTTTGCCCGAAGGGCCGCAGATCCGCATCAGCCTTGACCGCGGCGACGCGGCGACCGGCTGTCGGCTCGACACGTCGGCGCTGGAAGAGGCAGCGGTGATCGTGGCGCAGCGACTTGGCGCGGCGGATGTGCTGATGGTCAATAAATTCGGCAAGCAGGAGGCCGATGGTCATGGCCTCGCCGATTCCGTGGCCGAGGCGCTCGGGGACGGCAAGCCCGTGCTCTGCGGCATGGCGGATCACTTTCTCGAAGGCTTCCTGAACTACGCCGCCGGCCATGCCGAGGAATTGCCCCGCGAAGCCGATCAGGTTTTTGCCTGGGTGCTGGAAGCGCATCAGGCCCGGCTCGCAACCGTCTGAGCTGGTGGGGAAGGTCAGGGCAAACCCCGTCTTTGCCGGGGGAGCGGCGGATCTTCGCCTCGGGGCTGACAGTCCGATATCGATCTTTATCCGCGCCCGCCATGATACGGCGACACGGCCGCCGGTCGCCCACCGGCGCGATCCGGACCAATTGCTGCAAGGCAGCATGAGGTAACCTGACGGGACGAAACCCCTTCCGCGCGATGCGTCAGATCTCGCCCGGATCGGGCAAATGCATCGCTACAGACGTTGGTTTTTACCGGTCATGGCATTCCTGGCCATTGGGCGATCTTCTGGGGCTGCGCGCGCGGGAACCTGCGCCTGTGTACCAGGTGACGGCGCCGGTCACGCGCGGCAATTTTGAGGTGACCGTGACCGCCATCGGCACGGTGCAGCCGGGCACATGGGGCGCAATGTCGTCCGAGCTTTCCGGCAGGTTTGCCGCAGTCGAGGCCGATTTCCACCCGACAGTTGCTTCGGGCAAGGTTCTGGCGCGGCTGGATTGCACCGGACTAAACGTTCAGTTGTTGAATTCCGAGGCCCAGCTGGCGCCTCACGGGCGCGGCTCGTGTCCGCGCAAGCCACCGTGATCAGGACCGCTGATTGGTTTGACACTGCCGAGGCGCTGGACCTACGTGGGTCGGCCCGGTTCGCTACTCATCGCCGCCTGCGCGGCCTGTGAGTGCGCGCTGGCCTCGATCAGCGACGATCCCGATAAGGCGGTGATCCGTTTGTCCATTGACGGGATCGCGCCGGACCGCGCGAGCGGGAAGGGACAGATCCTTGCCGCCGCGCCGAATGGGCCGGTGCTGTTCATGCTGGCCGTGGAACTGCGGCGGATTGAGCTGCGCGTTTCCGTCGATTAGGCAGATACCGGCCATGTGGCGCCGGGGCAGGAGGCGAGCTTTACCGGTGTTGCCTGGCCCCGGCGGCATGGTCCGGGGATGGGTATGGCCCCTGGGTCTGCGTGCTGCTCTGCGACTTGCCGGCGCGGCTCAGGGCAGTGCCGTGATCGACCGGCTGCCGGCATCGATGCGAGCGCTGACGATCTGCGCGAGGGAGAGCAGGTGATCCCGTCGCAACGGGACGCCCGCTGCAGGCACCGACGCTGGCTCCCGGCTTTGCGCGCGGCGTGGCTGCATGCGATCAAGGCGCTCAGGCAGCAAGTGCGGCGGCTCTGCGCCGGGGGGGGGGCGAGGAAGCTGTGGATGGATTCTCAACTGCGGTTCCCATCTGAGAACGTGCATGCTAAAATCCGGGCATGAAAGCAAAACATTCCGATCAGGCGGCCAGTCAGGCAGCAAGAATGACCCAGGCGCTCCGCGATGGCGGGGTGCGGGTGACCCGGCAACGCGAGGCGCTGGTCCGGGTCCTGACCGAATCCGCCGATCACCCGGATGCGACCGAGCTGCATCGCCGCGCGCAGGTGATCGATGACACGGTGTCTTTGGCGACGGTCTACCGCACGCTGACCGTGCTGGAACGCGAGGGCGTGATCCATCGCCATTCGTTTGAAAACGGCTCGGCCCGGTTCGAGGTCGCGGCCCAGGGCCATCATGATCATATCCTCGATCTCGACAGTGGCGAGATCATCGAATTCCACAGTGAGAAGATCGAGGAATTGCAGCGCCGGATCGCCGCCGAGATGGGCTATGAGATCGTCCATCACCGGCTGGAGCTGTATTGCCGCAAGGTCTGAAGGGTTTGGCCGGGGAGTGGGGGGCCTGCCCCCAAGCGGCCTTCGGCCCCCCCGGGGGTATCTCGGTCAGGAGGAAGGGTTATTCCGCGGCATGATTGCGGCGCGGCGCTGTGGTGAGGCTCTCGAGCCTTGCCGAGAGGCCCTCGATGCGGGCTGCGAGGTCCTCAGGCGCGGGGGCCTCTGGTTCGCGCTCCGGGCTGCCGATCAGACGGCCGAAGATCCGGGCGAAGAGGCGCGAGATATCGTCCATGATCAGGTAGAAGGCCGGCACGATCACGAGGCTGAGGACCGTTGAGACGATGATGCCGCCGGTGACCGCGATGGCCATCGGTGCGCGGAACGTTCCGCCCTCGCCAACACCGAGCGCCGAAGGCAGCATCCCCGCCGACATCGCGATCGAGGTCATGACGATAGGGCGGGCACGTTTATGGCCGGCCTCGATCACGGCGGCGATCCGCTCCATGCCGCGCGCGCGCATCTCGATGGCGAAATCGATCAGCAGGATGGCGTTTTTCGTGACAATCCCCATCAGCATCAGAATGCCGATCAGCACCGGCATTGAGACCGGGTTATTGGTGATGATCAGGGCGATGGCGACGCCTCCGACCGAGAGGAGCAGCGAGGCAAGGATGGTGATTGGCTGGATGACCGAGCGGAACAGAAGGATCAGCACCGACAGCACCAGCATCAGCCCCATGATCATCGCATTGGCGAAACTGTCGAGGAGTTCGGCCTGGATCTCGGCATCGCCCGAGGGGCGCAGGATGACGCCGTCTGGCAGGTCGAGCGCCGAGGTCAGTGCCTCGAACCGGGCGGTGGCATCGCCGAGCGCGATCCCGGGGGCGAGGTCAGCGCCGATCTGCGCAACCCGGAGCCGGTTCAGCCGTTTGATCTGCGCCGGGCCCTGCGAGATCGCGATATCGGCGACCGAGGCCAGCGGCACCAGAATGCCTGTGGCGGTCTGCACCTTCAGCGCGGCCAGCCGGTCCGGGTCGCCGCGCGCCTCGTCATTCAGCCGCACCCGGATCGGGATCAGGCGGTTGTCGATCGAGAGCTTGGCAAGCGCCGCATCGAAATCGCCGATGGTGGCGGTGCGCAGGGTGGCCGCAATGGCGCCGGTGGTGACGCCAAGCCGCGCGGCCTCTTCAAGGCGGGGGGTGACGCGGATCTCGGGGCGCGGCAGCGTGGCCTCGGTCGAGACATTCATCAGGAGCGGCTCGCCGGCCAGCGCGCTTTCCAGCTGCTCGATGGCTTTGGACAGCGCGTCTGCGTCAGGCGAGAGGATGTCATAGGCGAGAGGCCGGCCGCCCGGGCCTCCGGGGCCGCCGAGCTTGAAGGCGCGGATATCGGGGATCGCGGCGAGGCGGGTCAGGACTTCGGCCTCGATCACGTCCTGGGGGCGGGTGCGGGTGTCAGAGGGCGGCAGTGTCGCCCAGGATCCGATCAGCGGCAGCTGGCCGGCCACATCTGAGAGCCGTCGCAGGAGGCTGACATCGCGGCGTTCCAGCAGCACGGTGATAGTGGCGCGGCGCAGTTCGCGGTCGCCCAGAGGCGAGGCGCCGCCCGTGACGAGGATATGCTCGATGCCTTCGGTCGGCGCGATGGCCGCACGCATCGCTTCGGTCATGCGGTCGGTTTCAGAAAGGCCCGAGCCGGGCGGCAGTTCGACCGAGATGGTGAAGCGGCTTTCGTCATCGGGCGGGAAGAGGTTGCCGGGGATCCGCGACATGGCGATCACCGAGCCGGTCACCAGCACGATGGCAAAGATCAGGGTCAGGTAGCGGGCGAGAAAGCGCCAGCGGCCCATGCGGGCGGGGCCGGTGCTCAGCCGCACGAGCCGCATATAGAAGCGCATCACCGGACCATCCCGATGCTCATCCATTTGGCCTTCGGCATCTTTCGGCCGCATGATATAGGCTGACATCATCGGCGTGATCAGCCTGGCAACCAGCAGTGAGAAGAACACTGCGACCGCGACCGTCAGCCCGAATTGCATGAAGTACTGTCCGGGAATGCCGGGCATGAAAGAGACCGGCACGAAAACCGCGATGATCGTCGCCGAGGTTGAAATCACCGCGAGGCCGATCTCATCCGCCGCATCAATCGAGGCGCGCCAGGGCGATTTCCCCATCCGCATATGCCGCGCGATATTCTCGATCTCGACAATCGCATCATCGACGAGGATCCCTGTCGCCAGCGTCAATGCGAGGAAGGACAGAAGGTTCAGCGAAAAGCCGATCATGTCCATCACGAGGAAGGTCGGCACGGCCGACAAAGGCAGCGCGACGGCGGCGATAAAGGTCGCGCGCCAGTTCCTGAGAAAAGCCAGTACGACCAGAACCGCAAGGATCGAGCCCTCGATCAGCGTATCAAGGGCGGCCTGGTAATTGCCCTGGGTATAATAGACCTGATCGTCGATCAGGGAAATCTGCACTTCCGGGTGATCTGCACGCACCCGGGTCAGCGCCTCGGCCACAGTGGCCGCGACCGAGACCTCGGACGCGCCTTTCGAGCGGTAGACCGCCAGCGCCACCACCGGATTGCCGTCCTGGCGCACAAAGCTCTGCGGATCGCCGTAACCGTCGCGGACCTCGCCCAGATCGGCGAGGCGGACGAAACGGCCATTCGGCAGCGCGATGGTCGCATCCGCCAGGCCCTGCACCGTCTGCTGGTTCCCCAGCGTGCGGATCGCCTGTTCGCCACCGCCGAATTCGGTCTTGCCCGATCCGAGATCGGCATTGGTCTGCGCGAGCTGCTGGCTGACCGCCAGCGCGGTGATGCCATAGCTGCCAAGGCGCAGCGGATCGAGATCGACACGGATCTCGCGGTCGACCCCGCCATAGCGGCTGACCTGGCCCACGCCCGGGCGGCCCTGCAATGCGCGGGTCAGCGTATCATCGGTGAACCAGGACAATTCCTCGATGGTCATGGCGGAGGAGGAAACCGCGAAGGTCTGGATCGCCTGGCCTTCGACATCGACCTTGGTGACGATGGGGGTCTCGACATCGGCGGGCAGATCGCCGGTGATGCGGTCAATCGCATCCTTGACGTCCTGGACCGCCGTTTCTGTCGGGATCTCCATACGAAACTCGATCAGCGTGGTCGAAAGCCCGTCCGAGATATTCGAAGTGACATTCTTTACCCCGTTCAGCCCGGCGACGGCATCCTCGATCTCTTTGCTGACCTGGGTTTCCAGCTCTGCCGGTGCGGCGCCGGCCTGGGCGACGGTGACCGAGACCAGCGGCAGGTCGATATTGGGAAAGCGCGTGATCGGCAGTTTGTTGAAACTTTGCCAGCCAAGCGCCATCAGCAGGACAAAGGCAAGGATTGGCGCGACGGGGTTGCGGATCGCCCAGGCAGAGAAATTCATCCGATATTCCTCACTGCACCTGATCGGGGATGGCCCGATCTTTGGGGGCCGGAGCTGCGGCGAGTGAGGCTTCCGTGACCGGATTGACCTTCTCGCCCGGGCGGATGAAGGCGCCGGCGCGGGTGATGACCAGATCTCCGGGGCGCTGATCGCCCACAGCAAGCCCGGCAAGCCCCTGATCGCGGATCATCACAACGACCGGGATCTCTTCGACGATCCCATCCCGTACCCGCAGGAGCATTTCGCCACCCTCTTTGCTGCTGATGGCCGAAAGCGGCACAGCGGCGAGGTGATCCTGGGCCAGCGTTATCGTCGCCTCGGCAAACATGCCCGCCCTGAGCGAGGGCTCGGGCGGCAGGCTGATCCGTGCGCGGCCCTGACGGGTGGTGGTGTCGATGGCGGGTTCGATCAGGCGCATTGTTCCGTCAAGGGGGCCGGAGAGGCCGGCGGCGCGCAGGCGGGCAGGCTGGCCCGTGCGCAAGGCGGGCAGCGCGGCCTCCGGGACATCGGCACGCAATTCCAGCGCGCCGTCTTTTTCCAGCACGAACATCGGCATCCCTTGCGCCGAGGCGACCGCGCCGATGGTGGCATTCCTTGCGGTGATGCGCCCGCCATAGGGGGCTTTCACCTCGGTCCGGGTCAGCATGAGATCGACATTGGCAAGCTGCGCCGCCGCCAGATCGGCCTGCGCCTTTGCGGCCGCCAGGGTCTCATGCGCCAGATCAACCCGCGCTTCGGCCGCCTGGAGCGCCGCCGCCGCGCTGTCGGACGCGGCCGAAGTCGCGGTGCCCTGAGCCTCAAGCCTGGCAGTGCGCTCAGAGACCCGTTTTGCCTCGTCCCGCGCGGCGCGGGCCTCGATCTGCTGCGCCTCGGACTGGGCAATCGCCGCCTTCGCCTGGGCCAGACCGGCAAGGCTCTGCGCGCGCTGGAGGTCGAGCGAAGATGAGGACAGCACCGCCAGCACCGCGCCGGTTTCGACATAATCGCCGATATCGGCGCGCAGTTCCTCGATGGGCTGACCTTCGATCAGCGGCTGTACCTGGACCTCTTCGACCGCAGCGATCAGCCCGGTGACGATCAGGCGCTGGGTCAGATCCTGCATCGTGACCGGGGTGACATGGATCGCCGGCAGCGCAATCCCGGGCGCCGGCTGGTCTTCGGCCAGCAGCGGGAAAGCGGGCAGGGCGGCAAGGGCGGCAATCGCAAAAAGCTGGCGCATCGGTCAACCGTGAGCAGGAGCGAGGTGGATATCGTCAAGGATCTGGTCAATGCTGCGCCGGATGAGCCGGGACAGCGTCGGGTCGGGGCTGAGGTCAGAGCGCTGGCCATAGCCGCGCAGCACCAGGACCACAAAGCGGGCCTGCGAGCTGAAACGGGCGCGGCAGATCTCTGGTGCAAGACCGGAGACCGCGGCGAAAACCTCAAGCAGCATGTCGCAGACGGTTTCTTCCATCCGCAGACAGGCCGTGGAAATCTCGGATTGGCGGAGCGCGCTCGCCGAGATCTCAGCTGCCAGCCGGCAGTCATCCGGGCCGGTCTCTTCCAGATGCTGCGCGATGCCAGCGCGCAGCGCCGCCATCTTGTCGGGCGCGGCCAGCACGGCCTCGAATTGTGCGCGCACCTCATCGACATCCTGGGCGACCAGCGCTTCGACAATCGCGGTTTTCGAAGGGAAATAGCGGTAGAAATTACCGACACTCATCCCGGCGGCGCGGGCGAGGTCATTCATCGACGTGCCGTCAAAGCCTTTCGCGGCAAAGGTGCTGCGGATCGCGGTGAGGATCCCGGCGCTGCGGGGCTGGATCGCGCCAGGACCGGGGGCGGGTGCGGCAGGGGATTCCATCAGGGGCTTTCTTGCGGCAATAGGAGGGACAGGGTGTGAATGAACGTTCATTCTCATAATGCAGGCCGCAAGCGACTCTGCAAGTGCAAATCCTGCCGGACTGTGGCAGAAGCCGCCCATATGGGCCGGAGACGGGCGAAAATCCGCAGGCGGGCTCAGGATGCGGCAGGAGATGGTGATGCAGGAGCGGTTCTCGTTCGAGGTGAAGGCGACAGATGGCGCGGCGCGGCAGGGGGTGATTCATACGCCCCGTGGCGATATCCGCACGCCTGCTTTCATGCCGGTCGGCACGGCGGCGACGGTGAAGGCGATGATGCCGGACTCGGTTGCCGCGACCGGGGCGGATATCCTGCTCGGAAATACCTATCACCTGATGCTGCGCCCCGGGGCGGAGCGGATCGACCGGCTTGGCGGGCTGCATAAACTCATGAACTGGCAAAAGCCGATCCTCACCGATTCCGGCGGCTTCCAGGTCATGAGCCTCGCGGGGCTGAGGAAACTGACCGAGGAAGGCGTGACGTTTTCCAGCCATGTTGACGGATCGAAACACATGCTCTCGCCCGAGCGTTCGATGGAGATCCAGAAACTGCTGGGATCCGACATCGTGATGTGTTTCGACGAATGCCCGGCGCTGCCGGCGACCGAGGAAGAGGTCGCGAAATCCATGCGGCTTTCGATGCGCTGGGCGCAGCGCTCACGCGATGCCTTTGGCGACCGGCCCGGACATGCGCTCTTTGGGATCATGCAGGGCGGCGTTACCCGCGATCTGCGCGAGGAATCCGCCAAAGCCCTGACAGAGATCGGCTTTGACGGCTATGCGGTCGGCGGCCTTGCGGTGGGCGAGGGGCAGGAGGCGATGTTCGGCGTACTCGACTATGCCCCCGGGTTCCTGCCGCAGGACAAGCCGCGTTACCTGATGGGGGTCGGCAAGCCTGACGATATCGTCGGCGCGGTCGAGCGCGGCATCGACATGATGGACTGCGTGTTGCCCTCGCGCTCGGGTCGGACCGGTCAGGCCTGGACCCGTCGCGGCCAGGTGAACATCAAGAACGCCCGCCACCAGGACGACCCGCGCCCGCTGGACGAGGCTTGCACCTGCCCGGCCTGCCGCAGCTATTCCCGCGCCTATCTGCATCACGTGCTGCGGTCGCAGGAGATCATCGCCTCGATGCTGCTGACCTGGCACAATCTGCATTATTACCAGGAGCTGATGCAGGGACTGAGGGACGCCATCGGCGCAGGGCAGCTGTCGTCTTTTGTCGCAGATTTCCATGCAAAACGGGCAGAAGGCGATATCGAGCCGCTTTGAACAGGTGCAGGCCGCAAAAGTCAGCGCGGCGGCATTTGCGGGACACCTGTGGTGAGCAGCGAGCGATCCGGGCGCCCGTTTGCCCGTGCGGCGTAGCCGTCATTCACCTCGCGGGCGATGCAGCTTAGCGCCATGCCGAGGCGCAGCATCGGATATGCGCCGCGGACGGTTTCCTGCCAGGAGATCTTGCTGCCGCCATCCGGGCCGGGACTGACCTCAAAAAACAATGTGCCGCCGAGCGTTCTGAGGGCCGTTTTCCCATCGGGATCCCAAATCTGAGATTCCATGCTGATCTGCCGTCCCGGCCTATAATCGTGAACCGTGACCAGATGCGGGAAATCGCCTTTTCTTTGAAGCATGAAATCGGCGCTGCTCCCCTCGGGGCGGCACTGACGATGCTATCAGGGTAAAAGTAGCGTTCCAGTTGGCCAGGCAGCGGGTAAAGCAGCTTCCATGCCTCTTCGGGTGGCTCTGGTGAGGTGAAGCGACCCCGATATGGGCCTGCATTGCTGCGCATCCAGTCCGGGCAGGGGCCGATTGAAAAACGACAAACAAGACAGAAACAGGCAAAGAGGATGCTCCATTCCGCCCATGCTGCAACTTCGCCCCAATGGGTCAGGTCGCGCGGCTTCGGCAGATTTGGACCGATCAGCGCCATCAGCGGTGGCATGATCCGTTCCAGGACCGTGACAATCAGCGCCGTCAGGGCGAGGGAGATGAGCAGGACCTCGATCACATCGAGAAAGCGCGGCGTGAAAGCCGCAAGAAGCGCGGTGCACAGGGCGATAAAGCCAAAACTGAGAACCGCGATGGCAATGAGCCCCTCTGGCGTTTGCAATCTCTCGACCATCCCCGCGTCGAACTGGTCCATCGCATAAAGCGCAAAGCAAAGCGTCAGGGTGAGCAGGGTGCCGCCGAAGAGCATGCGCTTATATTGGTGAATGATCCGCCTGAGCATGGCCCGGCTCCTGTTTGGTGTCACCTTTTTGTTATCCGGCTTCCGGGCGATGATGTGGCGCGAACAGGGAAAAAATGTCCCGGCTCGGGCTTTGATGGGGATGGAGTTCCGGGTGACTTCGCCATTTCGGATGCCAACCCCTCTTGCAGAGCCATGCCCGCACGTTATTCTGCTTTGCTGACCCGCGAGCGGGTGGGAGACTTGAATTCATACTGTGGTCAACACAGATTAACAGGCGATCCGATGGAGATGGCGATGGCTGCCGATACCCGGGGCCGCACTGTCTGCCGAAATGAAGGATGAATGATGAGCGATATCAGAACCTCCACTTACCCCGTCCTGCCGCTCCGCGACATCGTGGTCTTTCCCCATATGATCGTGCCGCTGTTTGTGGGCCGGGAAAAATCGGTGCGGGCGCTGGAAGAGGTGATGCAGGATGATCGCCAGATCCTCCTGTCCAGTCAGCTTGACCCGACCGTTGATGACCCTTCGCCGGAAGGGATCTACCGCACCGGCGTGTTGGCAAACGTGCTGCAACTACTGAAACTGCCCGATGGCACCGTGAAGGTGCTGGTCGAGGGCAAGTCGCGGGTGAAAATCACCGATTTCATCGATAACCCGTCTTATTTCGAGGCGAGCGTCGAGCCGCTTTCGGAAGAGACCGGCGATCAGGAAGCGGTCGATGCGCTGCTGCGCGCCGTTGGCGAAGAGTTTGAACGCTACGCCAAGATCAAGAAGAACATCCCCGAAGAGGCGATGGCTGCGGTTTCCGACACCCGCGAACCGGCGCGGCTGGCGGATCTGGTGGCCGGGCATCTCGGGATTGATGTGGCGCAGAAACAGGATCTTCTGGAGACGCTGGTGATCGCCGAGCGGCTTGAGAAGGTTTACGGCCAGATGCAGGGCGAGCTTTCCGTCCTCCAGGTCGAGAAGAAGATCAAAACCCGCGTCAAGACCCAGATGGAGAAGACGCAGCGCGAGTACTATCTGAATGAGCAGATGAAGGCCATTCAGAAGGAGCTCGGCGACGGCGAGGATGGCCAGAACGAGATTGCCGAACTGGAAGCGCGGATCGCAAAGACCCAGCTGTCCAAAGAGGCAAAGGAAAAGGCCGAAGCCGAGGTCAAGAAGCTGAAGTCGATGTCGCCGATGTCGGCAGAGGCGACCGTTGTCAGGAACTATCTCGACTGGCTCCTGGGCGTTCCCTGGGGCGTGAAGTCGCGCACCAAGAAAGACCTGCCGGCGGCTCAGAAGGTGCTGGACAGCGATCACTATGGTCTGGAAAAGGTCAAAGAACGCATCGTCGAATATCTCGCCGTTCAGGCGCGGGCGACGAAGCTCAAGGGCCCGATCCTCTGCCTCGTCGGCCCGCCCGGCGTGGGGAAAACCTCGCTTGGCCGCTCGGTCGCGAAAGCCACGGGCCGCGAATTCATCCGCATCAGCCTCGGCGGCGTGCGTGACGAGTCCGAGATCCGCGGTCACCGCAGGACCTATATCGGCTCGATGCCCGGCAAGATCATCCAGGCGCTGAAAAAGGCCAAGACCACCAACCCGCTGATCCTGCTCGATGAAATCGACAAGATGGGCCAGGATTTCCGGGGCGACCCGGCATCCGCGCTGCTTGAGGTTCTTGACCCCGAACAGAACGGCACTTTCGTCGATCACTATCTCGAGGTCGAATATGACCTCTCGAACGTGATGTTCATCACCACGGCGAACTCTTACAACATGCCGGGGCCGCTTCTCGACCGGATGGAGATCATCCCGCTTTCGGGCTATACCGAAGACGAGAAACGCGAGATCGCGAAGCAATATCTGCTGCCGAAGCAGGTCAAGGCCAATGGTCTGAAGAAAGGCGAATTCGCCGTTTCCGACGAGACGCTGAACCATGTTATACGCTATTACACGCGGGAAGCCGGGGTTCGGAACCTTGAGCGTGAGATCGCGAAACTGGCGCGTAAAGCGGTGACCGAGATCCTGAAAGGTCAGGCGAAATCCGTTGATGTGACCACGGCAAAATCCGAGGAATATCTCGGCGTGCAGCGTTATCGTTACGGTCTGGCCGAGAAAGAAGATCAGGTCGGCGTGGTGACGGGGCTTGCCTGGACGAGCGTGGGCGGTGATCTGCTGCATATCGAGGCGCTGAAACTGCCCGGTAAGGGCCGTATGAAGACGACCGGCAAACTCGGCGATGTGATGAAGGAATCCATCGACGCGGCGTCGTCCTATGTGCGCTCGATCAGCCCGCAACTCGGCATCAAGCCGCCGAAATTCGACACGGTGGACATCCATGTCCACGTGCCGGATGGGGCGACGCCGAAAGATGGGCCTTCCGCAGGTCTCGCGATGGTGACGGCGATTGTCTCGGCTTTGACCGGTATTCCGGTCCGCAAGGACATTGCAATGACGGGTGAGGTTTCCTTGCGCGGCAATGCGATGCCGATCGGGGCCTGAAAGAGAAACTGCTCGCGGCACTTCGGGGCGGCATCAGAACGGTGTTCATCCCCGAAGAGAACGAGAAGGATCTCGCCGAGATCCCGGCCAATGTGAAAGAGGGCCTGGAGATCGTTCCCGTGACCCATGTGCGCGAGGTTCTCGCCCGCGCCCTGACCCGTCAGCCAGAACCGGTTGACTGGGATGAGGCCGCCGAAGAGGCCGCCGCCGCCGCCCGCGCGGCCGAAAGCCGCGACCGTGCACACGTTGCGCATTGATCCCGGCCTGAGCGGCTGACAGCAAAGACGGCGCGGCAGGCCCTCCTGCCGCGCCGTTTTGTTTTTGCGGCGCTGCAATTTCATTGGCGGGCCAAGGGGCGGATGGATAAGCTCGGAGCAGATGCAACATATGCGGGAACTTGGCCATGCCAGCGCTTAAGACTGCGGTGAAACCAAAGGTGACCCCGGCCAGAAAGGCGCCGCCCGCCAAAGCGGCGGAAGTCCCGGCTTCGCCGGCTGGCAAGGCAGGTGAAGAGGCTCGCGTGAAATCGGCGGGTCTGAAGCTCAAGGATCTGCTGGTCCGTGTGGCAGAGCAGAGCGACGCTCCGAAAAAGACGCAGCGTGAAGTGTCCGAGGCTGTTCTGGCGGTGCTTGGAACCGCGCTTGCGGCCGGAGAAGAGCTGAACCTGCCCGGTCTCGGCAGGCTCAAGGTGGTGAAATCATCGGATAAATCGGGCGGGGCTGTTCTGACAGTCAAAGTCAAGAACGCAGGACAAAAGAAAGAGGCAAGCGGGAAAGAGCCTCTTGCGGAGGACGGAGAGGATAGCTAAAAGCCCCTCACCGGGCGATTAGCTCAGCGGTAGAGCGCTTCGTTCACATCGAAGATGTCAGCGGTTCAAATCCGTTATCGCCCACCATTATTGGCCCAGAAAACTAAGGAAATCCCTTGTTTTGCTGGGCCTTTTCCATTCTACCGTTACAAACTCTGTTACAAAACGGGTCTGTAATGGCTGGCGCACAACGATACCTTCTTAACCGCGATGGCAGATTCTTTGCCCGGCTTGTGGTGCCGAAAGACCTGCGGGCCGCTGTCGGTAAATCTGAACTGCGGGCAGCCCTCGGGCCGGATCGCAGGACTGCCATGAAGATGCTGCCGGGCGCGGTGGCGCAGCTTCAACACCAGATCGCACATGCCGAGCGGCAGGCGGTTCCTGCGAACAGTGCAGCCAGCCCGGCCCGCTATCCGCTGGCACCGGATCAGATTGCGATGTCGCACTATCACCAGCGCATGGCCTTTGATGAACAACTGCGAAGCGATCCGCGCTATGTTTCGGTGGCGGTTGACGATCAGCTTGCACAGCGTTTGCGTGACGCGATGGCGGGTAGGCCGTCGGATTCAGAACTGGTTGAACTGGTCGGAGTGCGTATCGAGCGGTTCCGAGCTGCGGGCAATCTCACCGCAGAACCCGGTTCAGATGAATGGCGGCAGATCGCCCGCGCCTTGTGTGTGGCTGAATATGAGGCGCTGTCGCGTGTTGTGGAGCGCGATGAAGGCGACTTCACCGGGAAGCCGGATCACCCCTTGCTGGTCAATGCCTCGTTGCCGGAAAAAGCGCCTGACCCGGTGAGCCTTTCCAAGCTATGGGATGATTACATAAAGGCCCGCACCACAGCTGGCTTTTTGAAAGACGGTGGCAAACGGATGCGCCCCGTTGCTGCAAGTTTGCGGCAGTTCCTCGGGCATAATGATGCGCGGCAAGTCAGCAAGAAGAACTTGCTGGACTGGCGCGACCGGTTGCTTGCGTCCCTGTCCGCCAAGACCGTTTCCGATATGTATCTGTCTGCTGTTCGGTCACTGTTCCAATGGGCGCATGATAACGAGCGGCTGCCTGAAAACCCGGCTGGCACGGTGAAGCAGGCCAAGCCAAAGAAACAGCGTTCGCGTGAGGCAGGCTATACGGATGCCGAGGCGGTCAAGGTGTTGAAGGCTTCGCGGCAGTATATGCCAAAGGCCGATGACTTTGGGCGCGTTCGGGAAACGTCCGCATCGGTGAATGCCAAGCGGTGGGTTCCGTTGCTTTGTGCTTTCACCGGGGTGCGTGTTTCAGAGATCACGCAACTGCGGAAAGAGGACATGCGAGAGGAAGGCAGGCGCTGGATCATCCGCATCACGCCAGACGCTGGCACCATGAAAGCCGGGCATTATCGTGATGTGCCATTGCACCGGCAGGTGATTGCCGAGGGGTTCATTCAGTTTGTGGAGCAATCCGAACAGGGACCGCTTTTCCATACCGGAACAGACCCCGCAAAATACGCGGCCAAGGCTGTTCGCATGACGAACCAAGTTGGCACTTGGCTGCAAGAAACCGGCGTTGTGCCGGATGGGGTTCAACCGAATTACGCTTGGCGACATCGCTTCAAAACCCAAGCCCGTGACATTGGTACAGATATTCGCGTTGTGGATGGAATACAGGGTCACGCGGGGCGCACCGCTTCGGATGGCTATGGCGATGTGTCGATAACCGCCAAGGCCCGCGTCATTGACGCGCTGCCAGATTACGCCTTGGTGTTATAATATAACAATTCCGCTTGCGGGCTGATTCAACCTATGAGATTCTTGCACTGTAGTTTTGTGCGAGTTCCACATGGGTATCATGTCCAGCCTCACCCGGTTCGCCGGGTGGGGCGTTTCCGAAAAGAAATCCATCCGCCTCACTGATCCAGAGGCTTTCCCGCTGTTCGGGATTGCCCCCTCTGCCTCGGGCGTGACTGTCACCGCCGCCAGCGCCATGCGGGTTCCCTCTGTTCGCCGGGCCGTGTCGCTGATCGCGGAATCTGTCGCCACCCTGCCGTTCAAGACCTATGCCGAGAACAAGGAAGCCGCGAAGGATCAGCATTGTTGCGGTCCCGGCCCATCCGGGGGCGCAGATCACCTCTGTCAAATCTGTAAAGAGTGAGATTCCGAATATGGAAACCGAAAACACCAACCCGGCCAATGACGCGCCGGAAATCGACCAGAAAGCCCTGAACGCGGTTCTGGCCCGTCTCGACAAGCTGGAAGCCAAAGGTCAGCGTCTGGGCGCACCTGCCGTTGTGCAGGGTAATGATGCCGACAAGAAAGCGTTTGTCACCTTCCTGCAATCGGGCCAGATCGACCAAAAGGCGCTGACCGTGGCCTCTGACGCCCCGGCCTATGTGCTGGCACCCGAAGAAACCTCAGGCGAGTTCATCCGCAATCTGGTGGAGTTCAGCCCGATCCGCACCATTGCCGATGTGCGCAGCACCGCCAGCCATACCATCCTGCTGCCGAAGCGGAACACCATCACCAACGCCGTTTGGGTGGGTGCGCGGGCATCGGCACCGGCCATCACCATCAACAGCCCGATCACGGTGAACGGCAGTGCCGGAACGCCCGAGCAGAATGCCGATCTGGCGAAACAGGTGGCGCGGGAAACCGAAGCCGGGATGCGGGCGCTGATCCAGACAGAACTGATCCGGCAGATGCGTCCGGGCGGGATGCTGCGCGGCTGATCTGACCGGGGAAGGGAAGGGGCGCAACCCGCGACCGCCCGGAGGATGGTCTATCCTGAGAACGTTTCTCCGAATTTCTTTGGAGTCCTGTAAGACTTCAATCTTTGATATTTACTATAACAAGCAAGAAATTCGGAGAAACGCCCTCTTCCCCGGTCCGAGGCACCGCCAGACCCGGCCAAGAAATACGGAGAAACACTTCCCCGGACGGGTGCCGGGCGTCAAAGAAATTCGGAGAAATATTCATTGCGGGCCACTTCATAACATAGGCACCAGTGCCTATGTTTATCCTGTCAACAATGAAGGATGTGCCGTTATGGCCTTTAATCTCAAACTGCCGGATGAACGCGGCAAGCAACTCCAGATGATCGCAGAAGCCGAGGGCAAGACCGTGGTGGACGTGATTACCGACCATATCCGCGCCAAGATTGCGGCTGGTGTAATCTCTGCCGATCTGCCGGGCGTGGAAGTCGAAAAGGCACCCGAGGAAATCATCATCCGCGCCCCCGGCTTCACGGCATCGCTGCCGGTGCAGGAAGGCCCGACCCTTGCCGACCTGCTGAAACAGTCCGGTCCTGCCGATCTGGAACGCAAGAAGCGCTGGATTGAGGGGCTGGCGAAGCTGACCGGCGTCAAGGTGAAGCGGATGGGCGCTGGCATGACGCTGGTTTCCCCGATCACCGGCAAGGAATATCCGCTTTCCTTTGCCGTGGCAGAGGATCTTGGCGACCAGATCACCCGCGCCACGGAATGAAAACAGGGGCCAGCGCTGGAACGCTGAACCCCTGATGATCGGCTTAGATTGCAAGGCAAGTATATGGAACGCGACGAAGAATCGCAAGGTCTGACGCCCCGCGCAAGGATGCTTTCGGGTGCTATTTCCGACCGGATCAAGGCGCAGAATGATGCCGACCGGCAGGCCCGCAACGCGCGGCGCTGGAAGGCAGAGCGCGACCCCCCGAGTATGAGGCACAGAAGGACCGCCAGCGCCGCGAGTATCAGGCGCGGGTGGGTGCTGTCCGGTCCTATGAGAAGATCGCCGCCACCAGCGCGGAAGAACATGCGGAACAGGCCAAGGCCCGTGATGCAGACCGCCAGCGCGGGAAATACGCCGCCATGTCACCAGACCAGCGGCGGGCAAAATCTGACGGCATCGCGGATAAGGCATGGCTCACACGCCACCGCAATAATGGCATGGCCGAGGGCGAGTTAATGGCGGCTCTGGCCGTCAGGGTTCAGGAACGCGATGTGAAACGGGCCGAGAAAGCGCGGGCCCAGGCAGAGGAACAGGCGCTGCGGGATGATCCGCGCAACATCTTCGGGTGACGTGAACCTTAGCCAAATAGCTAAACAGCTATCGCTCACCATTATCGCATTGATAAGCCTCGGATAGTTCCGGGGCTTCTTCATTTTAAGAAAGCGCCCCATGGTTCATGGACCCTGCTGCCTCGCGCGAAACCTCACGAAATCCAAAACTTCTATCGCCTCTGTCAGGTGTGGGGCGCGAATCTGCGATAGGTCTAGGACATGGTCACCGTGTTGCTGCGGCCCAGATATTGCGGGGCCTGTGTGATAGGGATGCCGTTTGATACCATCGTCGCAGCGGCGCTATGGCGGGTGGTGTGAGGGTGGCACGTTCTTGAGGGCGGCATACCGCATGGCGCCCTCAAAGCGGTGCCGGCTCAGGAAGGAACCTTGTCGGATCTTCTGCCGGAGCCGGGCGGCCCGACAATGTCGAGCGCGACCCTTGCAAGTTTCCGGGAAGGCACTCTGGTCATATATGCGCTGATCATGGCGGACCTGCGCGCAGGAAGGTTGTTGCGCGCCTTCAGCCTTCGGACCACGGCTCGCTAATCGTTCGCAAGTTTCAATGCGCGAAATCGGCCTGTTCTACGAACATATTGCCCCAGGCGCGGTCGATCAGTTCGGGGCTCATCTGGTTCGGGATACCTTCGAACTGGCACATCGAGATCATCTGATCGATCAGGAAGGTCGGCTGATAATTCGCGAAGTTCATGTCGATGGTCGGATATTTGACCTTGAGGAGATACATCAGCGCTTTTTCATCCAGCGGCATTTTCTTTTTGCGAGCGACCATCGCGAAGATCTTCAGGAACATCTCCTGGCTCGGGCCATTGATGATGATCTTGAAAAAGATCCGCCGCAGAGCCGCGCCATCGAAGATCTGGTTGGGGTGGAAGTTGGTCGAAAAGATCACCAGCGTGTCGAAGGGCACGGTAAATTTCTCACCCGATTGCAACGCGAGAATATCGCGGCTTTCCTCCAGCGGCACGATCCAGCGGTTGACGATCTTTTGTGGCGGCTCGGCCTGGCGGCCAAGGTCGTCGATGATGAAAATGCCGCCAGTGGCCTTCAGTTGCAAAGGGGCCTGATAGGTGCGCGACACCGGATTATAGGCGAGGTCGAGCATATCAAGCGACAGCTCACCTCCGGTGATCACCGAAGGGCGCTCGCAATAGACATAGCGGTTGTCGAAACGGTTCGAGGTGCGGCGCAGGCTGTTCGGGTCGTCGACCGCGGCCTCGGCTGCGGCATGGACGATCGGGTCATAGACCGAGATCACCTGGCCGGAATATTCGATCGCACGCGGCACATAGACCTTGTCGCCAATCGCTTTGCGGATCCCGTGCGAGATCGAAGATTTGCCATTGCCGGGCGGGCCATACATCAGGATCGAGCGGCCCGAAGTCACGGCCGGGCCCAGATTGCCGATCAGGTCCGGGGGCAGGATCAGCCCTCCCATACCGGCCATCAGCTGGTCACGGTTGAGCGAGATATTGCGGATCGACTGGCGTTTGATCTGTTCGCCATATTGATCCAGCGGCACCGGCACCGCACCATAATATTCCGACTGGGCGAGTGCATCCAGCGCGCGTGCCTTGCCGGCATCGGTCAGCTGATAGCCCATCTCATTGCCGGCATTGGCATGCATGGTTCCTGTCGCCTCCAGAAGGCGCTGGCTGCGGGCGAGATCGATCAGCTCCTGGGTCAGCGGCACCGGCAGCGAGATCGCCTGACTGATCCTCGAACAGAGATCAAGATTGGTGCGGAACATGGTCTTCAGGAGGATGTCGCGCAGCATAACGATGCCAATGCCGGTATCGGCCAGCGAGCGCGGCGAAGGCGGTGCCTGGACGCCGGAGGTGATACCATCTGGATTGGTCAGCTGCACATTCATCTTCCGCGCCCCTGTCTGTCTCTGTCTCACAGCCGGTCTGCGCCTTTGGCACTGCCGGAAAAGCAAAGGGCCGCCCCGGAGAGAGCGGCCCGTTATCGCAGCAGTTTGCAGGGAATAATGTCAGCCTTTGGGCAGGAAGGCGGCGAGAAGATACAAAATCAGCATCAGCGCCAGCGCGAGCCCCATTGGGAATTTCTTCGAGGACCAGCTGACCCAGTCGGGCGAGGCGCGCCGCACCAGGGGGATCATCCGCGCGATACGCTGGCCCAGAAGGGCGGCGATCGAGCAGCCCGCATAGAGCATCGCGATGAGCCAGGGGTCGCCGCCGGAAAACACTCCGGCCATTGCGGCGCCGAATTTGGCATCCCCGGCGCCGAAAAGGCCGACGGCATTGCCGAAAAAGCCGAAGACCAGCACGATGGCCATGATCGCCCAGCCCCAGAGCCAGCTGTGCAGCCCAAGCGCCGGCCAGCCGACCACCGCATAGGCCGCAATCATCGCCAGACAGGCATTGTTGCGGATCTTCATATATTTCAGGTCGGTGTAAGAGACCCAGAGCGCAATCGGCAGGCAGAAGGGCAGGAACCACAGGGCCTGGGTGATGGTCGGTGTTGTCATGGCTCAGTTGGTCACATTGTTGTCGAGGGCGGCAAGACTGCGCGCTGCGGCCTCGAAATGTTGCGGATGGGTGTCGACAGCCTGCTGCAAGAGACCCTTGCCGACCGAGACATCGCCTTGTTTGATCGCGGCCAGCGCCATGGTGTAGAGCAGCTCGGCCCGTTCGGTCTGGGTCATCTCGATCACCGGCAGGTCGTATTTGCGCTGTGCGGCGCGCGACATGACGAGGTTATTCTTGGCGGTGAACATGGTCGGATCATAGGTCAGCGCCTGGCTGAACAACCGCTCGGCACCGCCAAAATCCTTGCGGGTCAGTTTCGAGAAACCCCAGTTATTGTAGATGCCCGAGGGTTTCGTGGTCAGACCAGCCGCGATTTCGTAGAAACTGTCGGCCTTTTTCCAGTTCTTGTCGCTGTCGGCGACCATCGCCTCCAGCCGGTAGCGGTCAAAGGTCTCATGGGTCGGCGGAATGGTCGCGAGCGTGGCCTTGGCTCTGGCCCATTCATTGGAGCGGATCTGCGCGTCTGCGAGCATCACCTTGTCTTCGGGATTATTGCCTTCCATGGTGACGATCCGTTCCAGCACCTTGGCGGCTTCCATCGGCTTGCCGGCGCGCACCAGCGATTTGCCTAGACCGCGCATCAGATCGATCCGGCCCGGATCCTTTTGCAGGGCGCCCTGGAAATAGGCCACGGCCTCATTGGGATCGCCGACCGTGAGCATGATGTCGTTGAGGTTCGCTTCATCAATGACATTGACGTCTTTGAGCGCGCGCTGAACCTGCGCGTCGGAATTCTTCTGGCATCCGGCAAGAAAAACTGCGCCCCCGAGGCACAGTGTCACAAAAACCAGGTGGCGCATTTTGCGTCCTTTTATCTTTTACTGCCCAATTCAGGCCTGGTTCCAGCCTTTGCCCGACGCCTCAGAGCTCTGTCAGAAGGACATATTGCCCCTTCTCGCGGCGCACGAGCTGGAATTCGCCCTTTTCCTCACTGGCATCATCATATACGCGGTTTTCGGTTCGGGCGATAGCGAGTTTCAGATTGTCGCGTATCGAGTCCGATTGGCCACTGTCCAGCGCATAGGCCTGCTGGAAGACAAGCCGCGCTTCGCCGAGCTTGCCGCGCTCCATCAGCACGACGCCCAGGTTGTTCAGGGCAGGGACAAAGGTCTCATCCTGTTTCAGCGCATTGCGCAGCACCTGTTCGGCCTGGCCCAGTCGCCCAAGCGCCAGATTGGCCGATCCGATGGCGGAAAGCGTATCGACGCTGATCCCGTCTTCGGCGGCGGCGCGGTAATAGGCTTTCAGCGCCAGCTCCGGCTCGCCCGCCGCCATCAGACGATGTCCGACAATCAACGCGTCAACCGCCGCGCCTTTTGGATTAACCCCGAAAGGCGTGTTTCGCGACGCAGCAGGGCCGCCCGTATTGCCACAGGCGGCCAGCAGGGTCGCGACCAGCAAAACACTGACCGCAAATCTCAAACCAACACGCTCAATCCCGACCTCACTTGCCGCCCATTTGCCCCAGCATGGTCACGATGCCCCAGACCGACGGTCCGATCAGGATAATCAGCAGCGGCGGAACTGTGAACATCATAGTTCCCAAAGTGAGCTTCGTGGGCAGCATATTTGCCTTTTCTTCGGCCCGCATCACACGCTTGTCCCGCATATCGGCGGAATAGACACGCAGGGCCTCGGCAACGGGCGTCCCGAAGGTCGCCGACTGCACCAATGTGGTCACGAAAGAGGCAACATCCGGGATGCCGACCCGGTCCGACATATCGCGCAACACCTGCGTGCGTTCCTTGCCGGCCTTGACCTCCTGGGCGACGAGGTCGAATTCATCGGCGAGGGCAGGGTAGCCGGCGCGGCTTTCGCGGCCGACGCGGATGATCGACTGGTCAAGTGACTGGCCGGCCTCGACGCAGACCAGCATCATGTCCAGAGCATCAGGAAAGCCCTGGATGATCTCGGTCTGGCGCTTGCCGACCCGCTTTTCGACCCAGTAGACCGGCAGGTAATAGCCAAGCACCCCGGGCAGCGCGCCATATATCAGCAAGGTGGTGGTCGAGGTTTCATCAGTCGCATTGGTCAGTGCATAGATCACGCCCAGCACCAGGCCGCAAAGACCAAGCACCATTTTTGCGGCGTGGAACAGGCGCACCGCGCCCTTATCGGGATAACCCGCCCGCATCAGTTTCAGCCGCAGCGCGGAGAGTTCTTCGGCCTTTTGCGGCTCCAGCAGATGGGCGTATTTCTCAAGCCGGTCGCCCGCACTCATGCGGCGCAGGCGGCTTGATTTGCCAGCGTCGGCAGCCGCGCCCCGGATTCCCGCCTGGACGCCGAGTTCGGCGAAGCGGTCGCGCTGTTTTTTCATCATCGTCGGCAGGGCGATCAGCACCAGCACGATCCCGAGCCCGGCGATTGCGATCAGCGGCCCCAGCGGCCCAAGCAGTCCGGTCAGCACAGAGTTGATGGAGTCGAACATGATCGTGCCTCAGACCTTGATGTTGACCATGATCTTCATGAAGATCACGTTGATGATGAGGAAGGCGCAGACCACGAGGGCGGCGGGAACGAAGACCGGAGTTCCCATCACACCGTCATAGTAATTCGGCTGGATCACGTTGATCATGATCAGCGCGAGGATCGGGAAGGCCGAAAGGAACATGCCCGACCATTTCGCCTCGGCGGTGATGGCACGCACCTTGCGGAACAGCTTGAACCGCGCCCGCACCACTTTCGACAATCCGTCGAGAATCTCGGCCAGGTTGCCGCCTGATTGCTGCTGAATGGTCACCGCGACGGCGAGGAAGCGCAGATCCTGGCTGTCCATACGTTCGGCAAAGCTCTTCAGGCTCTCGGATATATCCGCACCATAAGCGGCCTCGTCAGCGATCACCCCGAATTCGGTGCCAAGCGGGTCGGGGACCTCTTTCGAGACGATATTGACTGCCGCCGAGAACGGGTGACCGACACGCAGAGACCGCACCATCAGGTCGATCGCATCCGGAAGCTGCTCTTCCATCAGGTTCATCCGCTTTTTGGCCTTGCCATTGACCCAGACATAGATGCCCCCCACGCCCATGCCGATGGCGGCAAGGATCCGGACCCCGAATTCGGCCGAGGTGCCGATGGTCAGCAGCAGGAAGGCGACGACCCCAAGCGCGCCCATCAGCCCGATCAGCTGCACCGGCGAGAAGGCAATATTCGCACGCTGCGCCTTTTTGGCCAGGATCGAGTAAAGCGGGATATTCCTCGAGTTCAGGTGCTGGTTCATCTCCTTGCGGAGCTGGGCGAGCACCTCTTCACGGTTCCCGTTCTTCTGAAGCAGCGTCAGCCGGCGCGAGATGCGACTGTTCAGCTTGATCGATTTGCCGAAGACCGTGAGGTAGATCCCCTCGACCAGCACAATGACGGCAACGAAGATCATTACATAGATGAGGGGCGCAATCGAAATGGTCATGGCCTGGCCTTACGCGATGGGTTCGTAAATGGATGCGGGCAGATCGAAGCCCCAGGATCGGAACCGATCCGAATGGGCCGATCGGATGCCGGTGGCGTTGAAACGGCCGATGATCTTGCCCGAAGGCTCGACGCCGAGGCGTTCAAACCGGAAGATTTCCTGCATCGAGAGCACTTCGCCCTCCATGCCGGTGATCTCGGTGATCGAGGTCATGCGGCGCGAGCCGTCCTGCAGACGCGAGGCCTGGACGATCACGTTCACCGCCGATGCGATCTGGCTGCGCACTGCCTTCAGCGGCATCTCGATCCCGGCCATGGCGACCATGTTTTCCAGACGCGAGATACCGTCGCGCGGGTTGTTGGCGTGGATCGTGGTCATGGATCCGTCATGGCCCGTATTCATCGCCTGGAGCATGTCGATGACCTCTTCGCCGCGGGTTTCGCCCACGATGATCCGGTCAGGCCGCATCCGGAGCGCGTTCCTCAGACAATCGCGCTGCGTCACGGCACCCTTGCCTTCGACATTGGCGGGGCGGCTTTCCATCCGGCCGACATGGACCTGTTGCAGCTGAAGTTCCGCCGTATCCTCGATCGTCAGCACGCGTTCGGTATTGTCGATGAACGAGGACAGCGCGTTGAGCGTGGTGGTTTTCCCCGAACCCGTACCGCCCGAGACGATGATATTCAGCCGCGTCGACACGGCCGCCTGAAGATAGGCGGCCATTTCCTCGGTAAAGGCACCAAAGCGCACGAGATCTTCGATCTTCAGCTTTTCTTTCTTGAATTTCCGGATCGAAACCAGCGAGCCGTCCACCGCAACCGGCGGCACCATACAGTTGAACCGCGATCCATCCAGCAGGCGCGCGTCGCAATAGGGGTTCGATTCATCGACGCGCCGGCCCACGGCGGACACGATCTTGTCGATGATCCGCATCAGATGGCGTTCATCCCGGAAGGTGATGTCCGACAGTTCCAGCTTGCCGCCACGTTCGACGAAAACCCGGAAGGGGCCGTTCACGAGAATATCGTTGACGGTCTCGTCTTTCAGCAAGGGCTCCAGCGGACCAAGCCCCATAACCTCGTCATAAAGCTCCTGCACCAGAATGGCGCGGTCACTGGCGTTCAGCGCGACGGAAAGCTCATCCAGCGCCTCGGAGGTCTGGGTCGAGATCTCTGATTTCAGGCTTTGCTCGGAGGCATGTTCCAGCGCCGAGAGGTTCAGGTTTTCCAGCAGCCGTTTGTGGATCTCAAGCTTGAGCTCCATCATCCGGTGGCGGCGTTTGGCTTCCTTATCGACCTGTGCGGCCTCGGCCGGCGAGGCTTTCCCGCCCATCATGGAGGTCGGGCGTGTCACCTTGACGGGGCTCGCGGCGGTCGCCGCGGCGGGCGCCCTGTCCGCCGGACCGGCAGGCGCGGCAGGCTTACCCTGGGCAGCATCTTTTTTGAAACGGCTGAACATAACTGCGTGCCTTTGGGAAAGAATTACGACCGGGCGCTGACCTGGGCCTTGCTGAGCTCGAACAGCGATTTCGCGAGCTTTTGCAGTTCCTTGCGCAGCGGGTTCTTGGCAGAGCTTTCGGACAGCGGCAGGCCGTGATCATTGGCCTGCGTCACCGCAGTCCCGCCATCGGGAAGCTGAACCTCGATCTGGATATCAAGGCTTTCCGACATCCGCTTGACCCGCGCCTTGGCGGAAAGGTCGGTAAATTTCGGCGCCTTGTTCAGCACATAGCGCAGTTTCTCATGCGGCAGCGCCTCGGCTTTCAGCGCGCGCACAAAGCGCAAAACGTTCTGCGCCGAGCGCAGATCGAGATCGAGCAGCGCGAAATAGATATGGGCGCGCGACAGCACGGCTTCGGTCCAGGTCACAACCGTTTTCGGCATGTCGATCAGCACGAAATCGAAATTCGCCACGGCCATATCGATCAGCCGACCGAGATCCTCGCCCGAGATGATATCCAGCGGCAGCATTTCTGCAGGTGCAGTAAAGACGCAGAGCCGCTCGTTGAAGGTCTGCATCGACTTGATCAGCAGATCGCTGTCGACCTGGCCCGGATCGGTGAGGATCTCAAAGATCGCATCCTTTCGTGGCAGGTCGAGATAGGTCGCGATCGAGCCATATTGAAAATCGAGATCCATAAGGCAGACGCGCGGTGGGTTCACCTTATCGGCATTGGCCAGCTCCCAAGCGAGGTTTGCCGCGAAGGTGGACGACCCCGAACCACCGGCCATGCCATGGATCGGCAGCACGAGGCCGTTGCGATTGCCACTGGCGCGGAAAGCGGGCGTATTGCTCGTATCCTCCACCAGAACCAGCGCATTTGCGGTTGCGGCAGGCGGGGCCGGATGGGGGGTGGCAGCCTGTGCGGCAGCAGCATTTGCCGTGGCGGCGGCTTCGGCGGTGGCAGCCGCGCGAAGGCGGCTGATCGCATCATGAAGCGCGCCTTCAGGAAGCGGGTAGGGCACAAAGTCATCGGCGCCGAGACGCATCAGCTGATGCAATCCCGTCGGGCTGAGCTGGTTCGCGACAAGGATGACATGGGTCCTCGTGGCCCGCGCCGCCCGGATCACGCCGGAGATCAGCGAGAGATCGCCCTCGTCATCAGCATCCAGCGCGATTGCAATAAATTCCAGTTCGGACGCTTCAGGCTGGTCCAGAAAGACCAGTGCGTCATCGAAGCTCAGGTCGCCCCAGGCTTCGCCCATTTCCCGCTCCATCTCATCGATGAGCATCTCGAAGTTCTGCACATCGCGCGAAACAGTGCACGCCGCAATCGGTGCAGGATCTGGCTGGATTGTTGCCACGCTCGTCATCTCGCCTCACGTTTTTCTGCCCTGCGTCACGGGGGAATCGCGGGCCAGGTTTTGGCCAGACGCAGAAAGCCCCAAAGACGCTGCGCGCGGAATTGGCCGCACACCGTTCTCATTGCAGCAATTTGCCTGGCGAGTTGGGCGAGATTGGGGCCGAAATAGCGTCAATCTTTGGTCATTCGCAGTCTGCAAAGGCAAAAGGCCGGGCATAAGCCCGGCCTTTGCAATCCTGAGGAGAACCGATCTCAGTCGCCGGAACCTGCCACTTCCGAAACGGTCCCGGTCGTACCGCCATGATCGCGCGCCGCCGATTCCCGCGAATAGGTGCGCCAGACGATCTCGGCATATTTGCCGTTCAGCACCATAGGGTTCGATTTCACAAAGCCCGACACCTCGGTGACCGTGCGGCGGTTGCGTTCTTCCGGCGCATTGGTCTGGATCAGTGGCCGCGTTTTGCCAAAGCTGACCACGGCCTGGAGGCGTGATTTCGACACGCCGCGCGAGACGAGATAGGCCACGACCGCATTGGCGCGCTGCTGGCCGAGCTTTTTATTGTAGCCCTGGCTGCCGACCAGATCGGTATGGCCAAAGACCTTGAAGCGCACTTCGGGGAACTGACGGATAAAATTCGCCTGCCTGTCGAGGATTGACGTCGCTTCCCGCGTCAGTTGTGCCGAGTTGAAGGCAAAGGTCACGGTATCGGGGACTTCGGCGGCAAAGCGCTGTGCCAGGGCAATGGTATAATCCATCTGACCGGTCTGGATCAGTGCATTATGCATGGTCGAATTGCCGAAACTGCCGGTATCGACCTGGGCGCCAAGCTCGCGGTTGGCACTGGCGCCACAGGCGGCCAGCGACAACACGCAGACAGAGGCGAGAAGCGTGGAGGGGGTCATGCGCATCTGCTCACTCCATCACATAGCCGTAGGAGGATGAGAAGTCCTGACGGGCAACTTCACCGGCGGCGCCCCTGGCGGGCTTAGCCATATCGCCGTAGAGGAACATTTCGCTCTCGGTCGGGATACGGACACGGTCGGTCGGCAGGGCAAGTGCCTCGCCTCTCACCGGCGACACAAGATGCGGCGTGACGATAATCACCAGTTCCGACTGGTTGCGCATGAAATCCGTCGACCGGAACAGGGCACCAAGGATGGGAACATCGCCGATCCACGGAACCTGGCTGGCCGAGTTGCGGAAGTCATCCTGCAAGAGGCCCGCGATGGCAAAGCTGTCACCGTCGCGCATTTCCACAGTGGTCGTGGTCTCGCGGCGTTTGAAGCCGTTGATCTGGCTGCCGGCACCGGTCGGAACGGAAACCGAGGTGTCGATCGAACTGACAGCCGCGTTGATCTGCAGGTTGATGATGTCGCCATCCACCACATAGGGGGTGAAGTTCAGTTCGACACCAAAGGGTTTATATTCGACGGTGATCGAGTTGCCACCAGTTCCGCTGCCATTCTGCATGACTGGAATCGGATATTCGCCACCGGCGAGGAAACGGGCTTCCTGGCCAGACAATGCCGTCAGGTTCGGTTCCGCAAGCGTGCGGACCATGCCCTTGGATTCCAGCGCCTCAAGCAAGACACCAAGCTGGAAGGAGCCCGAGGAGAAACCAAGGCCGAGTGCACCCTGGGCTGCTGTGGTCACAAGACCGCCGCCGATAATGTTATTAACATTACCGTTGCTGCCCGAGATGGTCCCTCCGGTCCAGTTCCCGCTGTTGCCACCGGTGGCCATAGATGCCGAAATCCCTTTCGAGACCGAGCGCTGCATCTCGGCGAAGCGTACTTTCAGCATGACCTGCTGCGTGCCGCCGACGACCATCAGGTTCGAGACCCGGTCCGGCGCATAGCGCTTGGCCAGATCCAGCGCGCGGTCAAGCCGGGCGGCCGAGCTGATGGTGCCCGAGAGCACGATCCCGTCATTGGCGGTCCGCACCTCGATTTTCTCGTTTGGCAGGATCTGCGCCAGGCGCTCTTTGAACTCGGCGATATCGGGGGTGACATGCACATCCACATTCGAGATGAGCTTGCCCTCAGCCGACAGCAGGGTGAGCGTGGTGCGCCCGGGTGCTTTGCCAAGAACATAAATTGTACGGTCGGAAATCGTCGAGATATCGGCAATTCCCGGATTGGCAATCGAGAGCTCCGCAAAGGGAACATCACTTTCGACAACGACCGCGCGGTTCATCGGCACATTCAACGCGCCTGATGCCTGACCGGACATCACACGCAACACTTCAGCGGAAACCGGAACGACCGACACCGCGACTGCCAGGCCGAAAATACCGGCCGCAACTTTGGTCTTAATGCTCATGTGATCTGCCCTTTCGACCACGCCTCGTTATGTGGGTCTTTGCGCCCTTACATCGTCCTAAAGTGCCGGAAGATGGATTTTTTTGCAATAATCAAACTCTTGGAGCGTTTTTCTTATGTGGATAACCTGCAACAGACGGGCAGTTCCAGGTACACAGCAGTAAGGTATCCCCCAGATGCGGTATGGCTGAGGCCGCGCATTCGCGCGGCCCTGGTGGAGTTTTCAGGTCAGTTGGTCGCGCAGGGGATCTCTTCCCTGACAACTTCCGTTCCCTTGCGGGTGGTGCGGTAGCAAGGTTGCGCGGTTTCGACGACCTGCTGGGCCTCGATGCCCAGAAGCTGGTCGCGGTTGATTTCAACCTTTGCGGCATCTGAGGCGGCGGGTCCGCTGACCACCGACATGGTCAGACGTCCGGAGGCCTGTGCCTGTGCCAGACGGGCGACCTGCTCACGCGAGACTGCGACCGTGATGGTTCTGGCCGTGCCAGAGCGGGCTTCTGACTGATCGATGGCGGAATCCACCGCGATCACGCGCATGGCGCTTTCGATCAGCTGGGTGATTTCGCCCGAGCCGCTGGCGCCGGTCCAGTAGATGTCGATCAGATCTTCGGGCATCACAAAGCCCGCCACACCGGAGGCGGAGCTCACGCGCACCTGGAAGGCGCTCATTCCCGGGGCAAGCTTGCCTGCGAGACCCGCGACCTGGCCGGGTTCGGTCAGGCGGCTGCTCAGCAGAATTTCATTGGTTTCCATCGAGCGCATTGCAAAGCGTGGCTTGCTGGCGTCAGGCGGGAAAAGAACATCGCCATCGGTATATGCCGCCGGCGGCATGAGCTTTTCCTGGACCCAGACCAGCTGGACATTGTTTTTCAGGATGCCATCGCCATATTTCACCGGCTTTTTCAGCGCGAAGACCTGAACCAGCTTGCCGGTCTGACGCTCGCGCTCCAGAGCCGCATTCATCCTGATCTCGTTATTCTGAATATAGCCCTGCGCCATGTAGACGGCGAAGCCTGCAAGGGCGACCCCGACAATAAGGACGAGACCAAAGATCGCTCTCATAATTACCTCTCATACTGTACGTGACTGGCAGGGTTCCGGCCCGGGATCAGCGCCGCCATGGGGCCCGGGCGACCGGTCTCACCCGTTCTCGAGATTGTTGGAGGCCTGCATGACATCGCCGACGATGCCCATCGTCTCTCCGATGGTGACCATCAGATTGACAAGGCCTTCGCGCGCGGGTGCAAAAAGAATGACCATGTTCAATCCGACGATCGCAGCTGTCAGAACAACCCAGTCTACGGTTATTGCGCCGCTTTCATCTTTGACGAAGCCCGAAACTGCCCTGCGCAAGATACGTCTCCTCGGTTGGCTGACGACCAGGTTCTCTGGCCGCTTTGAGTGAGAGTTATGGTGCCCGAATGCGGCAAAATCGGGGAAACACTAAGGGAATGCGTGGCCGGGCCGGGGCGTGAAGGGGCCATGAGAGTCGTGCTGCGGGAAAGGTCGCGAAGCGGTCGGGCATCGGATGGTGCAGGCCGTGCCACGGGACGCTGCGGCCAGGTCCGGACGCGGCGGGCATCTGTCGGCTATATCTGATCCTGAGGCAGATCCGTGTCTCCGGCCTTGTGGCCAGGAGGAATTCGGCTTGTATCATGCCGGATGATCTGCGGAAGCCGGAGGTTGCGCCATGTCTCGCCCCGGGGCGAGACTGATCCTCGCCGAACCGGCGGCTAACGTAATTCGACCGCGCCCCGGATGGGAGCGCGGCCGTATTTCCGTGATCAGACGATCATGCCCAGAGGCAGATTACTCACGCAGCTTAGTGCCCTGGGTCGACAGCCAGGTTCCGGTATCAGTAACTTCGGTGGCGATCTGTGCGCCGAGGCCCGAGATCGCCGGACGGATGGCGCTCATCACGAGCAGGCCGAGGCCGACGATAGCAGCGGTCAGCACAACCCAGTCAACGGTGACTGCGCCGTCTTCGTCTTTGATGAAATTCATAGCGTTCATTGGTCTGTCCCTTTCAAAAGGTGCTCAGCTTTTCTGTTCATCTCCGCCACGGTGTCTGTCGGTCGGCCTCTGTTCCGGTCCGTCTCTTCCGTTCGGGATGAGTGCATATAGCCCCCTGATCGTGGCAGCTTTTGGATGAGGAGAGGGCATTTTCGCAGCAACCTCAAAGACCTGGTTAATATCGCATTAACGTGATGTTTTTTGTGATCTTTAAACTTCTGGTTTCGTCGAACTAGATCAGTTTCCACCGGGAAACTGCGTTGCATTTCGATCAATTGGGGCGGATTTGCCTTTTTTCACCTGCTTTTCCGCTTTGCCAGAACCGCGATCTCTGCGATTCTTCCGAAAAATAAGAAAAGCAGGCATCCGAAATGACGCGTCTCGTCTCAGGCACCCTGGCGGTGATTCTGGTTTTGCTGGCGATTCCCGGCACCGGGCACGCCGAGCAGGAGGATTTCACCTTCCGGCGGGTGAAAGTCGGCGACACGCTGCCCGGCAAGCGGATCACGGTGCAGATCGACCCGGTGGAACAGGCGCGCCGCCTGGCGGCGACCGCGTGGAAAGATCCGGCATTGCAACATGAAGAGCGCCCGCTGGCCCCGGTTGAGCAGGGCAAAGACGGCGATGTCACGCCCGGGCCCGGCCCGAAATCGAATTACGCCTGGTACTGGGATGTGATCCCGACGGATATCAACAGCTCTGCCGGGCGATTCCCTGACGCGATGGCGGCCCTGACCAAAGGACCGGGGGGGCCTCGGTGAAGGCGCCCCGGATGCAGTCGATGCAGACCATTGCCGAAACCTATGGCCGCGACATCCTGATCGCGACGGTCGGGACCGATGTCTCACCCGCGCTGGTGCTGGCGGTGATGGGGATCGAAAGCGCCGGGCGCAAGGATGCGGTCTCTTCTGCGGGGGCGGTGGGGCTGATGCAGCTGATCCCCGCGACCGCCACGCGCTTTGGTGTCACCGATTCCACCGATCCGGCGCAGAACATCAAGGGCGGTGTCGCCTATCTCGACTGGCTGCTCGATGAATTCAACAATGACCCGCTGATGGCGCTGGCGGCCTATAATGCGGGCGAGGGGGCGGTGCGCAAGAATGGCGGCGTGCCGCCCTATGCCGAGACCCGCGACTATGTGCCCAAGGTGCTTGCGGCCTGGCAGGTGGCGCAGGGCCTCTGCCAGACCCCGCCGGAACTGGTCACCGATCCTTGCGTTTTCCGCGTTTTGTCGGCGACGGGGGGCTGAGGGACGGGCGCTGAGCTTCAGACGACGAAGAGATCGGCCCATTCCGGATGCCGCCGACGCTGCGCGTCAACAAAGCTGCAAAGCGGCATGATGCGGTAGGTGTTCGCCTTTGCATCGGCGATCAGCGCCTCGACCAGGGCCTTGCCGGCGCCGGTGCCGCGAAAGGCATCCGGCACACCGGTATGATCGGCAGAGACCAGGTCAAGCGCGCGGCGGGTAAAGGTCAGCTCTGCCACATCGCCATCCTTATAGATGACAAATCGGCCGCCCTGGCCGGAGAGCTCTTTCTGAATGCTGAAATCGGCCATAGCGCAGTGCTTCCTTTTGGGTCTCGCGTCCTGATCTCAGGCAGATAAAGGTATGGCGGCGCGCGCTGTCAATCTGCGGCGCGGAGATTTTGCGGTCAGGCGGAGAAGCAGTGCCGGATGCGACAACAGCGGGGCTGTCGAATCGCGTCCACCCGTGTATTGAGGCGCGACCGGCTCCGTTTGGGCCCGGGCGGACGTGGCGAAACTGGTATACGCAGCAGACTTTGACAATTGGAGTGCCCGTGGGGAAACCTGCGGTGCAGAACCGCTCAAATTCGGGGAAAGCTAAGGGGGCAGGCCGTGAGGCAGGGTCCTACGCCAATCCCGAGCCAAGCCCCGGCGCGACTATGCCGGGGAAGGTGTAGAGACTGGACGGGTGGTGCCTGTAGCCTTCGGAAAGCCCTTTGCGGGTGACCCGGCGGCCATGGCAAAGGGACAGTCCAGCCCACGAACGCCGGGAAACCGGCGGCGGCGAAAGCCGAAGTGGGATGAAAATCTGCCTTCCGAAAGGAATTACGGGTTCGAGACCCGTCGTCCGCACCACACTTAAAAAGCAATAAGCACCCGCGGTTGTTTTTTTTAAAAAATCAATGCTTTTATTTTTTCATGCATATTTTTGATTGCCTGAAATGTGCAAAATGAGGCATCCATTGACGCACAGATAACGCACTGTGCGTTATCATGGCATCGATCAGAAAATATAAAGACAAATGGCGGGCCCAGATAAACCGCCTCGGCGTGCGCCGGGCGCTTGCCCAACCCGAAACCGACAACTATCTATGCTCTGCCCCCTGGAAACTGGACCGTCTTAAGCTTGAGTTTTCGGCTAGTTTTCCCTGGCTGGGAGAGGAGCTGAAGACGATGAAGGCATCGAAGTTCACGGAAGCGCAGAAGGCGTTCATTCTGAAGCAGGGCGAGGAAGGCACGCCTGTTGCCGAGATCTGCCGCAAGGCGGGGATCAGCCAGGCCACATACTTCAACTGGAAGAAGCGTTATGGCGGGTTGCTTCCCGATGAGATGCGGCGGTTGAAGGCGCTTGAGGACGAGAATGCACGGCTGAAGAAGATCGTGGCGGACCTGACGCTCGACCGCGAGATGCTGCAGGACGTCATCCGCCGAAAGCTCTGAGGCCTGTCCAGACGCGCAAGCTTGTTGACGGGCTTCTGGTTGACTGGGATGTCTCGATCCGACGGGCCTGCCAGGCGCAGCGGTTCGACACTTCGAGCTACCATTACAAATCCCGTCGCACCGTGCAGGCCGGCCTCGAACTGCGGATCCGCGAGATCTGCGAAACGAGTGTGCGCTATGGCTACCGGCGCATCCATGTGCTGCTGCGGCGGGAGGGCTGGCAGGTGAACATCAAGAAGACACGCAGGATTTACAATGAGCTGGGCCTGCAGCTGCGCAACAGGCATCCGAAGCGCCGGGTGAAGGCGAGGCTGCGCGAGGACCGACAGGAGGCCTCCGGACCGAACGAGGTCTGGGCGATGGATTTTGTCCATGACCAGCTCGCCCTGGGCAAGAAACTGCGGATCCTGACCATCGTGGATACGCTGGCCGCCTGCCTCGCCCGGCATCCGTGGATTATTGAACAGTGGGGGATCGATCACAGCGCACGGTGTTTGCCGGCAGGTGCGAGCCACTGATGCGCGACAGCTGGATGTGGGAGGGTGATGCATGATCACGCATCTTTCGATCCCCGCGGTGATCCGCTGGCGTGGGACTTAACCATGGATGTGATGACCTGGCGGGCGTCCGCCTTCGGAATGCCGAGGTCAGCAGCCAGCCTCACCAGCTTGATGACCTCGCCAGAAAAAAGAAGCTGCCCGGCGATGTCAGCAGGTTCGCGGCAACGGCGTTGCGGAAGCGGGTCGCGGGCGGGATCGACATGGCTGCTCCGGGAAAAGGTTCCCGGCCTTTGATCTGGCCGTGCGAGGTCCAACTGTGGGGGGACGGATCACCCGCCGCCCCGGTCGGGGTGAAAACCCCGATGGTCACCTGGCAGGACGCCACCGGGGCAAGTTGGCGCGGGGCAGGCATGCCAATCCCGCCTGCGAAACTGGTCAGCTCATCCCGAGCCCGGCAGGTAGCGGCGGTGGTGATTGATTCTGCCGAACACCCGGTTCCGGCCTGCGCTTGGGTCTCAGGCGCGCAGTGCCGGTCCGGGGGCGAGTGTTGTATCCTCGAGCGGCAGCGCCTGGCCTCAATCCACTCGATGTGAAAGCGTGATCAGCGGCAGCGCGATGCAAAGGCAGCACCTCGTGCCCGGCGCTTTGCTGATACGAGGCTGAGGTCGCGCGATGGCGTTCTCTTCAGGTCGGGCCCCTTGGCGGGCTTCTGCGCTGAGGTTGTCGAACTGCAAGCTGATAGAGGCGCCATTGTCCGGTTCGGGTTATTCGTGCGCTAAACCCGGTAGCGGCGTCGGATCATGACCTGCTGCCCTTGAAGCCCGGTTTACAGGGGCGAAGCGCATCCGCCTATAGTCTGTGCCCATGGCCTTGTGCCAGTGTCACTCTCTGCCATAGCAGACAGATGTCCGAGCAGGTGGGCGGCGGGGATAGGTCTCAGGCCTGTCTGACACACCTGAATAGCGCCCGGAGCAAACGCTCTTGGGCGTTTTCCTTTCTGCGGGGGGCCATGGGCAAATTGAAGCTGGCGCCGTCGCGCTTCGCGGCAGCCCCCGTCGGCTCGGGTCGGTTCCTCCGTCAGAGGCCGAGCGCTCCTGGCTGCGCCGCATCCAATCCCGGTGGCGCAACTGGTACAACACGGCGCAATGGAAGGATCGTAGACCGGTCCGTTCAGGGGCGGGCCAGCCAGGATGATGACATGAGCTCTTCAGAGCCTCGTTTGGGGCCCAAGTGCATCTGCCGCGATGGGCCGGCGGCAGAATAAGAACGGCCGGCGGAGGAGGGGTCCTCTGCCGGCCGGGTAATATCGGGCGTCAGCCCTGTGATCAGTTTTCGCGGCTCATGCGCTTGCGCTCATGCGGATCGAGATAGCGCTTGCGGATCCGGATGATCTTCGGCGTCACCTCGACCAGCTCATCGTCCTGGATATAGGCGATGCTTTCTTCGAGGCTCATCCGCACCGGCGTCGTCAGGCGCACGGCCTCATCCGTGCCGGAGGCGCGGACGTTGGTCAGCTGTTTGCCGCGGATCGGGTTGATTTCAAGATCATTGTCGCGATTGTGTTCGCCAAGGATCATGCCCTGATAAACCGCTTCCTGCGCGCCGATGAAGAAATGGCCACGATCTTCCAGCTTCCACAGCGCGTAAGACACCGAGACGCCGTTCTCCATCGAGATCAGCACGCCCTGGCGACGGCCCTGGATCGGGCCCTTATGCGGCACCCAGCCGTGGAAGATGCGGTTCAGCACGCCCGAGCCGCGCGTATCGGTCAGGAACTGGCCCTGATAGCCGATCAGCCCGCGCGACGGCACATGCGCGATGATCCGGGTCTTGCCAACGCCTGCCGGCTTCATCTCGACCAGATCGCCTTTGCGCTCGCCGGTCAGCTTTTCGATCACAACGCCGGAATATTCATCATCGACATCGACGATGACTTCCTCGATCGGCTCCATCCGGACGCCGTTCTCTTCCTTGAAAATCACGCGCGGGCGCGAGATCGAGAGCTCAAAGCCTTCGCGGCGCATGTTCTCGATCAGAACGCCCATCTGCAATTCGCCCCGGCCCGAGACCTCGAAAGCGTCGCCGCCTGCAGTGTCGGCGATCTTGATCGCGACGTTTTGTTCGGCTTCTTTCATCAGACGGTCGCGGATCACGCGGCTTTGCACCTTGGTGCCGTCTTTGCCCGCAAGGGGTGAGTCGTTGATGCCGAAGGTCACGGTGATGGTCGGCGGATCAATCGGCTGCGCGGGCAGCGCGGTGTCGATTTCCAGCGCGCAGAGCGTGTCGGCCACGGTCGGTTTGGTCATGCCGGCAAGCGTGACGATATCGCCTGCGACGGCCTCGTCAATCGGGGTCTGGGCGATGCCGCGGAAGGCGAGGATCTTGGTAACGCGGAACTGTTCGATCCGCTCGCCGTCGCGGGTCAGCGCCTTGAGCGAAGCACCGGCCTGGATGGTGCCCGATTCCACGCGACCGGTCAGCAGACGGCCAAGGAAAGGGTCAGCCGAAAGCGTGGTCGCGAGCATCGAGAAGGGCTCGTTGACCTTGGCGATCTGCTTCGGCGCAGGGACGTGTTTCACCACCAGCTCGAAAAGCGCGGTCAGATCCTTGCGCGGACCATCGAGCGAATCATCGGCCCAGCCAGAGCGTCCCGAAGCATAAAGATGTGGAAAATCAAGCTGTTCGTCCGAGGCGCCAAGGTTGGCGAACAGATCGAACACCTCATTGAGCGCGCGCTCGGGTTCGGCATCGGGCTTGTCGACCTTATTGAGCACAACGATCGGGCGCAGGCCGAGCGCAAGGGCTTTCGAGGTCACGAATTTGGTCTGCGGCATCGGGCCTTCTGCGGCGTCAACCAGCAGGACCACACCATCGACCATGTTCAGGATCCGCTCCACCTCGCCGCCGAAATCAGCGTGGCCGGGGGTGTCGACGATATTGATGCGCAACCCGTTCCACTCGACCGAAGTGGCCTTGGCGAGAATGGTGATGCCGCGTTCGCGTTCGATGTCATTGCTGTCCATCACGCGCTCGGTCGTGGCCTGGCCTTCGCGGTAGGTGCCCGACTGTTTCAGAAGTTCGTCGACCAGGGTGGTCTTGCCGTGGTCAACGTGGGCGATGATCGCGATGTTGCGAAGGTCCATTAAGCTCTACCTGTTTGCTGCGGTGCCGCAAATACAGGAGAAATCCGGGTTTGGAAATGCGGTTTCGTGCAGAGCTGCCGTTGAGGGGCAGATCACTATCTGTCGGGTACGGTAAAAAGGCAATCCGGGCGGCCCTGAAGCTGCTTTGCTGGTGTCAGGGTGTGGCGCGCTTCTGGCGGTATCTGTACCGGCCTGCGCGCTGCATCGACCAGGGGTTTGCGGTTCTGGCGGTGGCGCTGCACCAGCATCCGCGCCTTGTGGCCGGTCAGGAAGGGGCGGGCAGGCCTGGGGCGCCGGGGCGGAGGCCGGGAAACAATGCCAGGATTTCCTGCAGGGCGGCGACGGGCAAGGCCTTTGTCGCTTCCGTCCCGAGATAGAGGCTTTCGGCTTCCGCGCCGTTTGAGAACAGAAACTCATGCTGATCGAACATCAGATGCAGATAGGTGACCGGACCGGTCCCGGCGGCCACCGAAATCCGTCCTGGCCGATCAGGCGGGTTGCGGCGATCAGCATTTCCTCTGCGCCAAACATCCGCGCGGCGATTTTCGAGCGCAGAAGCACGCGATGCTGCGGGGAAAGCCGAAGCTCCGCCAGGGGCACGCCCGGCCCGAGTGCCCGGGGGCGATGACGACCGGGCGCAGAGCAGGGGCGCGGCGCAGATCTGCCTCGGTCAGGGTGACGGTGCCGATCCAGCGCAATACCTGGGGGCCATGATCCCGGGTCATGACCAGGCTTCCGGCCCGCAGGTCATCGATCGGGAGGTCACCTTCGGGCGTGCGGATCAGGGTGCCGGAAACAAAGCAGGGAATCGAAGAGAATGGCAGGGCGAATTCATTTGGCTCCCACAACCAGCTGGTTGCTGTAAGCATGCCGGGATAGGCCGCAGAGACCTTGCCATCCGCATCGACCGGAAGGGCGATCGCCAGCGACTCGCCTTCGCTGCTCTGGCCGTAGAACGTCACCAGATTTTGTGTGGCACCGGCAATCACGCGCTGTCACCGTTATAAACGGCGTAGATCCGATAAGTGGTTCCTGCCACAGTAAAAGAGTCGCTTTCATCAGAGCTGATAATCTGGCTTTCATCGCCATCGGTCAGCTCTGCGCTGAGCAACCAGGGGAGAGATCGATCCCATGTCCCTGCATATCCACGAAATCGTCCTGAGGTGACGCGCTCCAGTCATCGGGCCGGATCACCATGCCGGGTGACTGCACGCTGAAGGCGGGGTCGAGGGTCCAGACCTGAACCGTGATAGTTCTCATCCCGACCCTCCGTCCCGGTCAGCTTCAGCCACACCCAATCTGCGACATCAGCCTTAAGCCGCGGTTAGCATCCGGTGGGACAGGCGGGCTCCTGACCGAATAATGCCTCAAATGAGCCGCATCTCAGCAACCACCCGAAAGACAGCGGTGCGATATGACAGGCCAGATCCCTGCACGGATACAGGAAAAAAAGGGCGGCATCCGCTGATGCCGCCCCGCCTCACAGGCATCCCCCGATGTGAGCCGGTCGCTCAGCCGGCAAGCGCCCTGTTCAGATACTCATCAACCTTTTCCAGATAGCCCATCGTGGTCAGCCATTTCTGATCCGGCCCGACCAGCAGCGCCAGATCCTTGGTCATGAACCCGTCTTCGACGGTGCGGACGCAGACCTGTTCCAACGTTTCGGCAAACCGCGTCAGCTGCGGATTGTCGTCTAGTTTCGCGCGGTGTTTCAGCCCGCCGGTCCAGGCAAAGATCGAGGCGATGGAATTGGTCGAGGTCTGCTTGCCGGCCTGGTGCTGGCGGAAGTGGCGGGTGACGGTGCCATGTGCGGCCTCGGCCTCGACGGTCTGGCCATCCGGCGTGAGAAGGATCGAGGTCATCAGACCGAGCGAGCCGAAACCCTGCGCTACAGTGTCGGATTGCACATCGCCGTCATAATTCTTGCAGGCCCAGATATAGCCGCCCGACCATTTCAGCGCCGAAGCCACCATATCGTCGATGAGGCGGTGCTCGTAATGGATGCCTTTGGCTTTGAACTTCTCTTCAAATTCCTCGGCATAGACCTGGGCAAAGAGATCCTTGAAGCGACCGTCATAGGCTTTGAGGATGGTGTTCTTGGTGGAGAGATAGACCGGCCAGCCCTTGATCAGCCCGTAATTGAACGAGGACCGCGCGAAGTCGATGATCGACTGGTCGAGGTTGTACATCCCCATCGCGACGCCTGCGGCGGGGGCGTCAAAGACGTCATATTCCTGGGTGGTGCCGTCTTCGCCCACGAATTTCATCGTGATCCTGCCGGGGCCGGGGAAGCGGAAATCTGTCGCCTTATACTGGTCGCCGAAGGCATGGCGGCCGACCACGATGGGTTTCGTCCAGCCCGGCACGAGACGCGGCACGTTTTTGCAGATGATCGGCTCGCGGAAGATCACGCCGCCCAGGATGTTGCGGATGGTGCCGTTAGGGCTTTTCCACATCTGCTTCAGGCCAAACTCCTCGACCCGCGCCTCATCGGGGGTGATCGTCGCGCATTTGACGCCGACGCCGTATTTCTGAATGGCATGGGCTGCGTCAACGGTCACCTGGTCTGCGGTGCGGTCGCGTTCTTCGATGCCCAGATCGTAATATTTCAGGTCGATATCGAGATAGGGGAGGATCAGCTTTTGCTTGATGAAATCCCAGATGATCCGGGTCATCTCATCGCCGTCAAGTTCCACCACCGGGTTGGCCACCTTGATCCTGGTCATCATACGCCCTTTCTGGATTGGGTTGCGCCTGGGGCCGTATTTAGCGGAAATCCGGGTGGCGCGGAAGGTAGTATGCAATGGTATACAAAAAATTCATCTTCGCCTGCCGGTAAAACGGGCGGCTTTGTGGCTGGCCGGGGATGCCTCCGGCGGGAGTATTTTCGTCAAGAGGAAGGGGGCAAGGACGCCAGCAGCGGCTCAGGGCGCGAACCAGGCTTTGGCCTTCTGGCTGACCCAGGTCCATATCCCGGGCGCACCGCGCGCGATTTTCTGGCCGACCCGGGCGACAAGCTGGTCCCAGGTGACGTTATAGGTGGTCCAGGTGCCGCCGCCGGATTGCAGATTGGCAAGGACCGGCTGCACCCGGTCGAGGGATTTGGCGAAGACGGCATCCGGGGTCTCAGCCGCCTCGAATTCATCCCAGAGCGCGCGGAAGGCCAATGCCTGGTCAGGCGGCAGGAGGCCGAAGATGCGCCCGGCCGCGCGCTGTTCGGCAAGGACGGTGTGCTCGCTGGCATGGGCGGCGCCGTTCGCGGAATGGATCGGCACATCGCCGGTGTCGATCTCGACCAGATCATGCAGGAGCAACATGCGGATGACGCGGTCGATCTGCACGCCTTCGGGCGCCTGATCCGCCAGAACCATGGCGTAAAGCGCCAGATGCCAGGAATGCTCGCCTGAATTCTCGCGCCTCGATCCGTCGCACAGCGTGGTGGCACGCAGCACCGATTTCAGCCGGTCGGCCTCGTTCAGAAAGGCGAACTGGGCGTCGAGACGCGGATGGGTGGCGGGCGGTGCAGGCGCGGCGGGGGGGCTGAGCGGGGTATCCATGCTGCAGTCATCGCGCGAAAGGCCGGAGTCTGGCAAGGGGGGAAGGCCGGCCCGCGCTGGCCAGACCAGGCGAAGGGGGCTCAGCCGGGCAGGGTGAGGATGATGGCCTGTGATCCGGTTGCCACCACAGTATGTTCATATTGCACCACCGGCGCCATCGGCGCGCTGTAGAGCGTCCAGCCATCCTCGCCGGCATCGGCCCAAAGACCGCCGGTCGAGAGGAACGGCTCGACCGTCAGGACGAGGCCCTTTTCGATACGGCGGCGGTCGCCGCGGGTCGGCCAGGTGGCAATTTCGGTCGGTTCTTCATGCAGGCTGCGGCCGATGCCGTGGCTCGCGAGATTGCGGATCAGCGTATAGCCGCGTTTCTGTGCGAATTTGCCAATGGCGTTACCGATGCCTGCGAGGGGTTTGCCGGCGCGGACCTCGTTGATGCCGGTCTCCATCGCACGGCGCCCCTCGCGGCAAAGCCGGCTCAGCGCCTCACGCTCTGGCTGCAGCTGCCAGCTTGCCCCGGTATCGGCGAAGAACCCGTCTTTCGAGGCCGAGACATCGATATTGACGAGGTCTCCGGCGGCGAGCACGCGGGGGCCGGGGATGCCATGGGCGATTTCCTCATTGACGCTGATACAGGTGGCGCCGGGGAAATCGTAAGCGCTGCGCGGTGCCGAGACCGCGCCCTCGCGTTCGAGCAGCCCGGTCCCGATCTCGTCGAGTTCAAGCGTGGTCATGCCCGGCTCCATCGCTCTGGCCATGGCAAGCATGGTATTGGCGACGATGCGGCCGATATGGCGCAGGCTTTCAAGCTCGTCCTGATGGGTGATCGTCATGGCCGGAGCGTTCCGCTTTGGGGGTCAGTGGCCGCTGCCGAGGCTGACATCGCGCGGTGCATCCGGGGCGTCAGCGCCGTCGCGTTTGGCCCGGAGCGCGCGCAGGAGGAAGTCGCGGCCGCGCGCCTCGGCGAGACGGATGCGGATCGAGGTCATATAGGCCTCTTGCAGCGTTGGCGAAGCAGCCCCCAGGACCCGGCCGACCTGTTCGTAAAAACGGTCATCCTGCAGTTCATCCTGCGAGGCGAGCACGTCTTTCGCAAGCTGGTCGGCAAGCTCCTGGATGAAGGACATCAGCGGGTGCTTTCGGTCATGCGGCGCCTGACGTAATCCGAAACCGTCTCGATCATTGGCTTCATATGCGCGTCTTCATCCTTGAAGAAGTGATCGGCGCCTTCGACCTCGGTATGGGTGATCGTGATGCCCTTTTGCTCGTGCAGCTTGCCGACGAGGGTGCGGGTGTCTTTCGGCGGGGCCACTTTATCGGCGGTGCCGTTGATCACGAGGCCTGATGAAGGGCAGGGGGCGAGGAAGCTGAAATCGTAAAGGTTCGCGGGCGGTGCCACCGAGATAAAGCCGGTGATCTCGGGGCGGCGCATCAGAAGCTGCATGCCGATCCAGGCACCGAAGGAGAAGCCCGCGACCCAGCAATGTTTCGCATTCTGGTTCATCGACTGCAGGTAGTCGAGCGCCGAGGCCGCATCCGACAGCTCGCCGATGCCCTGATCATATTCGCCCTGGCTGCGCCCGACGCCGCGGAAATTGAACCGCAGCACATTGAAGCCCAGATTGTAGAAGGCGTAATGCAGGTTATAGGTAACCTTATTGTTCATCGTGCCGCCATAGGCGGGATGCGGATGCAGAACGATGGCGATCGGAGCGTCGCGTTCCTTCTGTGCATGGTAGCGTCCCTCGAGACGTCCATCGGGGCCGGCAAAGATAACTTCGGGCATACGCTCTCGCCTGATTTCTCCGGGATCGAAACTTGACTGAAACGCCCGGGTAATTTAGAACTGTTCTAAAGGGGGCAAATCTTGTCCCCCGGATCGCACCTGAGGTAATGGCCCCGGGCTGGCTCGTCAATGGATCTGGCTGGAATTGGGCCGCTCCCCCGGGGATGTGGCCGGATTGCCGGGAATTGCAGGGGTCGCCCGGGCTTGCGCAGTGGTTGCCCGGGCTCGAGTGTGGGTCTGGTTGCGGGTCTGGCTGCGGGTCGGGGGAAAGGCCTCGCGGCGCGCTCGTTAAGGAGAGTCTGGGATGAAGCTGTCGACGAAGGGCCGGTATGCGATGGTGGCGCTTGCCGATCTCGCAATGAGTGAGGCGAAGGCGAAACTCGCGCTGGCAAAGGCAGGCGGGGAGGCGGCGGAAGTTGAGGATCTGGTGGCTTTGGCCGAGATCTCGAAACGCCAGGACATTTCGCTGCCCTATCTGGAGCAGCTTTTCGTCAAGCTGCGCCGGGCCGGACTGGTGGACGCAGTGCGCGGCCCGGGTGGCGGCTACCGGCTGGCGCGATCACCGGATTCGATCCGGGTGAGCGAGGTCTTGCAGGCGGTCGATGAGACGGTCGATGCGATGCATACCGGCGCGGGCGCCACGGGGGGCTCGTCGGGCACGCGGGCACAGTCGCTGACCAACCGGCTCTGGCAGAGCCTTTCGGCCAATGTCTATGTGTTTTTGCACCAGGCACGGCTTTCGGATGTGATCGGCAATGAGATGACGCCCTGTCCGGCAGTGCCGAACCTGTTCCGGGTGGTGGATGAGGAATGAGACTGTTGCGCGCCATGGCTGAGATCGCCGGGGGGCTGTCTGCCCCCGCGCCGGTCGCTGCGCGTCCGGCTCCCCCGAGGATATTTTTCGACAGATGAAAGGGGCGCGCCATGAGCACGCGGCTTTATCTGGACTGGAATGCAACGGCGCCTTTGCGGGCCGAGGCGCGGGCGGCGATGATTTCGGCGATGGATGTCGTCGGGAACCCGTCTTCGGTCCATAGCGAGGGGCGGGCGGCGAAAGCGCTGATGGAGCACTCGCGCGAGGAGATTTCGGCAGCTTTCGGTGCGGATGGGGCGGATCTGGTCTTTACCTCGGGGACGACCGAGGCGTCGGCCCTGGCATTGGCGGGGCGGGGGCTGGCTTGTGCCGGTGTCGAGCATTCGGCGGTTTCGGCCTGGTGTGACGATGTCTTGCCGGTCGGGCGGGATGGCGCGGTTTCGGTTCCGGATCCGGGGCAGGGCACCCTGCAGCTTGCCAATCCCGAGACGGGGATCGTGCAGGATCTGCCCGAAGGGCTCGCGGTGTCGGATCTGACGCAAGGAATGGGCAAGCTGCCGGTCGCCTTCAACTGGCTTGGCTGCGATATGGGGCTCGTGTCGGCGCATAAATTCGGCGGGCCGCGGGGCATTGGGGCGCTTTTGCTGAAGCGCGGGCTTGATGTGGAGGCAAAGCTGAAAGGCGGCGGCCAAGAGATGGGGCGGCGGTCCGGCACAGAGAATCTGATCGGGATTGCCGGCATGGCGGCTGCGGCGACGGCTGCGGCGCGTGATCTGGCGAACGGGACCTGGGAAGAGGTCGCCCGCATAAGGGATATTCTGGAATCAGCATTGTTTGCCGGCGCTGAGGGCATTATCTCGGTCTCGAAAGGCCAGCCACGGTTGCCGAATACGCTTTGCGTCATTGCGCCGGGCTGGAAGGGCGAGACCCAGGTCATGGCCATGGATCTTGCCGGCTTCGCGGTCTCTGCCGGATCGGCCTGTTCATCGGGCAAGGTCAGGGGATCGAAGGTGCTTGGCGCCATGGGCTACGGCGATGAGGCCGGACAGATGATCCGGATCTCGATCGGTCCGGGCGTGAATGAAGAGAATGTGCTCAGGTTCGCGGAGGCGTGGACCAGGGCTTACGGAAAAGCCCGCGCCCGTGCTGCGTGAAGATGGGCCGCGTGAGGATGGAGTGACCGAAATGAATACCCATGTGTCCGAGGATAATATCCGCATCCCCGATGAGGCGATCCGGGAAGGCGTCGACCGCGAGACGATTGAAACCGTCCAGGCGATGGCCGGAAAATATAAATATGGCTGGGAGACCGAGATCCCGACCGAATACGCGCCCAAGGGCCTGAACGAGGATATCGTCCGCCTGATCAGCGAGAAAAATGGCGAGCCGGAATGGATGCTGGACTGGCGTCTCAAGGCTTACCGGCGCTGGCTGGAGATGAAAGAGCCGCGTTGGGCGATGCTCAGCTATCCTGAGATCGATTATCAGGATCAGTATTACTATGCGCGCCCGAAAAGCATGGCGGAAAAGCCGAAATCGCTGGATGAAGTGGATCCGAAGCTGCTGGCGACCTATGCGAAGCTGGGGATCCCTCTGAAAGAGCAGGCTTTGCTTGCCGGCGTCGAGGCGCCGGAAGGCGAGCGCAAGGTCGCGGTCGATGCGGTGTTTGACAGCGTTTCTGTCGGCACGACCTTCAAGGAAGAGCTGAAAAAGGCCGGGGTGATCTTCTGTTCGATCTCGGAAGCGATCCGGGAATATCCTGACCTGGTGAAGAAGTATCTCGGCTCGGTCGTGCCGCAATCGGACAACTTCTTTGCGACGCTGAATTCGGCGGTCTTCTCGGATGGTTCGTTTGTCTACATCCCCGAAGGCGTGCGTTGCCCGATGGAATTGTCGACCTATTTCCGCATCAATGCGGAAAACACCGGGCAGTTCGAGCGCACCCTGATCATCGCCGACAAGGGCTCTTATGTGAGCTACCTTGAGGGCTGCACCGCGCCGAAGCGCGATACGATCCAGTTGCACGCCGCCGTGGTGGAAATCGTCATCCTCGACGATGCCGAGGTCAAATATTCAACCGTGCAGAACTGGTTCCCGGGCGATGAGGATGGCAAGGGCGGCATCTACAACTTCGTCACCAAACGCGCCGATTGCCGGGGCGACCGGGCGAAAGTGATGTGGACGCAGGTTGAGACCGGCTCGGCGATCACCTGGAAATACCCGTCCTGCATCCTGCGCGGCGATGACAGCCAGGGCGAATTCTACTCGATCGCCATCGCGAATAATTACCAGCAGGCCGATACCGGCACCAAGATGATCCATCTGGGCAAGAATTCGAAGTCGCGGATTGTGTCGAAAGGGATCTCGGCCGGGAAGGCACAGAACACCTATCGCGGCCAGGTCTCGGTTCACCCGAAGGCCACCGGATCGCGGAATTACACCCAGTGCGACAGCCTGCTGATCGGCGATCAGTGCGGCGCCCATACGGTTCCCTATATCGAGGTGAAGAACAATTCCTCGCGCTGCGAACATGAGGCGACCACATCGAAGGTCGACGAGGATCAGCTCTTCTATTGCCGCTCAAGGGGCATGGATGAGGAAGAGGCTGTCGCCCTGGTGGTGAACGGCTTCTGCAAGGAAGTCCTCCAGGCCCTGCCGATGGAATTTGCCATGGAAGCGCAAAGCCTGGTGGCGATTTCGCTGGAAGGTTCGGTGGGCTGAACCTTGTCCGGTGCCGTGCTTCAGCGTCCTGATCTGACCATGCCCGAGGCGGCTGCCCGGGCATGGACGGATGCCTGCGTCGAAGCGCGGGTGGTGCTGGAATATGGCTCCGGCGGATCGACCCTGGTCGCGGCCGAGGCCGGGGCAGAGGTCTGGTCGGTGGAATCCGATGCCTCCTGGGCCAGGATGATGGGCGACTGGTTCGCGGCACATCCGGCGCAGGCCGGCGTCCATATCCATCATGCCGATATTGGCCCGACAAAGGAATGGGGCCATCCGGCAGATGAGTCCGCCTTTCGTCGCTGGCCGGATTATGCATTGAAAATCTGGGACTTACCCGGCTTTTCTCACCCGGATCTGGTGCTGGTCGATGGCCGTTTCCGGCTCGCCTGTTTCCTGACCGTGGCTTACCGGATCACCCGTCCGGTGACGCTGTTTTTTGACGACTATGCCCCGCGCGAGGCCTATCACAAGGCTGAAGAGATCGCGCGGCCAACCGAGATGATCGGACGCATGGCGCGTTTCGATCTTGAACCTGTGACACTGACGCCGGACCGGCTGCGCGCTTATACGCGGGCGCTGCTACAACCGGTCTGAGGAGAGAAAAATGCTTGAGATCAAGAACCTGCATGTTAAACTTGAGGAAGAGGATAAGGTCATCCTCAAAGGCGTCGACCTGAAAATCGGGCCTGGCGAAGTTCATGCGATCATGGGGCCGAACGGCTCGGGCAAATCGACGCTTTCCTATGTGCTGGCGGGCCGCGATGGCTATGAGGTCACCGACGGCTCGGCCACGCTGGATGATGAAGAACTCCTTGAGATGGAGCCGGAAGAGCGCGCCGCAGCGGGCCTGTTCCTGGCGTTCCAATACCCGGTCGAGATCCCCGGTGTCGGCAATATGACCTTCCTCAGAACGGCGGTGAACGCGCAGCGCAAGGCGCGCGGCGAAGAGGAGCTTTCGGCAGGAGACTTCCTGAAAGTCGTGCGCGAAAAGGCGAAAACGCTGAAGATCGACGCCGATATGCTCAAGCGTCCGGTCAATGTCGGCTTCTCGGGTGGTGAGAAAAAGCGCAATGAAATCCTCCAGATGGCCATGCTGGAGCCGAAGATGTGCATCCTTGACGAGACCGATTCCGGTCTTGACGTCGATGCGATGAAACTTGTCGCAGAAGGCGTCAACGCGCTGCGCAGCGCGGGTCGTTCTTTCCTTGTGATCACCCATTACCAGCGCCTTCTCGATCATATCAAACCGGATGTGGTCCATATCATGTCCAATGGCCGCATCATCAAAACCGGCGGGCCGGAGCTGGCGCTTGAGGTCGAGAATAACGGCTACGCCGATCTGCTGGACGGGGTGCAGTAATGGCACTGGCACAGGTCAAACAGGACGCGCTGACGGCGCGGCTGCAGGGGCTCAGCGCCCCCGCAAAGGGCTGGACGGCTGCGGCGCGCGCTTCGGCCTCTGATCGGCTGGCGGCTCAGGGCCTGCCGACCCGGCGCGACGAATACTGGCGCTACAGTGACCCGGCCCAGCTGACAAAGCCGGAAATCAGCGGTGCGCCCGCCGATCTCGCGCCGTCCTTCGCGGCGCTGGATGCGGTGAAGCTGGTGTTTACCGATGGCGTGTTCGACGCGGCTGCCTCGGATGATCCGGCGCTTGCCGGAGTTGAACTGTTGTCGCTGGCAGGTCAGTCGGATATCCACTGGGCGCAGGGGCTTTATGGCCAGCTTGAGACCCGTGGCTCTTCTCCGGTAGAACGTCCGCTGGCGGCGCTGAACACCGCCTATGCGACTGAGGGTGTGCTGATCCGGGTGACCGGGCAGGCCGCAAAACCGGTTTCCCTGATTTATGCTCAGAAATCAGCGGTTTCCGATGTGATCCTTCATCACGTTGTTAAGCTGGAAGAGGGCGCGGAAATCACCCTTCTGGAAAGCGGCACGCCCGGCGCGCGCTTTAACACCGTGCTTGAGGTCGATGTGGCGTCAAACGCGCGCTTCCATCATATCCGCACGCAGGGCCCTGATGCTGATCGGCGCGGCGTCACCCATATCTTCGCCCATATCGCTGATAATGCGCTGTTCAAAAGCTTTACCCTGACCGCGGGCGGCCGTCTGACCCGCAATGAGGCGATCCTGGAAATCACCGGCGACGATTCCGTGGCGCATGTCGCCGGAACCGTGCTGGGCGATGGCAAGGATTTCCTCCAGGACGACACCATCTTCATCACCCATGCGTCCGAGCGCTGCGAAAGCCGTCAGGTCTTCCGCAAAGTGCTGAAAAATGGCGCGACCGGTGTCTTCCAGGGCAAGATCCTCGTCAAACAGGGCGCGCAGAAGACCGATGGCTATCAGATGAGCCAGTCGCTTCTGCTGGATGAGGATGCGCAGTTCCTCGCCAAGCCCGAGCTGGAAATCTACGCCGATGATGTGAAATGCAGCCATGGCTCCACCTCGGGCGCGATTGACGAGACGGCGCTATTCTACCTGCAATCGCGGGGGGTGACGAAACGCACCGCCCAGGCGCTTCTGGTTCTGGCTTTCCTGGCCGGCACGCTGGAAGAGATCGAGGATGAGGCCATCGCGGGCGAGGTCCATGCAAGGCTGGAAGACTGGCTGCACGGGCTGGACGGCTGAGACCCCTCCGGGCTAAATCCGCCAATGCGTTAACGGCCAGCAGGGAACAGGCAGAGACCATGTCGATCACCACCGATATCTTCCGGACCTGGGCCCGGCCTGGTGCGGTCATCCGCGAGAAACTGGCGGATGGCCCGCGCGAGGACAGGGCGCTGATCCTGCTCTTCGCGGCCTGTCTTTTGCTGTTCGTGGCGCAATGGCCGCGCCTCTCGCGCGAGGCTTTCCTTGCGCGAGAGGCGGCAACCGCCGCCGGCACGCCGCTGGATCAGGTGCCGGGCATCCAGGCCTTGATGGGGATCAATTTCTTCGTCTTTCTCTTCGTGGTACCGCTGTTCTTTTACGGCATCGCGGCGATCTCGGCGCTGGTGATCCGCGCCTTCGGGGGCGGATCGGCGCTTATGAAGCGCGGGTCTCGCTGTTCTGGGCGCTGCTTTGCGCGGCCCCCCTGATGCTGTTCCAGGGCCTTCTGGCCGGGTTCAGCGGACCGGGGTCTTCGGTGACGGTGGTCGGGATTCTGGTCGGGCTCTCATTCCTCTGGCTCTGGGTGAAACTTCTGCGCGAGGCGATGCAGTGATCGGCTTTTTCTTTTCCACCCTGCTTTTGTCGCTGCATGACCCGCGTCAGGGCCTGCGCCAGATCCAGGCGCTGAACCGGCCCGGCGGCACCGAGATGGTGGCGCTCCTTCTGATGGCGGTGGCCTCGGCCTTGTTGATGCAGCTGAGCCTGCAGATCCTGCCGATGCCCGAAGGCAGCCCGTTCACGGCGCTGTTCTCAACGCCTTTCGTGACGGCCGGGCTGCAATTCCTGACCCTCCTCCTCTGCGCCTTCCTGGCCTGGCTGGTGGGCGGCTGGTTCGGTGGTCGCGGATCCTTTGCCGATGCCGTGCTGGCGATCGCCTGGCTTCAGGCGGTAATGCTGGCGATCCAGCTGGTGCAGTTGCTGACGCTTGTCATCCTGCCCGTGCTGTCCAGCCTGATCGGCATCGCCGCCGTCGGGATCTTCGTGGTGCTCCTGAGCAATTTCATCGCCGAAATCCACGGCTTTGCCTCGCCGGTGAAGGTGTTCTTCGGGACGGTCCTGACCTTCTTGGTCAGCGTCTTCGTCCTGACGATGATCCTCGCCCCCTTCATCCCGTCGGAGTACCTGCCGCGTGAGCTATGATGTCGCAAAAATCCGCGCCGATTTCCCGATCCTCGCGCGCAAGGTGAATGACCGACCGCTGGTCTATCTCGACAATGGCGCCTCGGCGCAAAAGCCGCAGGTGGTGATCGACGCGATCACCCAGGCCTATTCGATGGAATATGCCAATGTTCACCGGGGCCTGCATTACCTGTCGAACCACGCGACCGAGGCCTATGAGGCGGTGCGCGGCAAGATTGCGCGCTTTCTGAACGCGCCCTCGGAAGACGAGATCGTCTTCACATCGGGGGCGACCGAGGGGATTAACCTCGTCTCCTATGCCTGGGCTGCACCTCGTTTGCAGGCCGGCGATGAGATCGTGCTTTCCGTGATGGAGCATCACGCCAATATCGTGCCCTGGCATTTCCTGCGCGAACGTCAGGGGGTGGTGCTGAAATGGGTCGAGGTCGATGCCAATGGCGTGCTCGATCCCCAGGCGGTGATCGACGCAATCGGGCCGAAGACAAAGCTGGTCGCCATCTCGCATATGTCGAATGTGACCGGCACCGTGGTTGATGTGAGCACGATCTGCGCCGCGGCCCGCGCACGCGGTGTGCCGGTGATGGTCGATGGCAGCCAGGCCTCGGTTCATATGCCGGTCGATCTGACGGCAATCGGCGCCGATTTCTACGCGATCACCGGCCATAAGCTTTATGGCCCCTCCGGATCCGGCGCGATCTGGATTTCCCAGGCGCGGATGGCGGAAATGCGCCCCTTCATGGGAGGCGGCGACATGATCCGCGAGGTGCATCGCGACTCGGTCACCTGGGCAGACCCACCGATGCGGTTTGAGGCCGGCACACCCGGCATCGTCAATCAGATCGGTCTGGGCGTGGCGCTCGATTACCTGACCGGCCTCGGCATGGAAAATATCGCTGCCCATGAGCGCGCTTTGCGCGATTACGCCCGCGAAAAGCTGAACGGGCTGAACTGGCTGAATGTCCAGGGGCAGGCGCCGGATAAGGGGGCGATTTTCAGCTTCACCCTGCAAGGCGCCGCACATCCGCATGATATCTCGACGATTCTCGACAAAAAAGGCATCGCCGTCAGGGCAGGGACCCATTGCGCCATGCCGCTGCTGGACCATTTCGGGGTGAGCGCAACCTGCCGCGCGTCCTTCGGTCTTTACAACACCCTGGCCGAGGTGGATGCCCTGGTCGAAGCGCTGGAATTCTGTCACGAACTCTTTGGCTGAAGCGGCACCACAAGCCTTGCAGCAGCGCGCAGGAGCGGTTAAGACACCCGGGCGCTGCACCCGTAGCTCAGCTGGATAGAGTGCTGCCCTCCGAAGGCAGAGGTCACAGGTTCGAATCCTGTCGGGTGCGCCATTACCTCCATAACATCATGATATAAAATGATTAATTTGGGGATTTTGGAAACTTTTCCACGCGGTTTCCCATCTGCTGTTCTTTCTTTGCCCCGAGAATCCCTTTTTGATCGGCTTGCTTCGTGTAGTGGGCGATCTCTGAAAGGCTCGCATGCCCAGTCCATGCGCCAATTTGTGATGCCGTTGCTCCCGCTATAGCGAGCGCTGCGGCTCTCGCTTTGCGCAGGCCGTGCGCGGTGCAGTCATCGGGCAGGCCAGCTGTGCTTGCGGCCGCGCTCATCCATTGCGAAAGCCCTTTGACGCTTCGCGCCTTTCCGAACCCCGTCACGATCCAGATCATTTGATCCATCGGCACAACGTCGAGGAAGTGTTTGTGATCGGACTTCATCCCGACCGCCCATGGCGGGAGTGTCCTGACAGGGCAAGTTGCCGGCCCTTTGGTCTTGGCCTGGGTGAAGCTGAGCCATCCATCTGCATCGACTTTTTGCCAGCCCAAGCCTACCGCATCGACGCATCGCGCTCCGGTCCAGAATATCACTTCAAAAGCAATACGTTCCGACGTCTCTTTCGACCAATGGTCTCTGAACTGCTCGACCTCTTCATTCGTCCATTGCCTGTGGGGCTGCACTTCGCCCCGCTGAGCCCGGATTCCTGTGGAGGGATCAGATGTTATGAGGCCTTCTTCAACTGCAAATTTAAGAATTGAGCGCCATGCCTTGAGCCTGTTTGAGGCCGCGCCGGGGGACAGTGGCCGGATATCTTTTCTGAGGTGATCGGGGCGCAGATCTGCAATCAGACCTTTGCCACGCTCTTCGGATATTCGACCAAGCGTCCTTCGCCAGACAGCCCTCGTGCTTGCTGCCATGCGGGAGTATTCATGTGAGGCCAGATAAAGGCTGCAAAGCGCGGCGATGCTACCTTCGGCATCGCGTGCCTTGGGCTTAGCGCTTCCTGCAGCAACATATGCTGCTAGGAACTCCGGATGATTCTCGGGCAGGTTCGGCAGCGCGACAAGGCTGGCTCCGACCCTGCGGTAGAGGTATCGCCGACCGTTCGCCTTTATTACCACCTTAATGCCAGTCAGTCGAAGACCTGATCGCATGTGTTCCTCGGAGACTGAGTTTCATAAGGCAGATCGGACGCGTAGCGATCCAGATCTATGCGGTCAAAAAGCTTTCTCCCCCCCATGACGCGGCGCGGAATGTCCAATCCTCTCAAGGTGGTCTCGCTCACGCCCAGATATGTTGCCGCCTCCTGCGAGCCAAGCAAGCGCGGCTGATAGGAGATTGCTACCTGCTTTCCCATTACGCCGCTTCCTCCCTCACCATCAGATGGGCGCAGTTGGCCCGGGTCATTTCGGGATCTCTGGATTGCAGTCCGGGCACTGTTCCAGAACGATATGACTATCCAGAAACCGCGTGTCCTCGCAGCGCGCGCAGCTCGGCGCCGGTTTCACGGGCTGACTGCCGTCGGTGATCAGGTCCATCACCATCCGCACGGCATGGATCACGCTCACGCGCAGGGCAGTCGGATATGCGGGAAGCGATCCCGGCGCCGCGCGATAGGTGCGCGCCTGGCGGTCATGGGTGAGGCGGCCGGGGTTGATGGCGCGGTATGACCTGAAATCGATAGCAGCCTGAGACTGGCTGATGCCGAAGGCCCTGACCAGATCCTGCCTGCCAATGGTGCCGGCGCCAATCAGGCGGGCATCGATCCATATCATCCGGGTCAGGACCGCGTGGGTGAAGTCAGCCATTGGCGGCCTCAGGCATCTGATCCCATGTTTCCCCGTCAAGGTGGCGGCCCGCCCGCTTCTTGCCGACCCGCCAGAGGTCCGGCTCTTCGTCCCGTTCCATTTCCAAGGATTCGCGAAGGGTGACAGAAACGCGCTCTTGAGCGTAGTTCCGGCGTTAGCCGAGAGCGCGGCCCGAAGGGAACGCACTGTTCTGCCCAAATTTGTACGCTGTTGGTAAAATGACCGCTCGATCCCCATATCGTCTTCATTGCAGAACGGGGACTATTTTCATGACCGACTATCTCGTTACCTATGACTTCAAGGACGGCGCTTCTAATCAATGGGCCGAGTTCATCAAGCAGGCTGAATTGGCTGGGCTGGTTTACGTCTTTCAAGGCACGTCGAAACTTTTCCGGCTGACCAATACGACGGTCTGGGGCGTCTTTGCCGACACCGATGCCGTCAAGACTGCGTTCGACACGGCTCTGGCCGCTGCTGAGAAGGCGATCGGCAAGAAAATCACCCTAGAGAAGCGTTTCATCACAGCGATTTCGAGCTGGTCGGTAAGGTCGGATAAGGAAAAGGCTCCAGACAGCCGCTGGACAAAATCAACAAAGTTCGAGACGTGCCGCGCGCATCAGAAGAATGATCCTTTCTTCGCTTACTGACGCGACGACACTCAAAGGCGAACTCCGGTGAACGTGGCGATGACTACAGGAGTGTAGGTTACGGAAATCCGCACCCCCTGAAAAGCGGGGGACAAGCATGACGAAACCCCGCACTCGGCGGGGCTTCGGAGTTGTTCGGCCTCAGTCGCCAGTGCGGCGGGACCAGATAAGGTTGTAAACCTCACCGCATTCGTCCTCGACCAGGCTGGCGTAGATCGGAGCAGGAAAGCTCGGATCGTCCAGCTTGACCGAGAGATAGTCGCGGCCGGTTTCGCGGGCGGTCTTCTTCCAGGCCGCGCCGAACTCGACCGAGGGGCCAGCGATGATTCGATAGTCGGGGCCGCGCTCGCTGTCGCCCTCGGTGGGGACGAACTTGGCCTTGACGTTGAGGGTCAGGGTTTTGACCGTGCCGGTGAACTCGCCGTTCGCGTTCTTGGTGAAAGTGCCGATGGTTGCCATAGTCTTCACTCCGTTGCTCGGGCCGCGCCTGTCGCGACCTCAATGGCGGTCGTGAGACCGGAGGCGATCAGCCCGCACCTGAAAGGCTGGAACGCAGTGTAAGACGGCCGACGACGGCTTTTTTGCCTCGCGATGCAAAGCGCGCTCGCGCGCGGCGGAGAAAAACCGGTGGCGGACGTTGCGGGAGAATGATCGAGGCGAAGCGGGTCTTCGGTCAGACCCATGCCTTTCGAGGACGCCGCAGGTGCGCCCTGCAGCAAGAGAGAGAAGATGATGCGATCAGGTGCTTTCACGGGATGCGAGCGATCGACGGGTTCACTGGCATGGTCGGTCTGTTCCTGAAACAGCTGGCCTTTTTTGTCCCTACCGAAAGTGCCACGCGCCCAGTTGTGGGATCATCGCGTCTCGGGACGAAGCGCGTGTAGGACGGCTGCCCGTTCCGACTGCATTCTTCGCGTGGCGACGCCGGATGAGCGCTCCTGCACAATCTGCCAGCCAGAACGAGGGACAGGTGGCGCGGCTGGCTCATCCTGATCCGGCCGCATGGGCGGAGGCCGCCCTGCCTCGTGCATCCGCCCGATGCGGGGCTTCATGCGCGCTGCAGCGTCCCCTTGCGTTAGCGATCGACGCCGAATGGCGGAAACGCGCCCTTTGGCGTGGTTCCGGCGCAGCCGAGAGCGCGGCCCCCAGGGCAACGCCAGACTGCTACATGAGTGAGGGCTGTCTATCGCGCTCGTCTCTTGACGGCAGCGGAGTGTGGGCGGTCATAATCTCAAGGAACGCTTCGAAAGACGACATCGCCTTCGGGAGAAGGCCTTGCTTATCCATTGCAACCAACGTCGCGCATGATCTTGCTTGGCAATTTATCGATTTCAAAGGATTGAAGACGATATCGGTAAACCCTTTGTAGTGATAAATTTTGCTCCTCAGATAATCCATGTGCGGATACAGCGCCGAAATATAAAGCCAGTCATAGAAGACTGTTTGCGGAAAAATCGGATAGTCGTCTTCATCGAAGTGAAACCCAATCAACGGGCCGGACTCGCGTAGTCGCGTATCCGACTTCGCTGCGCGCGGTTCCATTTCATAGAGGTCGCTGTACGGTCCGCCATCCCTGAACACCTTGCTCCCCTGAAAGGCATTTTCGAGAGGGATTTCGCGCCCGGCGAGCTTCACTTTCAGGCTAAAGGCGCTCATGCGTTGGCCAACGCGATCCTCCGACTTGCTGGATATCTCCAGTAGCGGAGACAAGCCCCGTCTCGCTGCACTTTCGTGCAGCGAAACCACGTTCTTTCTCTTTTGGGAATCGGCCATGCCAGAGTGCCAGTGAAATTCGACAGGGCACTCCTGAACGAGCCGGTCCCCATCGGGAAGTGGTATGAAGACGGGGCGTTCGGCCATTTTCAGTATCCTGACAGCAGATCGGCCGATATGTGATCGGGTACGAGTAGTTCATATTTCTTGGCGACTTTCCGACGTTCCTGAACGGCCGGGTCCTTTCAATTTGTTCGCTCATATATAACCGGAAAATCCATCAAGTCCAAAGCGCGCGTGAAATCGAACGTCTCAACGCCAGCTTTGTTGGATACATCAGCCGATAATAATATTCCCGGCCTTGTAAGCACAGACTTGTCAACGTTGATGAATACGGTGTCCTTTATTCTACCATCCTGCTTTATCGTCCATTCCATAGGGTGTTGGTCGAGGAAGCAAAGGTGGACGTAGCTATGCAGTCCCAAGCGTTCATCAGCCTCATGGCTCCAGTCATTACCGCCTGCTGCCGGAGGAACGATTCCATTTTCCCGCAACAAATTAAGCGACATCAATCCGTGAGATTTGATGGAAGGCACGTTACGAGTATCCGTAAAATGATAGAAGCACTTTCCGGTCATATATTTTTCAATGAAGTCTGACGGCTGCATGGTCCCCTCCCAAGGTTGTTTTGGGAAGGGTGATGCAATCAATACGAAACCGCAAGGTGCGCTTGAGATTTGACGGCAAATTATGCGTTAATCTTGGCCGCTTATCGTGCTCAAGGCTTGCGCTGCGACAATACGCATCAGCGCCGATAGCCCAGTGCAGGCTCCGCCGATCACGCAGAAGATCATACGCCATGCCTCTGATGGGACAGCCTCTCGCGCGATACCGTGCACCAGCGCATAACCCGCTACGGCTGCGGGCATGGCGAAGGCTAGCCTGGCCGCAGGGGACGGCTTCCCCTGCAATCATGAGGATTAATTGCGACTCAATATTCTCTTCAGAGAAATCTCAACGTAAAGTCGAAACAAGAGTAATTGGGGGGATAGACAATGGATGGTGAAGCAAAAATTTTGGAAACGCCGGATGCGTTTCTCAAGGCCTTGGGAGAGAGGCTAAAGGCAAAGGAAGGCGTCGATACCGACCTTGCGGCTATTCTGACCACGCACATTCTGAAAGCAGCCCCAGCGCCAAATGCCATCGCCCAAGCGAAGGACGCCATCGTGAAACTCGCCTCCGAGCGAGCGGACCCTCCGAAGGTGGAGGTGGTCAATGGCTGATCCCTATTTTTTCCAGTCGTTGGGCCTGACCGGCTTCCGTGCCTATCTCCAGCCGAAGACTTTCGATTTCAGCAAGAAGCGATGCCTGGCGATCTTCGCGCCCAATGGCAGCGGTAAATCCAGCGTCATCGATGCACTTGAGTTCGTACTATCCAAAGACGGAACGCTGGAACGGTTGGGGCAGCGCGCCATCAACAACCAGGCCGGTCCGATCGCTCTGGCGCATAATCTTGCCGAGGAAGCAAAGATCGTCCCGACCGTGGCGATCGGCCTCATCTCGGGCAAGGATGTCACGAACGGCAGTCGTGCGGCAGGAGGTGCAAAGCGGCCGATTCCGGCGGTAGCGACTACCCTCAATACTTGCATGGCGGTGCCGCCGATCATTCGTGGCCACGCACTCCGTACTTTTGTTGAAATACACACACCCGAGCAGCGTTACGCGGATGTCGCCAACTGGCTTCAACTGAGCCCGCTGGTCGAGGTGCAAAAGAACCTTCGTTCGCTGCGGACGCAGATCAAGACCGCGGCCGAAGACGAGACGGCGCTCCAGCGCGTTGACACCCAGCTCGCCAAGGAAACGACCCAAGCGGTCAAAATATGGGACACGACGGAGGTTCTCTCCCACGCCAATATGCTGATCCTTGCACCGCTTGACCCGGCGCTCATCCTCACGGCCCTCGCCGCGCTCGATCCAGCCTATGTCGAGTTGGAGGCGCGCGCCAAAGCAGAGGAGAACAAGATCGGACTCGCCGGTTTGCGGCAAATCCGCAGTGCGGCCGCCAGTTTGTGGCTGGAAACGACCGACGCCGATAGCGGTGAGGCTATGGTCAGCGGCGTAATTCCAACCTTCGATGCCGCCGTCACGACGCTTACGACGGCCGAAGACAAAGAAGCAGAGGAGCGCGATAAGGCGGCCGGAACCGTGTTTCAGGCTTTGTGGAAAGCCGCCGAATCGCTTTTCGTCGAAGGCGCGCCCGCACCAGACGTTTGCCCTGTCTGCATCACACCGATCGCGGACACAGCAGCAGGCAGCGCCGAGGCGAACCGCTACCGGCCAGGTGAGCGGCTCAACGACGAGGATGCTCTGGACGTTGCGGCTCTGCTCGAACGCCATACGGAGTATGTTGCGAAGGTCGGCTGCGGCTTCAGCCATTTCCAAGTGATGATGACCGAACATGGCACGCAGTGCTTCCGCATCATCCGAACGGACGGCAGCGGTACGGATTTCTCCTATCCGCACTGCATCACGCAGCGACCGCCCAGCCGCAAGCAGGAGGTCTCACAAGCGTTTCGGCGGGCCGCGCGCTTCGATTTGTATAAGGCCCGAGACGCCTTCTTCGCGACCCATGGCGACGCGAACGGCAATGCCACCTGTGCGGCGACGGGCGAGCGGATCACTCGAGACGATGCCCATATGGATCATCGTCCACCGATGACCTTCGAGGTGATCGTGACCACGTTCCTTTGCGGTCGTGGCCTGTCGCTCGACAGCGTTCCACTCACGACCGGACAGGACGATCGGGTCTCCCCGGAGGTGACCGATCAGACGTTGTCCGAGGCGTTTCGGTGGTACCACTCGTCTGTGGCGCGCCTCGATCTCGTGCGCAACACCGTCAATCTGGCACAAGCGAGCCGACATCGTCTGAAAGACGGGCGCGTCTCCCTGGCCAGTGACGCTGTCTGAGGATTTTGGACTGGATGATCATCCAGTTAGCTAGGCCGAGCGCTTAAAAATAGAGGTGTCGTTGGAAATCAATAATCAGGAAGCGAAACGAGTATCGGACCCAACAAAGGTGGACGGCTCATTTTCGCCATCAGCGCAAGGACCACTAATCGATTACGCTCTTCACACTTTAGGCTGGAAGTCGTTTCAAGACCTGTGCGTAGCAATCGCTCAGGAAGTGCTCAAACGGCCGGTTGAGACATTTCTGCCCTCAAAGGATGGCGGGCGCGATGGTGCATTTCTAGGCCGTTGGTCCAATGGAGATGCAGCCAGTCGCTCGACAATCCAATGCAAATTCACGAGCAAGGCGGATGCACCGCTAAGCTTGAGCGCCGTGAAGGGCGAATTGACCAAGGCCGGAAAGCTTGCAGCCAGAGGGTTGGCTGAAGACTACATCCTTCTCACAAATCACAGCGTATCGGGCACGCAGGCCGACGCAATCGCTGCGGCGTTCGAAGCGGTGGGCGTGAAGAACTGTGTCGTTCTTGGGCGTGACTGGATAGCACAGCAAATTCGGGAATCGTCACGGCTACGGGTGATGGTGCCGAGGGTCTATGGATTGGGAGATCTTTCCCAGATCCTTGATGAGCGGGCCTATGCACAATCTCACGCGGTCCTGAGCGCACTTGGGGACGATCTGGCATGTTTCGTTGTCACAGATGCGCATCGTCAGAGCGTGGACGCGCTACTCGATCATAATTTTGTCTTGCTGCTTGGAGATCCAGCTTCCGGAAAATCGACCATCGCCGCGAGTCTCGCTTTGGGGGCGCTCGATCACTGGCGCGCGCCGACGATCCGCGTGACCAGTCCTGAAGACATCATGCGGCATTGGAATCCCGATGACCCCAAGCAGTTCTTCTGGATAGACGATGCTTTCGGCGCCACTCAGTACCAACGCCATATTGCCGACGCCTGGAATCGGCAGATGCCCCTAATGGCTGCCGCGTTGCGCAAGGGTGCCCGCTTCCTGCTGACATCCCGCACCTACATCTGGCGATCAGCTCATCGCGATCTCAAAACCGGCGCGTTTCCGCTTTTCGACAAATCTCAAGTGGTCATCAACGTCCAAGGCTTGGCAACCGCCGAGAAGGCGCAAATCCTGTACAATCACATTAAACGCGGTGATCAACCGGCTGCGTTTAAGAAGGCAATCAAGCCCCATTTGGCAAAACTTGCGGAAGATGCATCTTTTCTTCCCGAGACAGCTCGTCGCCTCGGGTCCGCATTCTTTACGGAGAAAGTGACCCTCGATGAGGAGGGTTTGCTTGATTTTGCACGGCGACCCGTCGATTTCCTCAAAGACGTGCTGCGCAATCTCGATCGAGGCGAAGCGGCCGCAGTTGCACTGATTTTCATGCACGGCGGGCAACTCGCGTCACCAATCGAGAATGACGACCGTATAGCGTTGATCACAGAACTTTTGGGCGTAACCGCTGACGAAATCCGGCTCGCGCTCGATTCGCTTCGCGGAAGTCTTGCCCTGCTTGTTGACACAACAGAGGGACCTAAATGGACCTTCAAGCACCCGACTATTGGCGATGCCTATGCTGCACTCGTCGCCAATTCACCTGAACTGACCGAAATTTACCTGCGCGGCGCGAAATTCGAACGGCTGCTTGAGGAGGTTGTGTGCGGCGGGGTGGAACTGCGTGGTGCGAGCGTCCGCGTCGGCCCATCGCTGTATCGGGCGCTTCTCAATCGTTTGCTCGTACATCCCATTGACTACCGCATCCGCTATTTTCTCGGTCAACGCTGCGACACTGCGTTCTTGCGGCTGGTTGTAGACCAGGTGCCGGACGTTCTCGATCTCCGCCCAGGCCCATTCATGGCGTACTCCTCCGAAAATCGACTACTGGCGAAGCTGCACCAGGCGAAACTTTTGCCCGACGAAAAGCGCCTCAGCCTCGTAGAGCACATTGTCGATACGACTCTTACGGTCCCGGATGGAGGTGTTTTTCGCGACGACTCTCTGCGGTCTCTCCTGACAGATACTGAGTTTGACGATCTCTTAGCACGAGTAAGGGGAGACGTTATTGATCAACTCGACACTCATATTTCCGATTGGAAGGCGAATTGCGGGGACAGTGACCCGGATAGTCACTTCGATGAGTTGTCGAGCTTATTGGGCGGTATCGAGGACGCGCTTCCGATCGATGACACCGACCGTGCTAAGATCGATAGCGGGCGAATTGCGATCGTGAAGGCGATCGAGGATCTCAATGAGACCCGTACCCCTGACATTGAAGATCGAGTGGAAACGCCCGTTGGCCGAGCCGCCAATGCACGTTCGAGCATACAGTCAATCTTCGACGACGTGGACCGCTGAGAATACTACTACATTGGCGCAGTGCTGCCGCCAAATCCCCGATATTGCCGCCGATCATCGCACACCACCATGCCGTATATGGAACCTCCGATTCTACGCTATGCCCCGACATATTCGGACATTTTGTGTTTGAAGCCGGCGGATATTTTGCAGCCGTCAATTGTCGCAAGGAAGAAATAATCGAACCACGCTCGCCAAAAAACAAATCACAGTTAGACGTATTAGAGGCACCCAGCTTAATCTGCTGAAGACAGCAGTGGAAGACGAATATGAAGTCAAGTGAACCTCGCGCCGAACAGGACATTTTCAACGACCTCGCACAGCTCTGCGCCGCACCGGGCTTCGTGCACGCGCTTTCATGGATGTCGCTGCGAGACAATTATGTGACTTTTGACGGTAAGATGAACGGCGATGCGCTCGCTGCCTCTTATGCCCCCGGACGAACAGTTCGAACTGAGTTCACGACCTTGCTCGGACTGCTGATCCGCCAGCCGATTGACCTGAGCGAGCCGCCGCCTGCCGAGATTCAGGCACTGTTTGATCGGACCAACACGTTGCTAGAGGAACTTCATGCGCGACTAGGGCGGCCGATGTGGGACTCGATCATCGAAACCGCGAAAGCCGCACAGGTAGCGAGGGCAGAACGCCCGTCCTCGCCATTCACACGTGCCGATGTGCTTCGGGAGCCGATCTTTTATGGAGGCGAATCCGCGTACAGTTTCCAATATCGGGACATGGCGCTCGAACGCTACGCAGCAGATGAATCGTGGATGCTTGCGAACAAGGGGTTCAGCATCTCCGATGCGCAGGCCATTGCCTGCGCAATCTCGGAACTCCAGAACGCCAAGATCGTGGACGTGTTGTCGCGACTCAAGACCGAAACACTGCATTTCTCGTCCTTGCTGTCGGGCTTCACTACCACAGCCGGGGAAATCGCTGCGCACTGCGCCCGACCTGTGGAGGCGGTTCGGGCGGTGCTTGCGGCTTTCAGCGTCACTGCACCCGCCAATCAGGATTTTACGTCTCTCGGCGCGTTCAACCTCGCCAACGCATGCCCGATAATCGCGCTGCCGGATGGATGCTATATTGCGCTCCAGACCTACGGGATCGTCGAGTCCCTCTACGATTCGCCTTTCTATTGGATGATTAGCGACAAGTCATACCGCGCCGAGGCTTCGACACACCGCGGCGCCTTCACCGAGCAATTCGTTGCCAAGCGCCTATGCTCCGTCTTTGGCGAGCAGAATGTCCATTGTAACATCAATATTGAAAGCGCCGCCGGTCGGGTGTCGGAGATGGATGTGTTGGTCGTTTTTGGCGACCGGGCCGTGATCGTCCAGTGCAAGTCGAAGAAGATGACGCTAGAATCGCGTAAGGGTAATGATCAGACATTGCGAGATGATTTCCAGAAGGCGGTGCAAGACGCCTATGATCAGGGTCTGCTCTGTGCGCGAGCTCTTAGGCGACCAGAGTTGGACTTCGTAAAGGAGGATGGGGCGAAGCTCAATATTCCCGAGCTGCGCAATATCTATATTCTGTGCGCGGTGTCCGACCATTATCCGGTGCTTACAATCCAAGCTCGGCATTTTCTCGAATATGAGGAAGATTCGGTTATCCATGCGCCGCTGGTCGCCGACGTTTTCCTAATCGACGTGCTGACCGAGATGCTCGCCAGTCCCCTGCGCTTGCTCAGCTATATTGATCGGCGAGTTGGCTATGCCGAACGCGTGCACGGAACCAACGAACTGGCAATTCTGGGCTATCACCTAAGCCAGAATCTCTGGTTTGAAGACAAGACGAGCATTGCCATGGTGGCGGATGAGTGTTCACTCGATCTCGACACTGCGATGACCGTACGCCGGGAAGGCATACCCGGAACGGCTATACCAAAGGGCATCCTTACCAAGTTCACGGGTACGCATGTTGCGCGGATCATCGAGAAGATCGAGCACGAAGCCCAGCCCGACCTGATCGATCTCGGTTTCTTGCTGCTCGACATCGATAGCGATACGGTCACGCAACTCGACAATGGGATAAAGGATGTCGCACAGCGTACGAGGTTCGACGGGCGACCCCACGACTTCACCTTGGGGTTCGATAGCGGTGATGCCGGACTCACAATCCATTGCAGTCGGGCACTGGCGGGCGAGGCTATCGAAGCGCTTGCCGCTCATTGCCGACGGCGCAAGTACGTCCACCGCGCCGACAATTGGTTTGGACTTCTTGTGCGCGAGACGGATGGGCTGCCCAAGTTCAGCCTCGCGACGCATTTTCCATGGAGGCGCGATAATCGGATGGATGCCCTGACGCGGGGTATGGTGCTCAACGGGAATTCTGGTGCCGCGCGGCCTGTTTCTACGAGCCGTATGCCAGACGGCTCGAAAATCGGCCGAAATGACCCATGCTTCTGTGGCAGTGGCAAGAAGTTCAAAAAATGTTGTTTGATGTGACGACCGCTCCCGACCAAGCCCGGCCGTTCCGGCGTCAAATCAGGCCCCTAATGCTGCCCTTCTTTCACTGGTGAAGCCACTCTTGGTCGAGTGTCGGATGCTTGTCGTCTTAAGCCCTGTCTTCGACGTTGCGCGTGGTCGCACAGAAATGCGGTGTACAGCCAAGACCTTATCGCTTCTTGGCGCCTTGAGAGAGGGTTGGTCGAGCAATTCGGCTGAAATGTTTAGAAAGTCGCGCCCACCCTTAGGTAGTTTGTTGGGCCGCCTTGATCATTCTTAATTGATCGAGACGAGGCTGAATTCTAGATATGACATTTGATGTCCCTTCCGGTGTTAACCACCAATCCCCCACAGGCGAGATGCCCGCCTTAAGACAGAGAGCGTCGAACTCTTTCAGATCATCTTCGGTTGGAACTCGGCCGAAGTAGTCCTGTGCAAGCACCGGGCGCCCGCTTGCAAAACCGCCGTAGCAGTAGATGTGCGCTTGGTCGAGACTGCCCATTTCTAGAACCACTTCGCACTGCTCATCACCATAGCGCCCGATACCATCGCCGAATGCAACAATATCAGCTTTCAGTTCTGCCACAGCTTGCGTGAAATCGGGGTCTTTGTAGACCTCTTCGAGATTGAGTACGACTTTGCTCGCTGGTGGATTGAACTTGAACACGATGCCCTGAAGCCCCACTGGCGGTACGCCCCCTTTAAAGGACTTTGCGGTGGCTAGGTCTGTTGTCCAAGCAGCGATCGTTTCCGGCAGCGCATCGTCGGCCAACAGTTGCCAGACCCGATCTTTCTCGTGCGCCTCTTGTCGATAGCAAGTTCGCGAGCAGTTCCTGAACTTGGCATCGAGGTTCTGGGATGCCTCTTTTAGCTTCTCTCCACGCCGGACCTTTTGCTTGTGATCGCCCCCACGTTGCCAGTCATTGATGGCCTGAAGAACATCGAGGGTGAATTGGCTCAAGATCAATCTCCAATATGGTGCAGGAGCGCTCCCAAACGAAGCTTCCCCTTTTTGTTACCGAACGCTGCCCGTCAGGATTGTCTCAATGCCGGTCATTGATGCTGCCTGGCCGCCGAACACAAATTTATGGCACGCGGCTACCCCGTAGCTGAATAGCTGTAGTCAAGGCACAAAATTGAGATGCTCCAGCCGATTACCCGATATGACCGCTGTTAGCCACCCAAATGCCGCCGAAACCAGCCGATAACCGCATAACCCGAAGTATCGTCATAATCATCAAAGGGTTATGACGATTTCATAGTTCTCATCTTCGTCGGCGCTGCCCGCCAACCCCGCCGATTACCCTCCACAGCCCGATATTCCCGCCGATCCCCGCACAACACCATGCGGTATAGCGAACCGCCGATTCTACGCTATTGCCCGATAATTTCATGTTTGAAGCGAGCCCACTGCACGCTGGCAAATTTCTTGGAGGTTGGCTGAAAGTCGTCTCCCACTGGTTACTATACAATGCTTGATCTGTTGAATAACGAAAATGATCAAGACTAACTCTGAGAATCAGCGAATTAAATACAATAACCACACGCCGGCACGCATGATGAGGTAAAATGACGTAAGCCTCGTCGGCTCGCAGGAGCGGTAAGGGAATTTGTGAGAGGTGTACGTGGCGAAGAAAGCAAAAAGTATAGAGCGGCGCCGCGACCCAAAGCCGTTTAAACCAGTCAAGGCCGCGTCTAGAGCAGGATCAAACGCCGGTCGAGGCTTTCGTTATCAGGATGCCGTGTCCGCTTGGTTGGCAGTGGAAATATGGGCTGGTAAGCGAGCGCCCGCTATTGTGATCCCGGAAGGCGGTGACGATATTGAACTGCGTGGCGCAGCACCGAGCTTTGTCCAGGTTAAGAGTCGGCGTGAGCACCTCGGGAACTATACGGAAGGGGAGATAGCCGGGCACATAGAAAATCTATGGAACCGGTCGCTCGGCTCCGCACCACAGCCAGAGCAACTGGAGCTCGTTCTTGAACGGGAGGTGGCAGGCCTCAGTCCCCTCGAAGGTCAGCCCACAGCCCGTTCGATCGAAGGTCAGATCAACGCCAGACTCTCAAAGTTCAGTGGGTTTTCAGATATTCTTCCGAGAACGTCGATCATCGTGGCGACCTCACCGCAGGAATGGGCGATCAAACGGATTGCGGATCGGATGAACTGTACTCCGGTCGCGGCGCAGATGTGTTTTGCCGAATTGCTCGTTCGTGTAGGGTCTTTAGCAGACGCTAATGGCCGTCTAGTGCCGGAGAGCTATCGCGGTCTTTCGATCTCTGACACCGAAACGTCAATCCGCGATGTTTTGGCGGCCGTCGACGTTGACGCGATCGAACACGCTCTCAGAGATGGAGTCTGCGAACCGATCGATTTCCTCACTCCTCTCAATGATCGAAACTTCTATCTCGGGGTGGACGTCGAACCCGGCCACATCGCGGCGGGACTGGTATCCGAACGGCCCCAAAGCAGATTGGCATTGGTGAAAGGTATCGAACAACGCCGAGCGGCGCTGATCGTCGGCCCATCAGGGGCCGGCAAATCCGCTTTGATGTGGGAAACTGCCAACGCATTGCGCCATACAGTGCGATGGTTTCGAATTCGCCGTCTAAGCGCAGCAGATATTCCATCTCTGCGCCAGCTAATCCGCACGTTCCGCGCTTCTGAAGACAGCCCCGTAGGCTTTGTCATGGATGATATCGGCCGAAATGGACCGGAAAGCTGGGGCGCCTTGATTAAAGAAGCGACGTCCGTTCCCGGCGTCGTCCTGCTCGGTTCGATCCGGGAAGAAGACTTGACGCTGATTGCTGAGCGTGCTCGTGCCGCCGAAATACGCGCCGATCCCGATGATGAACTCGCGCAACGCCTCTGGGAGGAACTTCGCGAAACCGGAATGACGCACTGGGCGGGTTGGCGCGAGCCGTGGAAGATGAGCGATGGCCTCCTTCTCGAATATGTCCATATCCTGACCCGCAGGCGACGGATGCATGAACTCCTCGCCGATCAGGTCGCTGCTAGGATTTCAGATCCGAAGCGTTCCCTTGAACTTGATATTTTGCGATCCGGCGCTTGGGCGGGCGCGGCAAATGCTGAAGTCGATGCGTCGCGATTGGCGCGAACGCTCTCGGTCAGTGACGCCGACCTGTCACGCGCTTTTTTGAAAGCGTGCACTGATCTCTGCAACCGTCGGCGGCATAGTCGGGCCGAAGGGAAGCTTGTCGATAACGCTGCGCCACATGTCCGCGGAGTGCTTCTGCTTCCAAGAGTGCAGCAATGCCTCTGTGAAAATTGGATCATCTGAATCGATTGCCTTTGCACAGTCTTGGCAAAGCCAAATTCCGTTCTCATGCGCTTTCCGGTGGTCAGGCGTCATATCGGCGCGATAGCGGCGTGCACCAACGCCGGGGGCAGCAGCGCAGATATGAGCAGCAACTCCAATATTCATTTCCCTTGAGCCATCGCTGGTCGGCGCCGACGTCAGCTTCCTGCAACTAGGATTGCTACAATGATACCGGGCTTGTTTCGCAAGGCGATTCTTGGTTGCCTGAGTGAAGTCGTCCCTATTGTTACTCTTGGTCATCGACGATCTGCTCGGACTCAGTCGTGTGAACCGCGCCCGGAGCAGGCGAACGAACCAAATGCTCCTGGATGAGGCGCTGTAAGCTGCCGCTGCAGATTTGGCCGTCTTTCGTCGAACACCCAAATGGCCGGGAACAAACGTGGCGCTCACGCTGACATTAAAGGTGAGGCATGTGGACGAGGCGCTTAGTACGCGCGCGCTTGCGGAGCGCGGCGCTGCGATTGAACGGCGACCAGACAGCGGTAAAGGCAACCGGCTCTGGTTCATCCGCAAAAGGTAGGAAGACGATTCCGGTCGTCGGCAGCAGCGCCGTGGCCGCGCCGACGATGGTGATGCCGAAGCCCTGTCCGACCATGGACAGCATTGTTCCACGCTCCACATCGAAGCGCAGGATCGACGGCGCAGGCCAGCGTCCGGCATGGCGCAGCACGATATGGTCGTGGACTTGCGGTCCGGTGCCGCCATAGCGGACAAGGAAGGTCTCGCCTGGGCCACCGCATCTCGCTTCGCGTCGGGCGTCACCATTTTTTTGCGGCGACATCCTTGAGGATGGCATTATCCTGCATCGACTCGGCTAGCAGCTTCTTGAGCCGGGCGCTCTCTTCCTCCAGCGCCTTCAGCCGGCGGGCATCGGACACCTCCAACCCGCCATACTTGGCCTTCCACTTGTAGAAGGTGGCACTGCTGATCCCATGCTTGCGGCACAGATCGGCCGTCCCAAGCCCGGCCTCCTGCTCCTTCAATATCGAAATGATCTGCTCTTCGTTGAACCTGCTGCGCTTCATCCGATCGTCCCTATTCTGCTCTGCCCCCTGGAAACTGGACCGTCTTAAGCTGGAGTTTTCGGCTAGTTTTCCCTGGCTGGGAGAGGAGCTGAAGACGATGAAGGCATCGAAGTTCACGGAAGCGCAGAAGGCGTTCATTCTGAAGCAGGGCGAGGAAGGCACGCCTGTTGCCGAGATCTGCCGCAAGGCGGGGATCAGCCAGGCCACATACTTCAACTGGAAGAAGCGTTATGGCGGGTTCTGCTGCGGATTTCAGGCTTGCTGGCGGGATACCAAGCGCCCTGGCTGCATCCTTTATCTCACAGAGCGGTGCGAGATCTTCGATGCGGTTCTGCATTGCCCCCATCATCCGCCCCCTTTCTCTTGCGCGGCGGCGCGGGGTTCGTGCCGCCAGCCAAACGCTTCATCGACGTGGCGGCAGGATCCGCACAGCGGTGCGCCGCAAAGGCTCATGCCGCAATCAGTCCAGCACATACCGGTTGTGGGCTGGCCGCAGCCCTCGCACTTCTGTGGCGTCTTCTCCTACCCGCTCATCCCTGCATCCCCCGATGGTCGCGGAGGATGGCGGAACATTTAAGCTGATTTGGCAGTTGATATGCATCAGCCTTTAAAACTGGAGGATCAGCTATGAAAACTCTCTCGATGGTTATTCTGTCTGCCGGCTCGCTCATGCTGGCTGCTTGCGGACCAAATACTGCGACACGCGCGACCACTGGCGCCGCGACTGGTGCGGTTGTGGCTGGGCCGGTCGGCGCAGTTGCGGGGGCTGCTCTCGGCGGAAGCGGCGCGGTTCGGGTGGAGTAATTCACGGGCGCGCCTCCTTCCGTTTGTCGTGAGAGGCGTGGGCGGCGCTCAACTTGCGGTGAGCGCCACGAAGCGCTGCATTGTGGTTTTGTGTGGCGTTGGGCCCGAAATAAGTTGCGCGTTTCACGCCCAGCGTCAGAGCGGCAGCCTCTGCCAGGTCGAACGGATGAACCGCACGATCAAGGAGGCAACTGTGAAGCGCCTCCTCTACGAGCAGCTTCGCACACACCTCACCGACTTCATAGCAGCTTACAACTGCGCCCGCAGGCTCAACACCCTCAACACCCTCACCCCATACGAATACATCTGCAAGATCCGGACATCAGAGCCTCACAGACTCATCCTGAGCCCGATCCGCCAGATGCCGGGCCTGAACAACTAAGAATCATTTCGGCGGAGATCTTTATATCAGGCGCAACCGGCCCGGCCATTCGGTTCCGGAATCACAGACTGACCAGCTCAGTTCTGCGGTGCCTGTGCCGCATGACTGTTCGCGCCGCGCCGGATCAGATGGCGGGTCACAGCGGCGTCAGTCTGCGCTTCAAGATAGTCATGCCCGGCACCGGCGCAGAAATGCGGCAGATCGATCACCGCCATGCGATCCGTGGTGCGCACCAGTAAAACCTCGCCGGGTTCCATCGCCAGCAGACGCTTGCGCGCTTTCAGCACGGGGAGGGGGCATAACAGCCCCTCGCAATCGAGGTCCTGGTCGTATTCTGCGGTCATAGGGCCGTGATAGCGGGCTGCGACAGAATGTGACAGAGGAATGCCGTCAATGTGAGCACAGAGCGGATGACGCGCCCGCCGGCTATGGCTATGAGTTTGACCATGTTTGGAATTGATCTCTTCGATGCAGGGCTTGGCCCGGCCACATTCATCGCGCTGATTGCGGGGGTTTTGTCATTCCTCTCGCCCTGCGTGCTTCCGGTCGTGCCGCCCTATCTGGCCTATATGGGCGGGATTTCCGTCGGTGAGATGAAAGTGGGAAGGGCCAGGCGCCGCATCCTCGTCCCGGCTTTGTTTTTCGTGCTGGGACTTTCGGTGATCTTCCTGCTTTTGGGATTCACCATGTCGGCCTTTGGGGCCTTCTTCCTGCAAAACCAGGTGATGTTCGCCCGGGTTGCAGGGATCGTGATCTTCATTTTTGGCCTGCATTTCACCGGCATCATCCGCATCCCGATCCTTGATCGAGAGGCGCGGCTGGATGCGGGTGATCAGGGCGGATCTGCCTTTGGCGCCTTTCTTCTCGGGCTGGCTTTCGCGGCGGGCTGGACCCCCTGCATCGGGCCGCAGCTTGGCACCATCCTGTCGCTTGCGGCGCAGGAGGGCTCTGTCTCGCGCGGGACCTTCCTTCTGGGCGTTTACGCGGTGGGGCTGGGGCTGCCGTTCCTGATCTCGGCCCTTTTCATCGAACGTGCGATGGGGGTGATGAACCGCCTCAAACGCCATATGAAGTGGATCGAGCGCGCGATGGGTGCCCTGCTGCTGATCGTCGGCACGATGATGGTGACCGGGGCCTTTACCGATTTCAGCTGGTGGCTCCTGAACATTTTCGAGACGCTCGGCCTGCCGGTGCCCGGCTGACCCCTTATTCCTGCCCGATTTCTTTGGCAGACTGGAGCCGGTGCCTGAAATGGGGTGCCGGAGGTGGGCATGGCTGATCAGCGACAGGGCGATATTTTCCGCCGCAAGGTATTCTATCTTCCGGGCTATGACCCGTTTCATCCGCGCCGCTACCGCGAGCTCTACCGCAAGGAAGGCACGGAACAGGCGCGACTTTCGGGCTATGATTTGAGCCTCAGGCCGAAAAAAGCGGGCGGCCCGTATGGCTGGCGCGTCGAGGCCAGGATCGAAGGGCGCGCGGTCGAAACCGATATGGAGGTGCTGGTCTGGTCAGATATCGTCAAAGGCTCGATGTCCGAGACGATCCCGGCGACCTATCTGCAGCTTTTTCGAACCGCCTGGGCCTATATCGGATCGGGGGCGCTGTTCCGGCTGATGCGGCTCAGGAAAGGCCCGATGATCGCGGCGCTTTACCCGATTGTCTTTCTGCTTTTGCAGCTGGGCGTCGCTTTGGGGCTGGCCTGGGCCGGTTTTGCGCTGGTGGCGCATCTGTTGCATTGGGGACCAGGCCTTCCGGTCGCGGGCGCCATTCTCTGGGGTGTGCTTTATTGGTTCCGAAAGAAGGACAATAAGGTCTTTGCCTGGTATTTGATGCATGATTATGCCTATTCGGCGCAGTATAAGGGCGCCAACCCGCCGGAATTAGAGGCGCGGATGCGGGATTTCGGCAGACAGATCCGGGCTGCACTGTCCGGAGATTACGACGAGGTGCTGGTGATCGGCCATTCTTCGGGCGCGCATCTCGGCATCTCGATCCTTGCCGATCTTTTGCGCGCGGGCCTTCCCGCACCGCGCCCGGTTCTGTCTTTCCTGTCGCTGGGCCATGTGGTGCCGATGGTTTCCTTCCTGCCCGACGCCACCCGGCTGCGCGCAGATCTGGCCTGGCTCTCCACCCGCGACGAGATCGCCTGGATCGACGTGACCGCGCCCGGCGACGGCTGTGCTTTTGCGCTCTGCGACCCGGTTTCAGTCTCGGTCGCGCCGCCAAAGGGCAAACGCTGGCCGCTGGTGATTTCCGCCGCCTTCACGCAGACGCTGAGCCCGGCGCGCTGGCGCGCATTGAGGCGGCGCTGGTTCCGGCTGCATTTCCAGTATCTGTGCGCCTTCGACAATCTGGCGGGCAGCCCCGGCGACTATGATTATTTCCGCGTGACCGCCGGGCCGCAGACGCTGGACGCGCGCTTCAAAACCCGTCACCCGTCGAAAAGCCGCATTGAAGCCACCGTCAACCGCTATAGAAACGTGGCGTGAGCGAAGATCCGAAATCCTGCCCCTTTGCGGCGGCATCCGGGGCGCCCGTCCCCCCGAAACCCGCGGCCCGCGCCGACCGGGTTTCGCTGTTCACCTATCTGCGGCTCTTTCGGCGCGACATCCTCTCGGCCCAGCCCGCGCGGCTTTACCGGGCCTGGATGGCCGAGTTCCGCACGCCCTTCTTCCACTCCTATCTCTGCAATGACCCGAAGCTTGTCGATCTGGTGCTGAATGACCGCCCCGAAGATTTCCCGAAATCGAACCGGATCCGGGCGGGGCTGGAACCGGTTCTGGGCAATTCCGTCTTCGTCACCAATGGCGAGACCTGGAAATACCAGCGCCGCATAATCGACCCGGCCTTCGAGGGCGGACGCCTGCGCGACACCTTCCCCGCTATGGTGGCGGCGGGGCAGGCGGCGGTTGCCCGGATGCAGAGCCTGACCCAGGGCAGCACAGGAACCGAGGTCGAGGTCGAAGAGGAGATGTCCCATGCGGCGGCGGATGTGATCTTCCGTACGCTGTTTTCGATCCCGATCGAGCATGAGATCGCGGCCCGGGTCTTCTTTGAGTTCCGCGCCTATCAGCGCACGCAGCCGATCCTGAACCTTGCGGCCTTCCTGCCACTGCCCCGCTGGTTCCCGCGCCTGCATCGGGGGCGCACCAGGGCCTCGGCAAAGATGATCCGCGACCTGATCACCCGGCTGACAGATGCACGGGCGGCTGAAATCGCCGCAGGCACCGCGCCCGATGATCTCGCAACCAAGATCATGACCACCGCCGATCCCGTGACCGGTCAGCGCTTCACGCCCGCCGAAATGGTCGACCAGGTCGCGATCTTCTTCCTTGCCGGGCATGAGACCAGCGCCTCGGCGCTTGGTTGGTCGCTCTATCTGCTCGCGCTCAGCCCCGATGTGCAGGAGCGCGTCGCGGCCGAAGTCGCCACGCTCGGCGCGGCCCCCGATTTCAGCGCCGTGACCCGGCTGCGCTACACCCGCGATGTCTTTCGCGAGGCGCTGCGCCTCTACCCGCCGGTGCCGATGATGGTGCGGCAGAACACGCGCCCCGAGACATTCCGCGACCGTAAGGTCAAACCGGGCGCCCAGATCGTGCTGTCGCCCTGGCATATCCAGCGCCATGAGCGGCTGTGGGAAGACCCCGACTCTTTCTGCCCCGCCCGCTGGCAAACAGATTCCGGCCGCCAGTCGGCGCGCGAGGCCTATATGCCCTTTTCCGCAGGCCCCCGCGTCTGCACCGGCGCCGGCTTCGCCATGGTCGAAGGCGTCCTCCTCCTCGCGATGCTGGTTCAGCGCTTCCGCTTTGACCGGATCGAGGGCGCCGACCCGGTCCCGGTCGCCCATCTCACCGTGCGCGCCGAAAACGGCATCCGCCTTCTCGTCACGCCCCGCGGCTAGAAGAACCGGGTGCACAGAAAAAGGCGCCCCGAAAGAGCGCCTCTCAATTTCTCCGACAGCAATTTCATCTGTCTCTAAATATCCCGGGGGAGTCTGCCAGAGGCAGACGGGGGCAGAGCCCCCACGCCCGGCCAGCCAGATCTCAGAGGATCTCGACCTTGTAACCCTCAATCACCGTATTCGCGAGCAGCTTCTCGCACATCGCCTTCACATCGGCCTCGGCTGCGGTCCTGTCCGTCGCCGCCAGATCCAGCTCGATCACCTTGCCCTGACGCACGCCGTCCACACCGGCAAAGCCAAGCGCGCCAAGCGCGTGGCGGATCGCCTCGCCCTGCGGATCGAGAACGCCGTTTTTCAGCATGACGGTGACACGGGCTTTCATCGGGGCCTCCGGGCTCTGGTATTTGTCGCGCCCCTCATATCCGCGTGGCGCGACAGGGGCAATCGGATCAGTTGATCAGCGAGGGTTTCGAGACATGGGTGACATTCGAGGGCAGCACCCCGATCCGCCGCGCCAGTTCCGCATAGACATCGGACAGCGGCCCCGGCTCGGGCACCGACCCGTCGGCGCGTTCGGGCTGGCGCAGATCCCACAGCGTCATCGAATCCGGGCTGATCTCATCGGCAAGGATCAGCCGCATATAATCACCGTCCCAGACCCGGCCGATCTCGATCCGGAAATCCATCAGCCGCACACCAACGCCCAGCATGACGCCCGAAAGGAAGTCATTCACCCTGAGCGCCAGCTCGACCATATCGTCGAGATCCTGCTGATTGCCCCAGCCAAAGGCGATGATATGCTCTTCGGTCACCAGCGGCGTCCCGAGCTTCTCATCCTTAAAGTAGTATTCCATGATCGGGCGCGGCAGGCCCATGCCTTCGGGGATCCCCAGCCGGTCTGAAATGCCGCCGGTGGCGAAATTCCGCACGAGAATTTCCAGCGGAATGATCTCGGCCATCCTGACCAGCTGCTCGCGCATGTTCAGGCGGCGGATGAAATGGGTCGGCACCCCGATATTGTTCAGCCCGGCCATGAAGAATTCCGACAGCCGGTTGTTCAGCACACCCTTGCCTTCCGAGGCCGCAGAAATCGGCGCGACATTGGCGCCGCTGCCGGCTTCAGGGCCGTTCTCGTCATCCTTGAAATACTGGATCAGCGTACCCGGTTCCGGTCCTTCGAACAGGATCTTGGCCTTGCCCTCATAGACCTTCTTGCGACGTGCCATGGTGACCTTTGTACAGACAATGACGAAAGGGGCGGCTCAGCCACCCCGGAGGTTTCCCGGCCTATAGCTGACCCCCCAGGCGGGGGCAAGCGGGCAGGGGCGCCGGTAGGGGGCAGGCGGTGCTGCGCCGGGCAAAATTTGCCGCAGGCTTTCTTCTTGCAGGTGCCTGGGGGGATGATCATATGGAAGATGAGACCATGAAAACCATGACCCGGACAGGGAGCTGAGAGATTACATGAGCACTTTTGACGACCGCGAAAACGCATTCGAGGCCAAATTCGCGCATGACAGCGAGATGCAGTTCCGGGCCGAGGCGCGGCGCAACAAGCTGGCCGGCCTCTGGGCGGCAGAGCTGCTCGGCAAAACCGGCGACGACGCCAATGCCTATGCGCTGGATGTCGTGGCGGCTGATTTCGACGAGCCGGGCATTGAGGATGTGGTGCGCAAGCTCGCCGCCGATCTGGGGGACCGGGTGAGCGCCGATCAGATCCGCGCCAAACTGACCGAGCTTCTGCCGGTGGCCAAGGCGCAGCTCCTGAACGAAGTCTGAGGACTGATTTTCTCAGGAGGCCCTGCGGCATCGCAGAGCCGGAGAAAAGAGCGCCGCGCGGGAGATCAGTGCCCCGACGCGGCGTTTTGCGTGGAGAGGGTGTCGGGAAAGCGATTGTACGACCTGCGGCACCATGTCAGGAACAGGATCAGCACTGCCGCCCGTGAGGCGACGCAATCTGTTAAGAAAGGGTGCCCGATGACCAATGATGCCCCAAAGAAGAATGACCTGCTGAGCCAGCTGCTGGCCGAGCGGGACTGGCTGATGGCCGATGGGGCGACCGGCACCAATCTCTTCAATATGGGGTTGGAATCGGGCGAACCGCCGGAATTGTGGAATGTCGACCGCCCCGATAATATCCGCACGCTTTACCGCAATGCGGTCGAGGCGGGGTCGGATATCTTCCTGACGAACACCTTTGGCGGCAATGCCTCGCGGCTGAAACTGCATAATGCGCAAGGCCGCGTGCATGAGCTGAACCGGGTCGGTGCGGCTTTGGGGCGCGAGATTGCCGATGCCTCGGGTCGCAAGGTGGTGGTGGCAGGCTCGGTCGGGCCGACCGGAGATATTTTCGAGCCGATGGGCACCCTGACCCATGCGCTCGCGGTCGAGATGTTCCATGAACAGGCCGAAGGGCTGAAGGCCGGCGGCGCCGATGTGCTCTGGGTCGAGACCATCTCGGCGCCCGAAGAATACCGCGCGGCGGCCGAGGCCGCGAAACTTGCGGGCATGCCCTGGGTCGGGACCATGAGCTTTGACACGGCAGGCCGCACCATGATGGGGGTGACCTCTGCGGCGATGGCTGAGCTGGTCGAGAAACTTCCCGAGGCGCCGCTGGCGTTCGGCGCGAATTGCGGGGTCGGGGCGTCGGATCTGATGCGCACGGTGATGGGCTTCATTGCCACCGGGACGACGCGGCCGGTTGTGGCAAAGGGCAATGCCGGGATCCCGAAATATCACGACGGCCATATCCATTATGATGGCACGCCAGAGCTGATGGGCGTCTATGCGGTAATGGCCCGCGATGCCGGGGTGAAGATTATCGGCGGTTGCTGCGGCACCATGCCAGAGCATCTGAAAGCGATGCGGCGCGCGCTGGAAGAAACACCTCGCGGCCCCGCGCCGAGCCTTGAAGATGTGGCGTCAAAGCTGGGCGCTTTCTCCTCCGTGTCCGATGGCACTGACGGCGAAGGCCCGGCCAAACGGGAACGTCGCGGCCGTCGCGGCTGACAGCAGCCCGTAACATCTCCGCCTCTGACGCCGGATCAGGATACCGACGCGCCGCCAGGTAACTGGCGGCCGTTTTCTTTCCAGAAAACGGCCAGATTCCTTTCTGAAAGGAATTTGCGGCGCGTCTGGCGCCGGGCTTACGGCAGGGTCAGCGGCGCCTGGGTTTGCCGCCCTTGCTGCCTTCTTCCGTCATCAGCCGAGCGGCCTCGGCCGCAGCGCGCAGCTCTTCGGCGATCTCTTCCGCCTCTTCGGGGTCGAAATCCAGCGGCAGTTCGATCCCGCCTTCGGCTTCGATATAGATCCGCACCATACCGGCATCGGTTGGCCCGATCTGGATATTGGCGGCGATGTCGCTTTGTTTGTTGATGCCCATGGCGGCTCAGGCTCCCGGATGAGACTTTTCTGCCCGTGAGTTTCCACCCCGCAGGGTGGCACCTGCAAGCAGTATCGCCCCTGGGCGCAAAAAGGGAGGAATGGTACCGACACCCCGGCTCGAACGGGGGACCCCCAGATCCACAATCTGGTGCTCTAACCAACTGAGCTATGTCGGCACTTGGCGGTTGATTAGCGCCCGGCTGAAGATATTGCAAGGGCAGAGCGGCAGGAATTTTCACCCGGGCCAAATCAGCTCCTGCGGGGCAGGGCAGACCTCTTCCGGGCTTGCCCTGCGCCGGACCTCCGCTATTTTCGCCCCTCCTGTCTTATCGGTTTCGTCTCGGAGGATTCGCATGTCTGTCGCCCGTATTCCGGAAATCATCGCCGCCGAGATCGGGGCCCAGACCCGGCAGGTTGTGGCGGCGGTCGAGCTGCTGGATGGCGGGGCCACGGTGCCGTTCGTCGCGCGCTACCGCAAGGAAGTGACCGGCGGGCTGGACGATACGCAACTGAGGAAACTTGAAGAACGGCTGACCTATCTGCGTGAGCTTGAGGCGCGGCGCGGCTCAATCCTTGGTGAAATCACGAATCAGGGCAAGCTGACCGACGATCTGGCCCGTGCGATTGCCGGGGCGGTGACCAAGGCCGAGCTCGAAGATATTTACCTTCCCTATAAGCCGAAGCGCCGCACCAAGGCGATGATCGCGCGCGAGGCAGGGCTTCAGGGCCTCGTTGATGCGATTCTCGCGGATCGCCGGGCCGATCCCGCGGTGCTGGCAGCCGGGTTCCTGACCGAGGGCTTTGCAGATGCGAAATCCGCGCTGGAAGGCGCGCGCGACATCATCGCCGAGGGGCTGTCGGAGGATGCGGGGCTTCTGGGCAGACTGCGCGAGCATATGCGCAAGGAAGGCCGGCTGAGGTCTAAGGTCCAGGCCGGGAAAGAGACGGCTGGCGCGAAATTCTCGGATTATTTCGATCACACCGAATCCTTCCGCGACGCGCCCTCGCACCGGGTTCTCGCCATGCTGCGCGGCCGCAATGAAGATGTGCTGACGATTGATCTGGAAATCGACCCCGAGGCAGCCCGCGGCGAATCTCCGTCCGAGCGCGCCTGTGCGGCGGTGCTGCTGGCCTCTGGCCCGGGCGCGGGCGACAAATATCTGCGCGAGGCGGGCGCCTGGGCTTGGCGGATCAAGCTGAAAACCTCGCTGACGCTGGATCTGATGGCGGAGTTGCGCGAGGCAGCCGAGGCCGAAGCGATCCGGGTTTTTGCCCGCAATCTCAAAGATCTGCTGCTGGCGGCACCGGCGGGCGGCAAGGCCACGATGGGGCTTGATCCGGGCATCCGCACCGGGGTCAAGGTTGCGGTGGTCGATGCCACGGGTAAGCTTCTGGCAACCGAGACGGTTTATCCTTTCCAGCCGAAGAACGATCTGCGCGGCGCCCAGGTGGCGATTGCGAAGCTGATCGGCAATCTCGGCGTCAAGCTGATCGCCATCGGCAATGGCACGGCGAGCCGCGAGACGGAAAAGATGGTCGCCGATCTGCTGGCTTTGCTGCCTGCGGGCGCACATAAACCGGTGAAGGTGGTGGTCTCCGAGGCCGGCGCCTCGGTCTATTCGGCTTCGGAACTGGCGGCGCGGGAATTCCCGGGGCTGGATGTGTCCTTGCGCGGCGCGGTTTCCATCGCGCGGCGCCTGCAGGATCCTCTGGCGGAGCTGGTGAAGATCGAGCCGAAATCGATCGGCGTTGGCCAGTATCAGCATGATGTCGACCAGCACCGGCTGGCGAAAAGCCTCGACGCGGTGGTCGAGGATGCGGTGAATGCGGTCGGCGTTGATCTCAACACGGCTTCAGCGCCGCTGCTCGCCCGGGTGTCGGGCGTGGGGCAGGGGCTGGCCGAAAGCATCGTCGCGCATCGCGATGCGAATGGGCCGTTCGCAAGCCGGCGCGAGCTGTTGAAAGTCGCACGGCTCGGGCCAAAGGCCTTTGAACAGGCGGCGGGATTCCTGCGCATCCCGGATGGGAAAGAGCCGCTGGATGCCTCCTCCGTCCACCCGGAAGCCTATGATGTTGCCCGTAAAATCGTCGCCGCCTGCGGGCGTGACATCCGCAGCCTGATGGGCGATGGTGTGGCGCTGAAACAGCTCAATCCCGGTCAGTTTGTCGATGAAAAATTCGGCCTGCCCACGGTGCGCGACATCCTGTCGGAACTTGAAAAACCGGGCCGCGACCCGCGTCCCGAATTCAAAACCGCGACCTTCGCGGATGGGATTGAAGAGATCAAAGATCTTAAACCCGGCATGGTGCTGGAAGGCACCGTCACCAATGTCGCGGCTTTTGGCGCCTTCGTCGATATCGGCGTGCATCAGGACGGGCTGGTCCATGTCAGCCAGCTGGCCGACAAATTCGTCTCGGACCCGCATGAGGTGGTGAAGGCCGGGGATGTGGTGAAGGTCACTGTGGTCGAGGTCGATGTGCCCCGCAAACGCATCGCGCTGACGATGAAGAAAGACGGCGGCGCCTCGGCGAAATCGGCGCGCGAAGAACGCGGTCCGGGCCGCGATCAGGCCCGTGACCGCAGCCCGCAAAAGAGCAACCGGCCAATGTCCTCGTCGCCACAATCCTCGGGCGGCGGCAATGCCTTTGCCGATGCGCTCAAGGGCAAATTTGGGCGCTGATCCGTTGCGCGCCTGCCGCCGGGGGCGATCCCCGGCGGAACCCTTATTAAGAGATTAATCGCTCACTCTGGCCCCGCAGCTTTTGCGGAGGGGTCACTTGCAGCGCATCATCATCCACTGGACCGGCGGCCCGCATCAGCCAACCGGGCTTGACCTGCACCATTATCACTATGTGATCGACGGGGCCGGCAAGGTTCATCCGGGACAGTTCCCGGTTGCCGCCAATGAAGGGCGGATGGTCAGGGGCGCATACGCCGCCCATACGCTCAACTGTAACACCGGCAGCATCGGCGTCGCACTGGCGGCGATGGCGGGCGCGGTGGAGCAACCGTTCCGCCCCGGCCACGCCCCGGTCACCGAGGCACAATTGCGCGCCCTGGCCGGGCTTTGCCGCGTGCTCTGCGCGCGTTACGCCATTTCACTTGGCCCCTGTACGGTACTGACCCATGCCGAGGTACAACCGACACTCGGCATCGCGCAGCGCGGCAAATGGGATGTGACCTGGCTGCCTGGCATGGTTGCCCCCGGGCCCGCAATCGAGACCGGTGACCGGCTGCGCGCGCTGATCGCCGCCCCGCTGCCTGCGCAAGAAACCCGCGCGCGCGACGGCCTTCTCGCCAGCATTATCGCGCTGATCGCACGGATTTTCTCACGTCAAAACAGGAGTTTCGCATGACGGCTGTTATGGCCCGCATACTCGCGCGCTATGTCTCGGGGGCGCTGGTGGCTTACGGTGTGATCGATCCGGGCCTTGGGCGCGAGATGGCGCTTGACCCGGATCTGGCGCTGATGATCGGAACAACACTCGGCGCGCTGGCCGAAGCCGGCTATGCACTGGCGGTCCGCTTTGGCTGGCAAAGATGACGGGGTGGACGGTGGCGGCTTACGGGCTGGTTCTGGCGCCTGTGATGGCGCTGATCCCGAAGGGCAATCTGAGGTTGCTCAGCGCGGCGGGAGTTAATGCGCTCCCGGCCTTCACTGTCGATGTATCGCCGCACGTATCTGAGACTCTTGGTACGAATTATTCTAAAAGCTTGTCGAAAGGGTTGGGCGGCATTTTCGGCGTGGTCGAAGCCGGGTGTGATGCCAGGACACGAAAACCTCCGCCGGGTATGAGCTCAACAGCGGCCAAGGATTTGCCTGCTCCTTTCAGGAGCCTGATGGCTTTCTTTATCTCCACCACTCGCAGGACGGTCTTTTCGGTTGGGGATGTCTGGCCCAGGATCGCTCTCCGGCTTTGGCAGGCCGCTATGTAAATCCTGCCCGGACACCCGAGATCGCCCCTCGAAGAACATGATTCATGCCCCCTGGCCGGACGGAGGTGGCGATGCGTGGACCGGACGCGGCGACGGGATCGCTGTTCAGCGACGTCGACCCCGAGGAGCACGTCCCGGCACGGCACCCACATACCGCAACCGCGATGCCGAAGTCGGTTTCAGCGGCGAGGGACGCTCCTCCGGCGCGCGCAATGCTTAATCGCCTCTCGCCAGTATCGGCCCGGCGCCTGACACTCGCGGCAGACCGCGGCTCTGACAGCGCCGAATACATCGTCGCGGCCGCGTCAGATGCTGGTCACGCCGCACGTCTGCCCGGAAATCCCGACCTTCTGCCATCGGCGGCAGATCTGTCCGGCAGCCAGAATACGCCAGGTCAAAGAGGGGGGGCGGAAGAGGATCGGGGAGCCTTTCGGCCAGCCATGACAGCCGCCGGAATCGCACAGACGATGTATCGCGGCGTTGAGCGCAGGAGCATGTGCACAGTGACCCAACTCATCGATAAAGCTGACAGGAAGACGGCCTTGGGTTTCCTTCACCACATGGTTGGGGCCATGCCCTGATCTGGGTTCACAGCATTCTCACCGATTACGGCATTCCGTTCGCAGAGCGGCCTCAGAACCGGAATAGCATCTGCTCCCGGCCGATACGCTTCAACATTACCGGTGAGGTCGGGCACTGGCTGGCAAAGCCCAGTCACCCCTGGATCAATCGCCAGGTCGAACGCATCAACCGCACGAACGAGGAGGCCATCGTCAAACGCTTCCATTACGACAGGCACGAAAAGTTGCGAGCTCATCTCGCCGACTTCATATCGGCTTACAATCTCGCTCACAGCGTCAGGCCGCTCAGCGGCGTGACGCCCTGCAAATACATTCGCAATGTCCGGGCTTCAGGGCCTGAAAGATTTATGCTGAATCCGATCCACCGGGTGACGGAACTATACAGCTAATAGTTTGCCCACCTGCCGAAGGCAAAGCGCCCCGCAGGGGCGCCCGGCTTACCTCCCAGGCCGCAGGCAAAAATGCCCTGAAGGTCATTCTGTCTTCGGCACCAGCCTCAGGCGTAGCGGCTGATCGCGAGATCCTTCGTGTCGATCTCCGGCGCGCGCCCCGAAACCAGATCCGCCAGCACCCGACCCGAGCCGCAGCTCATCGTCCAGCCCAGCGTCCCATGACCGGTATTGAGGAACAGCCCCTGAACTTTTGTTCCCCCGATCACCGGTGTGCCATCCGGTGTCATCGGGCGGAGCCCGGTCCAGAACGAGGCCTGTTTCGGATCGCCACCCGGGAAGAGATCCATCACGGAATGCTCGAGCGTCCGGCGCCGTTTCGCATCAAGCCGGTCATTATAGCCGGAGATTTCGGCCATACCGCCGACCCGGATCCGGTCGCCCAGCCGCGTGATCGCGATCTTGTAGGTCTCGTCCATGATGGTCGATTCCGGGGCCCGCGCCGGGTCCGCGATCGGGATGGTCAGCGAATAGCCCTTCACCGGATAGACCGGCAGCCTGATCCCCATCGGCTTCAGGATCTGCGGCGAGTAAGAGCCGAGGCAAACCACCACCGCATCTGCCGTTACCAGACCCTTATCGGTCCTGACCCCGGTCGCCCGCCCGCCCTCGGTGACGATATGCTCGATCGTCTCGCCCCAGCGGAAGGTCACGCCCTTTTCCACCAACAAAGCCGCCAGCGCAGTGGTGAATTTGAAGCAATCCCCGGTCTCGTCAAGCGGCGTGCGCAGCCCGCCCACGATCCGGTCTTTCACATGGGCGAGGCCGGGCTCCACTGCAATACAGCCTTCCGGGTCGAGCAGCTCGCAGGGGATGCCATCCGCCTTCAGCGCCTTCACATCCTTGGCCGAGGCCTCCAGCTGCGCCTCGGTGCGGAACAGCTGCAGCGTGCCCTTCATGCCGTGATCATATTGAATTCCGGTCTCCTGGCGGATCTGGGCAAAGCTCTCGCGCGAATAATCCGCAATCCTGAGCATCCGGCTCTTGTTGATCGCATAGCGCGAGGCGGTGCAGTTCCCGAGCAGTTTGAACAGCCAGCCGATCATCGCCGTGTCGATCTTCAGCTTCAGGATCAGAGGGGCATGTTCCATCATCACCCATTTGATCGCTTTCAGGGGGATCCCCGGCGCGGCCCAAGGGCTGCAATAGCCAAACGACACCTCACCCGCATTGGCGAAAGAAGTCTCCAGCGCCGGGCCGTCCTCGCGGTCGATCACCGTGACCTCATGGCCGGCCTTGGCCAGATACCAGGCCGAGGTGATGCCCACGACCCCACCGCCAAGAACGATGACTTTCATTCTGATCTTCCCCTGCTGCCGGACCCGATCTTCAGCCGGGACCTGACCAATACGCCGATTTCCCCCGATGCTCGTTGATCATTGATCGAATGTCCTGTTGATTGACGCAATATTATGCGATTATTCGGTCATTAGTGAAACAATCCGGCGCTGTGTGCAATTTCATGTCAGAGATCGATCGTATCGACCGCGCCTTGATTCGGGCGCTGCGCCGCGATGCCCGCATGTCCAATGTCGCGCTGGCGGCAGAGGTCGGGCTCTCGCCTTCCGCCTGCCTGCGCCGGGTGCGGATGCTTGAAGAAAACGGCACCATTCGCGGCTACACGGCGCTGGTGGCGGGCCCTGCCTCGGAAAGCCGCCATGTGGTGATCGTGCGGATCAGCCTCTCGCGCCAGACCGAAGAGATCCTGAACGCCTTTGAGGCCGAGGTCCGCAAACACCCCGAGATCCGGCAATGCTGGCTGATGACCGGCGAAGAAGACTACCTTCTCCATCTCGAGGCCGAGAACCCCGGCGATTATGAGCGGATCCATAAAGAGATCCTGTCGCGCCTGCCGGGCGTCACCCGGATCAATTCCAGCTTCGCCATCCGCAGCGTCATCTGACAGCGCGCTCGCGCGCGTCTGGCGCGAATATGGATGCGTATGGAGATGTATCAGGAGAGGTGTGTCGCTCCATGCGTCTCGCCTGGCCCGGCGCGGCTTTGGGGCTTTGCGCCGGGCAGGGGGTGCAATGTGGCGAATCTGAGGCGGATCCCCCGTGGGAGCGCTGCATCGGGACAGATGATTCGCAGGTTTCCCTCGGGTCAATGTTGCTCAGGTGAGCGTTAATACATCTAAACCAGCTTACTGATCAGGCTTTGGCAACGCGACATCACGAGGGGAACACAATCACTTTGGCTTTTCGGGGCATGATTAATTCGCGGCCGGGTTGTTGCGGGCTGTTCTGATTCAGGCAACAAATCCCGGCCATCTGGCCGGTTCCGCAGGCTTCTGAGCAGAGATTTCGAAAGTTCTTGGAGAATTCTACTGAAATTTTCTGAAATTCTGACTGGATCTGTCTCTGACGCGGAAACAATTGCCCTGCCGGAAATGCCCTCATACTCGCCTTGGAGGACTGGTTCTGTCCTGCGGAAGAACACCTTCCTGTCGCAATTTGCGCCTTTTCCGCTTCCTTCCGGGGCAAAGCAAAGCTAGATATTGATCGTCAGCTGCAAGACGTATGGGCCGTGGGGGCGGTCGTATGTTGGTGGTGTGCCGCAAGGCACCAGAGTGGTGACGAGAGTGCTGCCGATACCGGTATTCCGGAAGCCCGCTTTTGCGGGTAAGGTCTTTTACAGGCCGGCATACCCTCATCCCATCCACCTCCATTCGACGGGTTCGCTCGGTATTAGCGTGCGATTGTGCCCGTTGCAGGAGTTTAAGACGACCATTTCGGGTCGTTTCTGGATGGGATTTGCGGCGACGGATTTCGTTGTCGGAATGTACGAGGACCTGAGATGCCTGTTATCGCACTTTACAACTTCGAAGAACCGACGACGCACCTCATCCGTGACGAAGCCCCTTCGCATGGCGAGCAGAATGGTGGCCTGACCGGCGGGGCGACCGTCAGTGACGGCAACCTCAATCTGGACGGCCAAACCGGCTATGTGAAATTCGATCCTCACATGGATTTCCAGCTGTCGAGCGGCACTGTCGGTATCAGCTTTACCCCGACTGCCAGCCCGCTGAGCGAAAATCAGACCGTTGTGTCGCGTGACACCGCCGGCGATCACGAGGGCAGCTTCCGCATCGAGGTTACCCCGGATGGCGCAGTGATCGTCACCAGCGAAAGCGGTTCGGGCGACACTGTTTACACCACCGGCCCGGGGTTCTTTACGCCCGGCGACACGATTGACCTGACCTTCTCCTGGGATCAGGGCGGTGCCGGCGGCCAGCTTAATGTCACCAATACCACCACCGGCGGCGTCAGCTCGCAGCCGACTTCGCCTGATGTGACCCTGGTGATGGCCGATTACGGCCAGCCCTGGATCCTCGGCGGCGGCCAGGAAACCACCTCCGACCCACTGAACCCCGAAGTCACCAGCCATTTCGAAGGCACGGTCGGCCATTTCTGGGTCTCGGACAGCGTTGACAACCACCCGGTCGGCGAGCCGCCGATTGCAAATCCCGACATCGCCGAGGTGGATGAGGATGGCGTGGTGGAGATCGACGTCCTCGCCAATGACAGCGATCCCGAGGGCGGTGCTCTGACCGTGACCAGCGCGAGTGCCGGCAATGGCACCGTCGAGATCGGCGACAATGGCGTGCTGATCTATCGTCCGAACCCCGATTTCAACGGCGAAGACACCATCACTTACACCATCACCGATCCGGACGGGATGACGGCCTCGACCACGGTGACGGTGACGGTGCATCCGGTGAATGACGATCCGGTGGCGAATGACGATTTTGCCTCGACCACCGGCAGCACCCCGGTCGTGATTTATCCGCTGACCAATGACACAGATGTCGATGGCGACACCCTGTCGCTGGTTGGGACGCCGACCTCGCCCAATGGCACGGTCGAGCTGCTGCCCGATGGCGGTATCCGCTTTACGCCGAACCCGGGTTTCACCGGCACCGCCGAGATCGGCTATGAAATCTCGGACGGGAATGGCGGCACCGATACCGCGACGATCTTCGTCACCGTCAATCCCGCCACCGGCCGCGATGGCATTATCACGGGCACCGATGGCGACGACCTGATCGGGCCTGGCTATATTGATGCCGATGGGGATGAGGTCGATGCCGGTGACGCGATCATCCCGGGCGATGGCCCGGATGATGACCGTATCTATGCCGGCGCCGGCAATGACACCGTTCTCGCGGGGCGGGCAATGACACCGTCTACGGCGGCAGCGGCGATGATCAGATTTACGGCGGATCAGGCGATGACGTGCTGCATGGCGATGACGGCGACGACATCCTCTATGGCGGCTCCGGCAATGACCTGCTCTATGGCGGCGCGGGCGACGACATCCTTTTCGGCGGCAGCGGCGACGACACGCTTTATGGCGGGGCCGGTGACGACACGCTGTTCGGCGGGTCCGGCGCGGATCAGCTGTTCGGCGGCGAGGGGAATAATGTCATCTTCGGCGGCGCCGGAAATGATACAATTGTCCTGAGCGGCGGCGGCGACACGGTTTTCGGTGGTGCAGATCGCGACACGATCATTGTCGAGAACCAGGGCGCCGGGATCGGCAGCTTTATTGACGGCGGCGAAGAGGGCGACGATTACGACACGCTCGACCTTTCAGGCGCCGGCCCGCTGCGCATCGTCTATGACGAGGAAAACCCGGAAAACGGCCGCGTCCATTTCCTGGACCGTGACGGCAATGAGGTTGGTCATCTCGACTTCCGCAATATCGAGAATGTCATCCCCTGCTTTACCCCCGGCACGCTGATCGCGACGCCGCGTGGTGAAGTGCCGGTCGAGGAGTTGCGCGCCGGTGACCGGGTGATCACCCGCGACAACGGCATCCAGGAGATCCGCTGGATCGGTGAAAAGGCCCTGACCGGGCAGCAGCTGCGCGTTGACAGCCACCTGCAGCCGATTCTGGTCAAGGCGCACAGTCTTGGCAATGGTCTGCCCGAGCGTGACATGCTGGTCTCGCCGAACCACCGTCTGCTCGTTGCCAATGACCGCACCCAGCTTTACTTCGACGAGCATGAAGTGCTGGTCTCGGCCAAGCATCTTGTCGGCTCGAACGGCATCCACCAGATCGAGTCGATCGGTGTCAGCTATATTCACTTCATGTGTGACCGCCACGAGGTCGTGCTGTCGAACGGTGCCTGGACCGAAAGCTTCCAGCCCGGCGATTACACGCTGAAAGGCATGGGCAATGCGCAACGTAACGAGATCTTCGAACTCTTCCCGGATCTGAAGACCGAAGAAGGCCTCGGCAATTACCATGCTGCCCGTCGCACCTTGAAAAAGCATGAGGCGAAACTGCTCGCCCGCTGAGCCCTGAGGGCCCGGCACCACGGTTTATGCAGCGACTCCGGCGGAGCAATCCGCTGGATGAGAGGAAAAGGGCTCCGCTTGCGGGGCCCTTTTTCTTTTGCGCAGCAGGTTTTCGGGGGCGGGGGGGCAGACAGGGGCAGCCGATCCGGAAGCCACAATGAAAAAGAGGGGCCGGAAATCCGGCCCCAGTCTCAGGGGTTCAATTAGGGGAGGGAGGCGATTTCGCGGCGCTTTTGCGCCCGCGATCACGCGCGCCAGAACGGCTTTGCCACTTCGCTGTCGCGCGTCACTGGCGCCATGCCGATATCGCGCAACAGGTGATCATCCAGCCGGGCCAGCGACAGGCGCGTGCGCTTTCGGCTCTGCCACCGCGCCAGACCGAGGCCAATTGTGACCAGCAGGCGCGATACCGGCGGCAACCGGTCAAGCCGCGACAAAGGCGCAGAGCGGGAGGGGGCGGATTGCCAGGTCATTTCTGTTATGCCTTGTATTGGTACAATCTGGCTGATATGCTACAAAAAGAAATACAATAGCCAAATATCAATCACCAGAGCTACATTGTGCCGGATACAAGATGGTCTCCTGATCTCAGCGCCTGGGCTGGCCCGAAATATCTCGGTCTCAGCCGCGCGCTTCGCGATGCAATCCGTGCGGGCGATCTGCCGCCGGGCACACAATTGCCCACGGTTCGCGATCTGGCCTGGCGCCTGTCTCTGACACCGGGCACTGTGGCGCGGGCCTATCAGATCTCGACGCAAGAGGGGCTTTTGGAGGCCACGGTTGGCCGCGGCACCTTTGTTGCCTCCAGCCAGCCGCGGCTCGGGCCGACGCAGCCGCTTTACACCGAACGGCTGCCGATGCGGGTCGGTGCCATCGATATGCGGCCGCCGCAGGTGCCCGAGGTCGGCCAGACCGAGGCCTTCCAGGAGGCGCTGACCGCCATGGCCGCCGGCACCGCGCGCGGCTGGACCGATTATACCAGCCAGTCGGGGGAATATGCCCTTCGGACCGAGGTCCTGCGCTGGATGGGGGACCGGATCCTTGGCCCGGCGACGGCGGATGACATCATGCTGACCCATGGCGGGCAGAATGCGGTCGGGCTGATCTTCGATTGTTGCCTGCGGGGTGACCGGCCGGTGGTGGTGCTGGAAGAACTTGCCTATCCGGGCTTCCGCTATGCCGCACGCTCGGCCCGCGCCGATGTTGTGGCGGTCGAGATCGACGAATATGGTGTCATCCCCGAGGCGCTGGAGGCGGTCTGCCGCCGGCATGGGCCGCAGGTGTTGTGCCTGACCTCCGAGGCGCAAAATCCGACGACGCGCCGGATGCCGGTGGAGCGCCGGATGCAGATTGCGCGGATCGCCCGCGATTATGATCTGCAAGTGCTTGAAGATGATTGCTATTCCGTTGCGGAAAGCGATCTTCCCACCCTGCGCGCTCTGGCACCGGAACGGGTCTGGCTGGTCGGCAGCATCTCGAAAACCGTTTCTGCGGCGATGCGCTTTGGCTTTGTGATCTGCCCGGCAGGGATGGGTGAGGCGGGACGGCTGTCGGCGCAATACGGCTTTTTCGCCCTGGCGCGGCCGGTTTCGGATCTGATGCTGCATCTGTTTCGCTCGGGCGCTGCCGAAGAGATCCGGGCGAAGGTCCAGGCCGAGTTTGCCCATCGCATCCAGGTCGCCGTCAACCGGCTGGGCGGCTATGATCTTTCCTGGCAGCCCGGCGTGCCCTTTGTCTGGCTGAATCTGCCGCAGGGCTGGCGCGCTTCGTCCTTTTCGCGGATGGCTGAATCCGAGGGGGTCATGGTGCGCTCGGCCGATGAATATGCGCTGGTGGGCGGGCGCGCGCCGCATGCGATCCGCCTTGCTATTCCGGGCGCCTTGCCGCTTTGCGATTTCGAGCTGGGCCTCGACCGGCTGGCGGCTTTGCTGGCCAATCCGCCCTCGGCACTCGCAGTCTGAATCGGGCAGTCTGATACGGCTGGTCTGAGATGCATCGCCTGGCGCGCACAAGTGTTGCTCTGCGGACTCGGATCGTGATTTCGGGGGGTTACAGGGGGCTCTTCATGTTGACGGCGCGGGCCTGACATTGTCCCATGCTGAAAAGAGCAGCAAAAATGAGATCTCGAATGGGACAGCAGGCCATTTTTCACGCCCCGCGCGGGTGTTCCGATTTCCTTGGCTGGCGCCGTCGCGGCGATGCGGTTGAGGTGGTTTACGATGACGGGGCAGCCCGTCACATGATCTGGCGCGTCGCGGCGGGCGAAGGCTTTGAAGAGCAGCTTTCCGATGCGCTTCAGGTCGCGGTGGAACAGCCGCGTATCGTGCTCGCCCTCTATGCCGAGCTGAATAAACGCGCCATAGCCGTAGAAATGATCAGAGGCTGACCAGAGCGCCGCCGCCCGGCCGGGCGGCGCAACTTTTTTTTGGCAGCTTCCCTTGCCTTCGCATCTGCAGGCTTGCATGAAAGCCAGAGCGGCGTCAGTATTTTGATCAAACAGACGTCGGCAGGAAACCGGCAGATCCGGGGGTAAAGGTGCAATCAAAATCCTCTGAAGCACGCACGGGCTGGCTGCTGATTGCGCCCCCGGCAGTGGTGACCTTTCTCTTGCTTGCGGCACCGCTGGCAACGGTTCTGGTCTATTCGGTGCTGACCGGGTCTCGCGGCGCGGTCAGCCTGCCGCTCACCGGCGAGAACTATCTCCAGGTGCTGACACGGCCACAGTATCACATCGTGATGCTGCGCTCGCTGAATGTCTCGGTGCTGGTGACGCTGGCCACGGTGCTGCTGGCCTATCCGATCGCCTATTTCGTCAGCTTCCATGTGCAGCCATCGAAAAAGTCTCTCTGGCTGTTTCTGATCACCATTCCATTCTGGACCAGCTATATCATTCGCGTAGCACTCTGGCGCACCATTCTGGGCTATGACGGCATTGTTGACAGCTCGCTTATGGGGCTGGGGATCATGGATACGCAGCTCAATGTGCTGCAATATGGCGTGACCTCGATCATCATCACGCTGGCCCATGCCTATGCGCCTTTCGCGGTGCTGCCGATTTTCGTCAGCCTTGAAAAGGTCGACCGCTCGCTGCTGGAGGCCGGCCAGGATCTGGGCGAAAGCAAATGGCGCACCTTTCTGCGCGTCACCCTGCCTTTGTCGATGCCGGGCGTGATCGCGGCGGTGCTGATCGTCTTTATCCCGACCGCCGGCGACTATGTGACGCCCGAACTGATCGGCGCGGGCAAAGTGCCGATGGTGTCGAATTTCGTCGAAACACAGCTGCTTAAATCGCGCAACTTTGCGATGGGGTCGGCGCTGGCGGCGAGTGCGATGATTGCGGTGGCGATTATCAGCGTGGGCTTCCTACTGTTGAACAAGCGCTTTATCGGAGGCCGGAAATGACCAAAGCCCCGGCCTTAAGATCTATGCGATCCTCTATCTGGCGTTCCTTTACGGCCCGATCCTCGTGCTGCCGCTCTTTGCCTTCAACAATGCCGCAGTAGTATCTTTCCCGCTTTCGGGCTTCACCACCAAGTGGTTTTCCGAGATGTGGGCCGATCCGAACCTGTGGAAGGCGCTGAAGAACAGCCTGATCATTGCGCTTTCCGTCGCCACGCTGTCGACCATTCTGGGCCTCTTCGCAGCGAGGTCTTCGGTGCGCTATCAATGGCCGCTCAAGGCGCCGGTGATGGGCTTTATCATGCTGCCGCTGGTCTTGCCCGAGATGATCGTCGCGATGTCCTTGCTGATCGTGTTGATGGCAATTGGCATTCCGCTGTCGATCTTCACGGTGATCCTCGGCCATCTGCTGATCTGCACGCCGTTTTCCGTGGCGCTGCTGACCTCGGCCTTCCAGTCACTGGATCGCTCATTGGAAGAGGCGGCGCTGGATCTGGGCGAGACCCCGGCCTCGACCTTCCGGCTGATCATCCTGCCTTTGGTCATGCCGGGGATCCTGTCCTCTTTCCTAATCACCTTCACCATCTCGATCGACGAATTCATTGTCGCGAACTTCCTCGGCTCGGGCCAGCCTATCCTGTCGGTCTATATTTTCGGCCAGTTCCGTTTCCCCGCGAAAGTGCCTTCAATGCTGGCTCTGGGGACGATCCTTGTCGGTCTTTCTATCTGTCTTCTCGCAATCGCTGAATATTTCCGTCGCCGCGGCATCGCCAGGACCGGTGGCAAGGATTCCGGAGGCTTCCTGTAATGAGCGCTGATAAACGCCCGACCATGATCGAGTTTCGGGATATCCAGAAATACTACGGCGATTACCACGCATTGCGGGGCATCAACGGGACAATCCGGGCGGGCGAGTTCTTCTCGCTGCTCGGGCCCTCGGGCTGTGGCAAGACCACGCTGTTGCGCACGATTGCAGGCTTCGAAGGCGTCGATTCCGGCGCCGTGCTGATCGATGGCAAGGATATGAGCTCGGTTCCCGCGAACCTGCGGCCGACCAATATGGTGTTCCAGAGCTACGCGATCTTCCCGCATATGTCGGTGGCGGAAAACGTGGCTTTCGGGTTGCGCCGCGATCCGCGCAGCAAGGCCGAAAAGGCGGCTGCCGTGGAAGAGACGCTCGAAATGGTCGGCCTCAAGGGCTATGGCGGTCGCGCGGCCCATGCGCTGTCAGGCGGCCAGCGGCAGCGGGTTGCGCTGGCGCGGGCGCTGATCCTGAAGCCGAAGGTTCTGCTGCTGGACGAGCCGCTTTCCGCGCTTGATAAGAAGATGCGCGAGCATATGCAGGTCGAACTGATCAAGCTGCAGCGCCAGGTCGGGATCACCTTCATCCTCGTGACCCACGACCAGGAAGAGGCGCTGGTGATGTCCGACCGCATCGCGGTGATGTTCGAGGGCCAGATCGCGCAGCTCGCCGATCCGGAAACGCTTTACCGCCGCCCGAACAGCCGCAAGGTTGCGGATTTCATCGGTACGATGAATTTCATCCCCTGCGAGATTATCTCGGAACAGGGCGGCCGGTTCGAGGTCGAGGCCAAAGGCCTCGGCCGCGTGACCCTCGAAGCCGATCAGGCACCTGCGCCGACCGGCGAAGGCAGCCCGGTTGTGGGGCTGCGCCCCGAGACCCTGACCATGCTCTACCCGGGCCAGACCGCGGATGATCGCTCGGTCAGGGGCAAGATCGATGAAGTGATCTATTTCGGCGACATGACCTATTACGATGTGTTCATCGGCGATACCGATGTAGAGGTGCGCCTGTCGATGCGCAACACGCCCGGCCGTCCGGTGCTGGATGTGGGGACCGAAGTCGAGCTCGCCTGGTCGCCCTCGGCGCTGGTGCTCTTCCGTTGATCGTTCCCCCGCTTGCGCGGGGGAAGGCCTCCGGCGGGGATATTTAAGAGACAGATGAATACAGAGCGGGGCTTTGCTTTTTCATCTGTCTTTAAGTATCCCGGGGTGATAGGCAAAGCCTCGAGGGGCAGGGCCCCTTTCTGCGGCCAGCCCTATCTGTCCGGCGGCAGGATGCCGAGACCGCGCAGATAGATCCCGACCGAGGCCTCGATCAGGTCTTCGGGCGTATAGGGCAGGCTGCCGCCATTGCCGCGCAGGAAAAGCTCCACGATGCCATGACTGGTGGCGCGAATATGGGCCGCGACCATGGTGGCGGGCGGGCGCCGGGCAGCGGGGAGCGCGGCGAGCAGCGTTTCGGCGGCGTTTTCCATGATCCCGCGCGCGCGTGTGGCGATCAGCGCGAGGTCGGGATGGCTGGCCGGTTGCAACCCGCTTTCAAACATCGCCTGGTAATGGCCTGGATATTTGCGGGCAAAAGCCAGATAGGCGCGCCCGATCGCCTCAAACCCCGCCAGCGCTGAGGGGCGGCCCTCGTTCCAGGCATATTCCAGCAATGCCGCGAAAATCCCAAAGCCCTGATGCGCCACTTCGGCGATCAGGTCGTCACGGCCGGCGAAATGGCGATAGACGGCTGCCGGGGTCACATCGGCGGCTTTGGCGGCCTCGGAGAGGGAAAAGCCCTGTGGGCCATTTGCCGCGATCAGATCCAGAGCGGCATCGATCAGCGCCTGGCGCAGATTGCCATGGTGATAGCCGCGTTTCGTGCTCATGGTCCGATCCGTTCCGGCCGCATCAGGCCCGGGGCATCCGCTCGGGGCCACCGCTGATCTGCGGATCAATGGAACCGATCACCGCTTCGTCCTTGCCCTTGTAATCGACACGGCTCAGCACCTCGCGGATTGCCGCGAGCCTGGCGCGCCGCTTGTCATCCGACAGGATCACGGTCCAGGGGGCATGAGAGGAATGGCTCAGCGTCAGCGTCTCGGCTATGGCAGCGGAATAATCCTCCCATTTCGCGAGGCCCTCGATATCGACCGGGGAGAGCTTCCACTGTTTCAGCGGATCCTGTTCGCGCTCGATGAAGCGGCGAAGCTGTTCGGCGCGGCCGACCTCAAGCCAGAGCTTGATCAGAATGACGCCCTCATCGACCAGCATATGTTCAAATTCAGGGACCTGGCGGAAGAAAGTGGCGCGTTCCGCATCCGAGCAGAAGCCGAAGACCTTCTCGACCACGCCGCGATTATACCAGCTGCGGTCGAACAGAACCATTTCGCCTTTGGCCGGAAGCCAGTCAATATAGCGCTGGAAATACCACTGGCCCTTTTCGCGATCAGACGGCGCCGGCAGCGCCACGACATTGGCGACGCGCGGGTTCAGGTTCTCGCGAAACCGCGCGATGGTGCCACCCTTGCCGGCGGCGTCGCGGCCCTCGAAGATCACCACAATGCGCTTGCCGGTGGCTTTCACATCGGCCTGGAGCCGGACGAGCTGGCGCTGCAGCCCCTCCATCGCGGTATCATAGTCTTTGCGACCCATCTCTTCGGCATAGGGAAAGCCGGGGGTCAGGATATCATCCTTTCCGGCTTTCCCGATGGCCTCGCGGATCGCCTTCGGGGCCCCTTTGCGGAAGTAGCGGCTGATCGCGCCGTCAAAGGGCAGATCGTGGTTTTCTTTTGCCATGGCGCATCTCCTCGCTCAGCTGCCGATATCGCGCAAGTCGAAGGGCGTGTGCTGATAGATCTCGTTGATCCAGTTACCGTAGAGCAGATGCGCATGGCTGCGCCAGCGGTTGCGTGGCTGCTTTGTCGGATCATTGCCGGGATAGTAATGCGACGGGATATTGATCGCGGTGCCATTGGCGATGTCGCGATCATATTCCTGCTTCAGCGTGTCATTCTCATATTCGAAATGGTTGAAGATATAGAGAGCGTTAAGCCCGGAATCCTCGACGAGGCAGGGGCCGGTCTGATCGCTGTCGAGCAGGATCTTCATCCCGTCGACGCCCTCGATCTCGTCGCGTTTCATTTCCGTCCAGCGCGAGACCGGCACGAAACAATCATCCGAAAACCCGCGCAGATAGGGCGAGGCGGGGGCGACGTTTTCATGCAGGAAACAGCCGAAGGCCTTTCTTTCCAGCATATGTTTCGGCACGCCGTGGAAATGGTTGATCATCGCCATGCCGCCCCAGCAGACGCCGAAGGTGGAATGGACATGGGTCCGGGACCAGTCGAAGACCTCGCGCAGCTCGTCCCAATAGGTGACCTGATCGAAATCGAGATGTTCGATCGGGGCGCCGGTGATGATCAGCCCGTCGAATTTCTCCTCTCTGACCGCCTCGAAGGGGCGGTAGAAGGTTTCCATATGTTCGGCGGCGGTGTTTTTCGTCTGATGCTCGGTCATCCGGATCAGCGAAAGGTCGATCTGCAGGGGAGTGGCGCCGATCAGCCGGGCGAACTGGTTCTCGGTCTGGATCTTTTTCGGCATCAGATTAAGGAGGCCGATTTTCAGCGGCCGGATATCCTGCCGCGCCGCCCGTTCGGGCGACATGACCATGACGCCTTCGTCTTGCAGGACGGCATAAGCGGGCAGGGTCTCGGGCAGGGTGATCGGCATGGTCTGTCCTTGTTGTGATGCCAGTCGGGAGAGGGATTGGTCAGGCTTCGCTTGCCTTGCGATCGATCGCGCGGGCGATCATCGCGTCAAACTCTTCCGGGCCGCTGACTTCAGCGACCTCTTCAGCGGTGACGGTGACACCCCATTCGGCCATGGCGGCATAGCGCGGCTGGCGATGGGCGAGGGCCTTCGCATAGGTCCAGCGCACGAAATGGTCAGGATCGCAGCTGTCTTCGCTGACTTTGTACTCGGCGCGGTAGTCTTCCCACATGCGGGTGAGGAAATCGGGCTGATAATACATCGGCTTTGGGGCGCGGTCAAAGCGGCGGACGAGTTCCTCGGTATGGGCATCAGAGCCTCTGATCCAGACCATCAGGAGCGTCTGGCTGAGCTGTGTCATCACCGGGTCTGTTTCATCCCAGGGGTTTACCACTTCGCAGATCGAGCCTGAGGTGTCGCAGATGAAATTCCGGTAGCCATAGAGGTCATTGGCGCGGGCGATGAAGGGTCTGGTGTCCAGCGTTGCGGCGATTTCGGCGCCGCGATGCTGATCCTGGCGCAGCATATATTCGGCAAAGGGCAGGCCGCCTTTTGCCGCATCCCCGGGCTTGCCGAGATAGGTCGAAAGCGGCGCCAGGTTGTTGAAGGTGATGTTCGAGGCGATGAAGACGGAATCCGACATCAGAAGTTCCCGCAGGAGCGGCACCTTCATTGCTTCGCGTTTGAAATTATCAGCAATATATTCGCCCATATAGCGGGTGCCGATGCGGTAATCGACCGAGTAATGGAACCAGCCGCCCTGATCCGCCGGGGCCGCGCGCAGCATGTTCGACAGATGCGTCTTGCCCAGACCCGACATGCCGAACAGGAGAACCTGCTTGTTCGGGGCTTTGAGATAAGCCGCGCCGGATGGGTAAAGCATGTCGGACCTCTTTGTTCGGATCCGGTCTGAGATAATCCCGTGCGGCGGGGCACGCAATGGCAAAGGGCGGGCCGGCGTGAGGCGCTCGGGCGAGGGGCCGTTCAGAGGGGCCCGCCTTTGCGCTGGCCATCGAGGCCAGCGCAAAGGCTGCTGCCGCGTGCTTCCTGGGGCGGCGCGTGCTGATGGCAGGCCGCCACCCGGGCCTTATGGGACAGGCAGGGGATGTCCATGCCGCAGTCCTGGCTTGCCCTTCCTTCCGCGACCCGCGCAGAAGGCGGGGACAGATCTTTTGCCCTTTTGCTGGACGACTGGTGTCGGGCTTTTGACAGATCGGCATCAGGCCGATCAGGCGCTTACGCCGGCGCATGTGCTTTTCGTTCACCTTGTGGCCCTCGTTACGCAGGTGCGAGGTCATCTGACGGAGGCCAAAGAAAGGCGTGTCGGGGGCCTCCTCGACGATCAGCGGCATCAGCGCGAGATTCTGGTCCGTATCACCCGGCAGTGTGCGGCAAAACGACGACGGAGGGTTCGACAGCAGAGCGCGCTGCCGGCCAATCAACAGGCGCGGTTGGTCGCGTCCGACCATGCCGCGCCTCACTTGATGGCCCAAAACCTCGGCTGTCTTCCCAAGAAAGAGTCGGCCACCGCCTGCTCTCCGTTCCTGGCATGCAGATCCAGGACATCATCGTCATCGATGACCGGCGCCTTGCGGCCACCGCGTTCAAAGACAGCGCACGCGCCATCTGGCAGCGCAGGTTTCCGTTGATTGATCATCGTCGGATGCACACCGAACAGGCTCGCCAGTTCCGGCCTGGTCTCCTCGCCTGTCAGCGCCTCAAGGGTCTCCTTCGCCCTGAACCGATGGGGGTGTGCTGCTTTCGTTTCGACATCGTCGATCTCCCTCGTGAGGCATGTCAGCAGAGAGCAAAGACTGAGCTCAGGTCAGTGTCGGGTTTGCGGCGACCACATCATACACAGGACAAGGCGGCGATCACTACTCACTGCCCCGCTGCCCAAAGTGTAGCGCGCAGCGCTTCGGGATCGTCCGGTTGCCCGCCGCAGGCCATGCGGGCCGAGGTGAGGATCTCCGGTGCCAGGGCATCATCGCCCAGAGCGGCGTTCAATCCGATTGCCCGTCTCATTTGGATCTTGAGGTTTTCGACAGATAACGTTGTGCCAGCGTCACCAGTTCGGCGACCGTGCGCACCTGCAACTTCTCCAGAATGCGGGCACGGTGGTGATCGGCGGTGCGGGGACTGATCCCCAGTCGCGCCCCGACCTCTTTGCTGGAGGTTTGTGACGGGTTCGCGGCCATGTGGCTGACGACTTCCATCTCGCGCATGGTCAGGCGCTTGAATTTTGCGTCGAGGCGCGCGGTGCCTGCCTTTGAGGCAATCCGTTCGGAAGCCATCGCCAGAGCAGTTTCGACCCGTTCGATCAGAACCGACTGGCTGAAGGGCTTTTCCAGAAAATCGAGAGCCCCGGCCTTGATGGCCTGCACAGATTCCGGCACGCCCCCATGGCCGGTGACGAAAATGATCGGCAGCGTGTTCCCCGCCGAGTTAAGATGGGCCTGCAATTCCAGCCCGTTCATTCCGGGAAGCCTGTAATCGAGGATCAGGCAACCCGGCTCCAGGCCATCATAGGCAAACAGAAAATCCATCGCTGAAGCATAGGATTCAACTTTGTAATCCAGCATTTGCAGCGCACTCGCCAGCGAAACACGGAACGCCTCATCATTGTCGACCAGAAACACCGTCAGCGACGTGCCGCGCCGGTCCGCGCCGCGCCGCTCGCCCTTACGGCGTTCTGGTCCGCGGTAGGGCTTTGAGCTGCCCATGCCAGAGCCGCGCCGGTCCGTGCGGCCTGGAGGAGCGGGATCAGATGGTTTCGTCATGACATCCTCGCGGCGGCTGCGAGAGTGAAATAGAATCTGGCCCCGCACATATGCGGATTCTTATGCCCCAGAGCACCGCCGTCAACCCTGGCAAAGGGATTCATTACTGAAAACAATGATCTAAAGTTTCGCGCAAATCAATCCAAACAGGCCAGCTCGTCCTGACCAGGGCCTGAGCAGGATAGATCCATATGGGCACCGTGCATTGGTCCCTGCGCGCGACCGTCGAGAAGCGCTGGCCCGGGACAGCGAGGCCGGCTGTGCGGATGAAGCAGGCGTTGTGAACCCAAGTGAATGTCCCCGAGTTTCTTAGACGCCTTCGCGTCTCATCTTCTGCTGCCGTTCGAACTCGGCGGGCGACAGCATCCCGTTCCTCGCATGTTTGCGCTTTGGATTGTAGAACATCTCGATGTAATCGAACACGTTTCGTAGCTGAGCCTGCGCGGTTCAATCCCCTGCTCCGAGAACCAAGTCACCCACCTAGCGTCATACCCTTCCAGCTCATCAAGTTTTGTCCTTATCCGCGCGAAATCATATTTCGGTGCCCTCGGCGCGGCCAGCCGCTCCAATTCCGAACCATCGGGAGCGATATGCCACAGACCGGTCTGTTCGGCTTTCACCATTGATATTGCTTGAGAAAGCTTGTCCTCTCGCGAAAGATGAATACAGAGCACCCTGCCAAATGCTGCCTGCAAACGCTCTTTGTCGGTGGGTCTGCCGGGGTAGACCTGATCTATCATGGTCATGAGATCAGGGAGGTTCTTTCTCATCAGTCGCAATCCAAATATCTGCGACTGTCCCCGACCTGCCGCAATAGCAGCCTTCAGATAAGCAGAGGAATGATGCACCGTGCCTTTCCCCTCACTTCGGGGCAGAGCCCACCGCTTTGCCCAGACCGGGTCGACATCCTGCATGAAAAAGGAGTCAGGCTCCCCGGCGGTGCCTGTCGAGGAGAGCAGATCGCACAGCAGTGTGCTGCCGGTCCGCGGTGTGCTGCAAATGATATAGCTGTCGTAAAACATATGTGTTTTCTCGTCCCGCACTGATCTATCGCGATCTTAGGTGTGATGCCCGACAGGCAGCAATGGGCTCAAAGCAACTTCCACCATCGGGGAGAGTTATCCCCGGAAGTGGGGAAAACCCACTTTGCTCGGAGGCCTCCACGCTCCCCGGTTCTGGTGACCGCAAGTCAGACCAGGGATCACCGGTCTGGCAGGCTGGTACGAATGGCGTCCCGACCTCACATCCCGATTTCGGGGTTTGGCCTAAGCAAGGAATCTGGCTTTGTTCCCCCGTTTTGGGGAGCGACCTCTGTCCAGCGTGGACGAGCGGATGGCCTAAGATTTCAGGGCATCTCAGCGATCCTGAAATCCCAGGAGCGTCCATGATGGGCATGCCAAGCCGAACCCCGAAGGGTTGTGCTTGATTCTCGATTCGTCATTCACTGGGGCAGGGGATCTGCCTGGCGTGAAGGCATCCAAGGGGGGGCGAGACTGTTACCCCAGATGTTACCCTGCGCAAAACGAGAAGGACCCGCTCGAAAGCGGGCCTTTTCTAAGTAGCTGTATCCACTAGGGATTTTTGGCTCCGGCGGTAGGGATCGAACCTACGACCAATTGATTAACAGTCAACTGCTCTACCGCTGAGCTACGCCGGAACATGGGGCGACGTATAGCCAGAGGATTCTGGGGCGGCAAGAGGCAAAACCAGAAAAACACGCGAAAAAACTCTTTTGCGTCATCGGGCGGTTACCAGCGGTGAGGAGCCGGGCCAGGCGGTGGTTGTGACCTGCTCGCGGCTGGTCAGATCGGCGATATGGGCCAGAAGGCTGCGTCTTGCCGCGGGCCAGAGGGTCTTGGGCGTATCGGCGTAGACGATGGGCAGGAGGTCGTCCGGGCTCATAGGGTGCGAGGTGAGGGCGGCAAGGAGTTTCGCCTCGCGCTTCAGGCGGTGGTCGATCAGCGCGGCGATTCTTGCGGCGGGATCGTCAATCACCTCGCCGTGACAGGGCAGGAGGCAGGTCCAGCTTTCAGCGCCGAGGCGCTGCAGTGACGTCATATAGGCGCCCATATCGCCATCGGGCAGAGAGACGAGGCTCGGGGCCCAGGCCATGACGTGATCACCGCAAAACAGCGCGCCGCGCCAGGCGAAGCTCAGATGCTCGGCGCTGTGGCCGGGGGTGTGGAGGGCGCGAAAGGTCTCGGATCCGATCTGAAACTCTGCGCCATCCGCGAGGCGGATATCCGGTGCGAAGCTGCGGTCGATCCCCTCGCCACCGCTCAGGCCGGCTGCCTCAAGCGCCTGCATCGCCGGAGAACGGCCCGATCCGGCAGGGCCAAAGCCGTAAACCGGGGCGCCGGTCGCGCGGGCGAGATCCGGCACAAGCGCCGAATGATCGAGATGCGGGTGCGTCACGAGGATGGCGGCGATTCTCTCGTCGGGATCCAGGGCAGCAACTATCGCCTCCAGATGCGCGGGCAAGGCCGGGCCGGGGTCGATCACCGTGACCACACCGTGACCGACAAGCCAGGTCGTGGTGCCCGGCCCGGTCAGCGGTCCGGGATTATCCGCAAGCACCCGGCGCAGCGGCAGTCCGGCAAGCGCTGTCTCGCCGATTGTCTCGCCAGCTGCCGCGCCGACAGGCGCGGCCGGCACGGGTGGCTTTTCTTCTTCGGGCGACATCTTTAGCCTCTTCGCATGATCACATTGAAACATCTGCTTCCGCGCGGGATCTATGGCAGGGCCGCCCTGATCCTGGTGCTGCCCATCGTCATCATTCAGCTGGTGGTGTCCATGGCTTTCATCCAGCGCCATTATGAGGGGGTGACGCGCCAGATGACGGGAGGCGTGGCGATTGATCTCGCCTATCTCCTGCAGGACTTCGCCGCCGGAAGCAGCGCGGAAGAGGCGCGGGCGCGGGCCGATGCGGTCGGCGGACCGCTGCAGATCACGGTGACCTTCCCGCCAGGCCCGTTTGCGCCGATCGACGACTCGGTCGCGATCCTCGATTTTTCCGGCCAGGCAATTGTCGAGACCCTCCATGCCGAGATCCCCGAGATGCGCGCGGCCGATGTCTCGGGCGATGACCGGATCGTGCGCACCAGAATCGCAACGCCTTTCGGCGATATCCAGGCCGATATCGCGCGCCGGCGGATGTCTGCGACCAATCCGCATCAGCTTTTGGTGCTGATGGTCCTCACCTCGGTGCTGATGACGGTGATTTCGTTCTTTTTCCTGCGCCGGCAGCTGCGCCCGATCGCGAAACTGGCCGAGGCGGCAGAGGCCTTCGGGCGCGGCGAGCGCATCGCTTACCGGCCGCGCGGCGCGCTGGAAGTGCGGGCAGCTGGGCGCGCTTTCGTCGAGATGCGCGACCGGATCGAGCGCCAGATTGAACAGCGGATGCTGATGCTCTCGGGCGTCAGCCATGATCTCAGAACGCCGCTGACCCGGATGCGGCTGGCGCTGTCGCTGATGCCGGAAGATGAGGACAGCCGCGATCTCCAGGCCGATGTGATCCAGATGGAGCGCCTCGTGGATGAGTTCCTCGCCTTCGTGCGCGGCGACGCGACCGAAGGGGAGGAGGAGTGCGACCCCGCCGCCATCGCAACCGAGGTGATCCAGGCCGCCCGGCGCGGCGGAGGCACCGTGGCGGATCTTGTTGTGACCGGTGTGCCGCGGCGCGCGAAGCTGCGGGCACAGGGGGTACACCGTGCGCTTGAGAACCTGCTGGGCAATGCGCTGCGCCATGGCAGCAAGGCGCAGGTCAGCCTGAGCTTTTCGCCTCATACCCTTGTCTTCACGGTGGAAGACAATGGCCCCGGCATTCCCGAGGCCGAGCGGGAAAAAGCGGTGCAGCCCTTCACCCGGCTCGGCAGCGCGCGTGACCCCAACCAGGGCGGCGGCGTCGGGCTTGGCCTTTCGATCACCGCGGATATTGCGGCGAGCCATGGCGGTGCGCTCTGGCTTGGGACAGGCAGGGATCTGGGCGGGCTCAGGGCCGAGATGCGGCTGCGCCGCTAGTCGCGAGCCGCGATGCGGCGGGGAAAGGTGGGAGCCCTCCCTTGCAGCCCCTCTGCCGCATGACTAAGATTCCGGAAACTTTACGGCAGTAACACAGATTTTGAACTGAAGAGGCAGGCCCCGATGCGCGATCCCGTTGAGCACTATATGAACACGCTGGTCCCCATGGTTGTCGAACAGACCAGCCGGGGCGAGCGCGCCTATGACATCTATTCGCGCATGCTGAAGGAGCGGATCATCTTCCTCTCCGGCCCGGTGCATGACGGCATGTCGTCGCTGATCTGTGCGCAGCTTCTGTTCCTTGAGGCGGAAAACCCGACCAAGGAAATCTCGATGTATATCAACAGCCCCGGCGGCGTGGTGACCTCGGGTCTCTCGATCTATGACACGATGCAATATATCCGCCCGAAGGTTTCGACGCTGGTGATCGGCCAGGCGGCCTCGATGGGCTCGCTGCTTTTGCAGGCCGGCGAAAAGGGCATGCGGTTCAGCCTGCCGAATTCCTCGGTGATGGTGCACCAGCCCTCGGGCGGCTACCAGGGCCAGGCGACCGACATCCTGATTCACGCCCGCAACACCGAACGGCTGAAGCGGCGCCTGAACGAGATCTATGTCAAACATACCGGCAATGATCTGAAAACGGTCGAAGACGCGCTGGAGCGCGACAATTTCATGACCGCCGAAGAGGCAAAAGCCTGGGGGCTGATCGACGAGATCGTGGCCGAGCGCGGCAAGGCCGACGATCTCGCCAAGTGAGAACCGGCCACGGAAGAATCATTTCTGGCAGCGGCGCGGCAGGTTTATCGCCTGCCGTGACCGCAGAATGACAGCGATGTGAAGATTGGCCCGGGAGCGGGCCATCCTTGGGCGATTTGGCGTTGTGGAGGTTTCGGACCTGTCCTAGACTTCTGCACTGAAATGGCCGCGTTATCCGCGCGGCGACTGCAAAGGGTTACGCATGGCCACCAATTCGGGCGACAGCAAGAACACGCTTTATTGCTCGTTCTGCGGCAAAAGCCAGCATGAGGTCCGCAAGCTGATCGCCGGACCGACCGTGTTCATCTGTGATGAATGCGTCGAGCTTTGCATGGATATCATCCGCGAAGAGACCAAGACTTCGGGGCTGAAAACCGGCGAGGGCGTGCCGACACCGCGCGAGATCTGCAAGGTTCTCGACGATTACGTGGTCGGCCAGGCCCATGCCAAGCGGGTTCTCTCGGTCGCGGTTCACAATCATTACAAGCGCCTGAACCATTCGTCGAAAACGGATATCGAGCTGTCGAAATCGAATATCCTGCTGATCGGCCCGACCGGGACCGGGAAAACGCTGCTGGCGCAGACGCTGGCGCGCATTCTTGACGTGCCGTTTACGATGGCGGATGCGACGACGCTGACCGAAGCCGGCTATGTCGGCGAGGATGTCGAGAATATCATCCTGAAACTGCTGCAGGCTTCGGAATATAATGTCGAGCGTGCTCAGCGCGGCATCGTCTATATCGACGAGGTCGACAAGATCACCCGCAAGTCCGACAATCCCTCGATCACCCGCGACGTCTCGGGCGAGGGGGTGCAGCAGGCGCTTCTGAAGATCATGGAGGGCACGGTTGCCTCGGTGCCGCCGCAGGGCGGACGCAAGCATCCGCAGCAGGAATTCCTCCAGGTCGACACAACCAATATCCTCTTCATCTGCGGCGGCGCTTTTGCCGGTCTCGACCGGATCATCGCGCAGCGCGGCAAAGGGTCGGGGATAGGATTCGGCGCCAAGGTCAAAGGCCCGGATGAGCGCGGCGTCGGCGAGCTTTTCAAAGAGCTGGAGCCGGAAGATCTGCTGAAATTTGGTCTGATCCCGGAATTCGTCGGTCGCCTGCCGGTTCTGGCAACGCTGGAAGACCTCGACGAGGCGGCGCTGGTCACCATTCTGACCGAGCCGAAAAACGCGCTGGTGAAACAGTATCAGCGACTTTTCGAGATCGAGAATGTGAAGCTGACCTTCACCACCGAGGCGCTGTCGGCGATTGCACAGCGCGCCATCAAGCGCAAAACCGGTGCCCGTGGCCTGCGCTCGATCATGGAGGATATCCTGCTTGATACCATGTTCGAGCTTCCTGGCATGGAAGGCGTGCAGGAGGTTGTGGTGAATGAGGAAGTGGTCGGCGGCAAGGCGGTGCCTTTGCTGGTCCATACCGAAACGCCGAACAAGAAAAAGCAGGCCGCCAGCGCCTGAGGCACTGGTCGGTGAGATTGAAGGGGCGTGCCGGGGACGGCGCGCCCTTTTTCTGTTGTTGCGGCTGTCGCAACTGCGGATGCCTCCGGCGGGGATATTTTCAGACAGATGAAAGGCGGAACGGCGCGGCAGAGGGGGGAGGCGGCGCACTGGCTCTGGACCTTTGGTGATGGCTGGTTCATATGGGGGGACGAAGATATGCCCGGAGAAACAGGTATGAAAAAGTTCCTGCTCAGCCTTCTGACCTGGTGGAACAGCGAGACGCTGAACACAAGGTTCTTCACCTGGAGAAACGGGGTGAAGGTGGGTGAAGATGATCAGGGCAATGTTTTTTACCAGTCGAAAGACGCTAAGAAACGCTGGGTGATCTTTAACGGTGAGATGGAGGCGAGCCGCGTTTCGCCCGACTGGCATGGCTGGCTGCATCACACCTGGGAAAAGCCGCCGACCGAGGCGCCGCTGAAGCATAAATCCTGGGAAAAGCCGCATCACGAGAATCTCTCGGGGTCTGATCTGGCCTATGCGCCGCCCGGCTCGATCCGGCGCGGTGTGCCGGCAGAGCGCAAGGATTACGAGGCCTGGGCGCCCGAATGACGGGAACGCGCAAGCCAGGTGTCAGGGTGAGGTCTCGCATATGAGCCATTCTGTTGCGGAAGTGCTGACCGGGGCCGCTGTGCTCGCCGTTGGGATCGGTTTTGCCGTCTGGGCCGCGAATGGGGCAGGGCGTGGCTTTGGCGCCACCCAGACCTATCCGCTGACCGCCTCTTTTCGCGCGGTCGACGGGATCCAGGTTGGCTCGGATGTCCGGCTGGCGGGGCTGAAGGTCGGCACGATCACGAAGCTTGAGCTGAATCCGGTGACCTTTTTCGCCGATGCCACGATCTCGATGCGGCAGGGCATCGATCTGCCGACTGATTCCGCGATCCTGATCTCGCAGGACGGGCTTTTGGGTGGCAGTTATGTCGAGATCCAGCCTGGCGGTATGGCGGATGTGCTGGGCCCGGGCGATGAGATCGAGGATACCCAGGGCTCGGTTTCGCTGATATCGCTCCTGCTGAAATTCGTGGGCAGCGGCTCCTCTGACAGCGGCGCGGCGGCGCCGGCGGGGGGCGGCTGATGCGGCGGCGGGCTCTGGCTTTACTTCTGGTCTGCGCCGGTGGCCCTGCTTTCGCGCAGGGATTTGCAGAAGGCGAAGGCGCCGAGATCCGCTGGCTTGATACGCTGACCGGGCGCACCGGTGATCTCGAGCTGTCGCGCGGTCAGGCGGCGACCAATGGGCGGCTGACGATCCAGCTGAACCAGTGCCGCTACCCCCAGGAAAACCCGGCCGCCGAGGCCGAGGCCCATCTGACCATTCTTGATTCCAGCCGCCAGGACCCGGTGTTTTCGGGCTGGATGCTGGCTTCGGCGCCGGCTTTGTCCGCGATGGATCACCCGCGCTATGACGTCTGGGTGCTGCGCTGCATTGTGCCGGGCTATAAGCCGCCCGAAACAATCGAGACGCCGGAAGAGACTGAAGAGGGCGAGGCCGAGTAACCCGTCGGGAGAAAGCTGGCCGTATGGCCCAGGGCCTCGCGCAGGCGGTCATGGTAGGCGGCGCGCGGGATTTCGACGCCACCAAGGCTGGCCAGATGCGGCGTGATGAATTGCGTATCGAGCAGCAGATAGCCACCGGCCCGCAGCCGGTGCGTCAGGTAAGCGAGCGCAAGTTTTGACGCATCGGTCCGGCGCGAGAACATGCTTTCACCGAAAAACGCCGCGCCGAGGCTGACGCCGTAGACGCCGCCGACCAGGGCGTCACCTTCGCGCACCTCAAGACTATGGGCGAAGCCCATCTCGTGAAGCGATTGATAAAGCGAGAGGATATGGGGGTTGATCCAAGTCTCTTCGCGGTCGGCACAGGCCAGAACCACATCGCGAAACGCCTCATTGACCGAGACACGCCAGGGCGCGCGGCGGATCGTTTTCGCGAGGCTGCGCGAGATATGGAACCCGTCCAGCGGCAGAATTCCGCGCCTGCGCGGATCGACCCAGTGGATCTCGGGATCGTCGCGCGATTCCGCCATGGGGAAAACTCCTGCCGCATAGGCGTGCAGCAGGAGCTCCGGCGTAATCTCAGACATCAGGCCGGTCAGTCATCGGGCCGGTCAGTCGCGCGGGGCGAGCTGGGCCGCGAGCCATTTCTCCAGCCAGTGGATATTGTAATCCCCGCTCTGGATATCCGGCTCGTTCAGCAGCGCCTCGAACAAAGGCACCGTGGTCTCGATCCCGTCGACGACCAGCTCGCCAAGCGCGCGGCGCAGACGGGCCAGGGCCTCGGGCCGGTCGCGGCCATGGACGATCAGCTTGCCGATCAGGCTGTCATAATAGGGCGGAATCGAATAGCCGCCATAGAGCGCCGAATCCATCCGCACCCCAAGCCCGCCCGGCGCGTGAAAGGTCTTCACCCGGCCCGGAGAAGGGGTGAAGTTCGGCAGTTTCTCGGCATTGATGCGCACTTCGATCGCATGGCCGTTCACTTCCAGATCGGCCTGGACGAAGGACATCGGCAGGCCTGCCGCGACGCGGATCTGTTCGCGCACGAGATCGACGCCATAGATGAATTCGGTCACCGGATGCTCGACCTGAAGGCGGGTGTTCATCTCGATGAAATAGAACTTGCCGTCCTCATAGAGGAATTCGACAGTGCCGGCGCCGATGTAATTGATCTTCGCGACCGCATCGGCACAGACTTTACCGATCTCGGCGCGCAGTTTCGGCGTGATCACCGGGCCGGGCGCTTCCTCGAACACCTTCTGGTGGCGGCGCTGCAGCGAGCAGTCGCGCTCGCCCAGATGGACCGCATTGCCTTTGCCATCCCCGAAGACCTGGATCTCGATATGGCGCGGTTTTTGCAGGTATTTCTCGATATAGACTTCGTCATTGCCGAAGGCGGCTTTTGACTCGGACCTGGCGGTCCGGAAGGCAATCTCAAGATCGGCCTCGGTCAGCGCGGTTTTCATGCCGCGCCCGCCGCCGCCGGCGGTGGCCTTGATGATCACCGGATAGCCGATTTCTTTGGCCACGCGCTGCGCGGTCTCGTAATCCGGCACGCCGCCATCCGAGCCGGGAACCACCGGGATCCCCAGTTCTTTCGCGGTCTCTTTCGCGGTGATCTTGTCGCCCATGATGCGGATATGCTGGGCGGTCGGGCCGATAAAGGTGATGCCGTGATCTTCCAGCGCCTGGGCGAAATCGGCATTCTCCGACAGGAAGCCATAGCCCGGATGCACGGCCTGGGCGCCGGAAATCTCGCAGGCCGAGATCACCGCCGCCTTGTTCAGATACGACCCCGAAGAGGCCGCCGGCCCGATACAGACGGATTCGTCCGCAAGCCGCACATGCATCGCATCGGTGTCGGCAGTCGAATGAACCGCGACCGATTTGATGCCCATTTCCCGGCAGGCCCGGATCACGCGTAGCGCGATCTCGCCCCGGTTGGCGATCAGGAGTTTTTCAAACATCCGATGGCCTCACTCGATGATCATCAGGGGCGCGCCAAATTCGACCGGCGCCGCGTCATCGACGACGATGCGCTTCACCGTGCCGGATTTCGGCGCCGGGATATGGTTCATCGTCTTCATCGCTTCGATGATCAGAAGCGTCTGGCCTTCCTTGACCTGAGCGCCCACGGTGACGAAGGGCGCAGCACCAGGTTCTGCCGAGAGATAGACCGTGCCGACCATGGGCGAGGTGACCGCGCCCGGATGCTGGGTCGGATCTTCCGAGGCGACCGGGGCTGCGGCCAGTGCGGCTGCAGGGGCGACCCCGGGGGCAGCGGCATAGACCGGCGCCGGCGCGGCAACAGCCGTGGTCACGATATTGGCCTGTTTGACGACCCGGACCTCAAGGCTGTCATCTTCGCCATATTCGCGTTTGACGGCGATCTCCGTCAGCTCGTTCTTGTTCAGAAGCTCGGCGAGTGCCGAGATGAATGCGACGTCTGCGTCGGAAGAATGTTTGCTCATGCCGTCCTCTGATGGCGTTTCATCGCCTGTTGACTTTGTTGCACCTGATTGAACGGCGCGGATATGGGCGCGATTGTCAGCGCTCACAAGGCCCCGTTTCTGCTGATCTCCGCTTATAGGGCAGCCATTCACCAGAGAAAAGCGCCGATCCATCACCCCGGGCCCGAGGCGCTGATTGGCGCTTTTTTCAGCTGCGCGCATGCGGCCCGCAGCCTGGGGAGAGTTTAAAATTTTTCCATTTGGTAAAATTTGTGACCTGTGAGACGCTGAACCCGGAAGATGAATCCCAGGAAGAGCCGAAACCAGCCACCATCCCCCAACAGAGAGGTCTTGTGCGATGAGCAACAGCCCGCTGACCCCCGGTATCGCATCGGGACGTTTGCCAGCCGAGGAATATGACCGCAATTTTCTCGATCACCTGCCGGCGCTTGATGTGCATGAGGCGCGGGTGGCCGCAGACCGGTGCTATTTCTGCCATGACGCGCCCTGTATGACGGCCTGTCCGACTTCGATTGATATCCCGCTTTTCATCCGCCAGATCGCAACCGGCACAGCGGAAGCTGCGGCAAAGACCATCTGGTCGCAAAACATCCTTGGCGGCATCTGTGCCCGCGTCTGCCCGACCGAGACCCTTTGCGAAGGGGTCTGTGTGCGCGAGGTGGCCGAAGGCAAACCGGTCGAAATCGGCCGTTTGCAGCGGTTTGCCACGGATTTTGCGATGCCGAAGGGGCATCCGTTCCAGCGCGCGACGCCCACGGGGCGGCGGGTGGCTGTGGTGGGGGCAGGGCCGGCAGGGCTCGCCTGTGCGCATCGGCTGGCGATGCTGGGCCATGATATCGTGGTGTTTGAGCGCCGCCCCCGGCCGGGCGGCCTGAATGAATATGGCATCGCGAGTTACAAATCGACCGGCGGTTTCGCGCAGGCCGAGGTGGACTGGCTGTTGCAGATCGGCGGGATCGAATTGCGCAATGGGGTGGAGCTTGGCCGTGACATCACGCTGGCCGAACTGCGCCAGAGCTATGATGCAGTGTTCCTCGGGATCGGTTTGCAGGGCGTGAATCTCCTTTCCGCCGAGGGCGAGGATCTGGAAGGCGTCAGCAATGCGGTCGATTTCATCGCAGATCTGCGCCAGGCAAATGATCTCTCGACGCTGCCGGTCGGGCGCGATGTGGTGGTGATTGGCGGTGGCATGACGGCGGTGGATGCGGCGGTGCAGTCGCGGCTTCTGGGGGCGGAAAACGTCACCATCGTCTATCGCCGCAGCCAGGAGAAAATGTCGGCATCCGAACATGAACAGGATCACGCCACCAGCAAAGGCGTACGAATCATCCATAATGCGGCGCCGCTGCGGGTGATCGGCGAGACCCGGGCCGAGGCGGTGGAATTCGCCTATACCGAAGACGGGCCCGACGGGTTGCGGCTTTTGCCCGAGACCTTCACGCTGAAAGCCGATCAGGTGCTGCGCGCCATCGGCCAGCGCCTCACCGGTCTGCCCGATGGGGTGACAGTCAAGGGCGGCAAGATCGACACTGCGCCGGCGCAGGTCTGGGCCGGGGGCGATTGCGCCGCCGGAGGCGAGGATCTGACCGTGACCGCCGTCGCCGAAGGCCGTGACGCCGCGCTCTCGATCCATCGCCAGCTCTCGGGGCTGTGACCATGGCTGCACAGCAAAGTGGCATCGCGATGCGGTCAGGGCCTCTTACGCGAAGTTTTCGTAACGGCGACAGCGCGCCGGAGCTTTGGTCTTGTTCCCAGGGTTTTTCTCGTCCAAAGGTCTCGCAACCAGCGAGGCACCATGACCGATCTGATCGACCAGATAATCGACTTTATCGAGCGCCATCATGCGCTTGCCCCCTGGATCATGCTGGTCTTCGCGGCCGCCGAAACCACCGCATTTCTGTCGATCCTGATCCCTTCGACGGCGATCATGGTCGGCGTGGGTGCCTTTGCGGCCAATGGAATCCTGAACTTCACGACGCTGTGGATCGGGGCCTCGATCGGGGCAATGGCCGGCTCGTTCTTCTCCTATTGGCTGGGCTGGCGCTACGGCGCGTCTATTTTGCAGATGCGGCCGATGCGCGACCATCCGGAATGGAAGGCGAAAGCGAACACGGCGTTTCTCAGCTGGGGGCCGGTGACGATCTTCGCAGGTCACTTCGCCACCCTGCTGCGCCCGGTGGTCTTTCTGATGGCAGGGATGAGCGGCATGACGCTGCCGCGCTTTGCCTTCTGGAACATCCTCGGCTGTATCACCTGGGCCGGGGTCGTACTGAAGTTCGGCGAGGTCGGCGGCTGGCTCATCAGCTGGGCCTGGGGCTGGCTCTTCGGCTGAACGCCCCTTCCTGCACCACATCTCACGGCGCGGCGGATTTACATCCGGCCGCGCCTTTTTCTTGCGCAAAACCTGTTCCCAGACACCAGAGGCGGCCCAGAGCCGTTCATCTCCAGGGAGGCTCAAATGGCTGATCTTTCGACGAATTTTCTCGGTATCCGCTCGCCCAACCCGTTCTGGCTGGCCTCGGCGCCGCCGACCGACAAGGAATATAATGTCGAGCGCGCATTCGAGGCGGGCTGGGGCGGTGTGGTGTGGAAGACGCTCGGGGCCGATGGCCCGCCGGTGGTTAACGTCAATGGCCCGCGCTATGGCGCAGTCTGGGGCGCCGACCGGCGTCTGCTGGGGCTCAACAATATCGAGCTGATCACCGACCGGCCTTTGCAGGTCAATCTGGATGAAATCAAATCGGTGCGCCGCCGCTGGAGGGATCGCGCCCTGATCATCTCGCTGATGGTGCCTTGCGATGAGGAAAGCTGGAAAGATATCCTGAAGAAGATCGAGGATACCGAAGCGGATGGGGTCGAGCTGAATTTCGGCTGTCCGCATGGCATGGCGGAACGCGGCATGGGCTCTGCCGTCGGCCAGGTGCCGGACTATATCGAGATGGTGACCCGCTGGGTGAAACAGCATTCGCGCATGCCCTGTATCGTGAAACTCACGCCGAACATCACCGATATCCGCCTGCCGGCCGAGGCCGCCAAACGCGGTGGCGCCGATGCGGTCAGCCTGATCAATACGGTGAATTCGATCACCTCGGTCAATCTCGACACGTTTTCGCCCGAGCCGATGATCGACGGCAAGGGCTCGCATGGCGGCTATTGCGGCCCGGCGGTCAAGCCGATCGCGCTGAATATGGTGGCCGAAATCGCGCGGTCTCGGGAAACTGCGGGCCTGCCGATTTCGGGGATCGGTGGCGTGACCACCTGGCGCGATGCGGCAGAGTTCATCGCCCTTGGCTGTGGCACGGTGCAGGCCTGTACGGTGGCGATGACCTATGGGTTCAAAGTGGTGCAGGAGCTGATTTCGGGCCTCAGCGAATATCTCGATGAAAAGGGAATGACGCTGGATGAGCTGCGCGGCCGCGCGGTGCCTAATGTCACCGACTGGCAATATCTGAACCTGAATTACGTCGCCAAGGCGCATATCAACCAGGATGATTGCATCAAATGTGGCCGCTGCTATGCGGCCTGCGAGGATACCAGCCATCAGGCGATTGCGATGGGCCCGGGGCGTGTCTTCACCGTGAAAGAAGATGAATGCGTCGCCTGCAATCTTTGCGTCAATGTCTGCCCGGTCGAGAATTGCATCACGATGGAGCCGATGGCGAAGGGTTCCGTCGATCCGCGCACCGGGCTTGTGGTCGGCGATTACGCGAACTGGACGACGCATCCGAACAACCCGTCCTCTCGCCCGGCGGCAGAATAGGCGGAACGGGCAGTGGTGCCGTCCGCAGATGTCGGTTCGGCGCCACTCTCCGGTCAGGAAAGCCTGTTCCGGCGGGCCTGGCGTGCAGCCAGTGTTTCGCAGCAAAAGATCACGCGCGACCCTGCGTACGGCAGAGTCACATGACGCAGCGCGTGGGCCGTTTGGGGCCCCTGGGCCATAGGAGCGCGCCGGAGGTCACGGTTTGCCCGCGTCGTTCAGGGCACGCGGTTTGCCAGCGGGTTCACCCCAACGGCCCGGAGCGTCATCATATAGGCCCGCTGCGCGGCCTCGACCTTGTCGCGCGCGGCTTCGGAGAGCAGGCTTTGATCGGTCAAAGGCGGTCTTGAACTGTTGGCCCCCGAGGCCTGAGCCACAGGACGCGCGATCTCGCTTGCGGCGGCGGCCGAAGCTCGGCTGCCGCTTTGTGATGCCGGAGTAGATCCGGCAGAAGTCCCGGCCTGGGCATTCGCAACCGGTTCTACGGTCGGCATGACAGGCCGGACGGCGGAAATGAATTCCATAACCGTCACCCCACGATAGAAAGCCCCACCCGAAGAGCCTGACACAGATCAGCGCCTCTCCCTAGGAGGTAATGTCTTGCTTTTTAATGGTCTTTCAGGGGATACCTATGCCCGGCTGCGGCGATAACAGCCGCAGATAGAGGGTTTCAAGAAAGCCAGCAGCCTCGGACCAGGGATCGTGCCCCGCGCCCAGCACCGCGCGCGTCTGGCTTTCGAAATCGGCGTAATGCTGGGTCAGCGCCCAGACCGAGATGATCAGATGCACCGGGTCCGAACGCCGGATCCGCCCCTGATCCATCCAGCGCGCCAGCAGCCGCGCTTTTTCCTGTACCAGATCGTGCAATTCCCCCTGAATCGCCTCGGAAATACGCGGCGCGCCTTGCAGGATCTCATTGGCGAAGAGCCTGCTTTCACGGGGAAAATCGCGCGACAGATCCAGCTTGCGGCGCATATAGCCCAGCATCTCGGCAAGCGGGTCACCGTCATCGCGCATCGCTCGCAGGGGCTCCAGCCAGGAGGTCATCAGCCCGGTCAGCAGGTCGCGGTGGATCTCTTCCTTTGATCCGAAATAATACAGCAGATTGGGTTTCGAGAGCCCGGCCTTAAGCGCGATCTGGTCCAGCGTCGTGCCACGGAACCCCTGCGCCGAAAACACCTCCAGCGCCGCCGCGAGGATGGTCTCGCGGTTCTTTTGCTGGATACGGCTGCGGCGCGGGGCGCGGACGGTCTTGTTCTCCATAAAGTTTTTAAATCAGGCGCGGGGCATTCGGTCAAACCTCTGTCGCGCGTCCGGGGAAAATTCTTGACCATGTGGTCAGGCTGTGCTGGCTTCTGGCTGACACCACAGCAGGACGGGAACATGATGGCCAACACCAGCAGAATCGGGGCCGGAACAGGCGCCAGAACGGGCGCCGGTGAAAACCTCCGTATCAATTCCGAACGGCTGTGGGAAAGCCTGATGGAGATGGCCAGGATCGGGCCGGGTGTCGCTGGGGGCAATAATCGCCAGGCGCTGACCGATGCGGATAATGAGGGCCGCCATCTGTTCCGCGCCTGGGCAGAGGCCGCCGGCATGACCATGGGCGTCGATCAGATGGGGAATATGTTCTTTACCCGCCCCGGCGAGGAGGCGGAGGCCGAGCCGGTCTTCATGGGCAGCCATCTCGATACCCAGCCAACGGGCGGCAAATATGACGGGGTTCTGGGGTACTGGGCGCGCTTGAGGCCGTTCGCACGATGAATGATCTCGGGATCCGCACGAAACATCCGATCACGGTGGTGAACTGGTCGAATGAGGAAGGCGCGCGGTTTGCGCCTGCCATGGTGGCCTCGGGCGTTTTCGCAGGTGTCATCGACCAGGATCATGCCTGGTCACGCCAGGACCCTGACGGCAAGCGTTTTGGCGATGAGCTGCGGCGGATCGGCTGGCTTGGGGAGGAGCAGACCGGTGCGCGCAAGATCCACGCCTATTATGAGCTGCATATCGAGCAGGGGCCGATCCTCGAGGCGGAAAGCGTTGATATTGGCGTGGTGACGCATGGCCAGGGGCTGTGGTGGCTTGAATTCACCCTGACCGGGCGCGATGCGCATACCGGCTCGACCCCAATGGCGATGCGCAAGAATGCGGGCCTCGCCATGGCGCGGATAATTGAGCTGGTGCAGGAAGTCGCGATGGCGAACCAGCCTGATGCGGTGGGCGGCGTCGGTCAGGTGCGGTTCGCTCCGAATTCCAGGAATGTGCTGCCGGGCGTGGTGGTGTTCACCGTCGATATCCGCACCGTGGATCTGGCAAAGCTGAACCGGATGCGGGCGGCAATCGAGGACGGTGCCGCAAAGATCTGCGCGGGCCTTGACGTTGGCTGCGCGGTCGAGGCGGTCGGCCATTTCGACCCGGTGACCTTTACCCCGGATCTGGTCGGATCGGTGCGCCGGGCGGCTGACAAGCTGGGCTACAGTCATCGCGACATCGTCTCGGGTGCGGGCCACGATGCCTGCTGGATCGCGCGCGTGGCGCCGACCACGATGATCTTTTGCCCCTGTGAGGGCGGGTTGTCGCATAATGAGGCCGAGGCGATCAGCCCGGAATGGGCGGCGGCGGGAACGGATGTGCTTCTCCATGCCGTGCTGGAAACGGCGCAGGTCGTGGCGTGAAGAGAAAAGGCTGAGACATGAATTCTTCTCCGGTGATCCTTGCGGCGCTGCTGGCTGTTATGGGCACGGCCGCGGCGGCGGAAGGCTGGCAGCTGCAATATCTGGCGGATGGTGGCGGCTCGCGCCCGGTCGTGGTCGAGCGCTCCGAGGCCGAATTTTCTGAGGCCTATCTGCGGGATTCGGTCGGGAACGGGCTCTATCTGTCCTGCTGGACCGATGAGGGTGGCAATCGCACCATCCGCTATTCTGCCGCAGGCGAGGCAGCCTTTGGCAGCACGATCACCGCGCGCCTTGGTCTTGCCGATGGCGACAGTATCGATCTGAACGAGATGCCCTATGCCGGCGGCAGCTATTTCACCGCGCTTGGCCCGGACTCGGTGGAGCGGCTGCAAAACAGCGCCGGCGTCATCCTCTCTGTCAGGGGCGAAGAGGTCGGAACCGAATTCGATTTCGCTGCCGGGGGGCTGCGCGACGCGCTGGCTGATCCGGTATGTGCGGGACAATAACAGGGAGAAGATCATGAGTACGGTCATCAAAGGCGGCACCATTGTTACGGCGGATCTGAGCTATGTCTCGGATGTGCTGATCGAGGCGGGGCAAATCATTGCCATCGGGCATGGGCTGAAAGGCGACAAGGTTCTTGACGCCTCGGGTTGCTATGTGATGCCGGGCGGCATTGACCCGCATACCCATCTCGAAATGCCGTTCATGGGCACTCATACGGCGGATGATTTCGACTCCGGCACCCGTGCGGCGCTGGCGGGCGGCACCACGATGGTGGTCGATTTCGCGCTGCCAGCTCCTGGCCAGGGGCTGATGGATGCGCTGAAGCTCTGGGACAATAAGGGCGCGCGGGCGCATTGCGACTATTCGTTCCATATGGCGGTGACCTGGTGGAGCGAGCAGGTCTTTGATGAGATGAAAGAGGTTGCGGATCGCGGCATCAACTCGTTCAAGCATTTCATGGCCTATAAGGGCGCGCTGATGGTTAATGACGACGAGATGTTCGCGTCATTCTCGCGCTGCGCCGATCTGGGCGCGATCCCGTTCGTACATGCTGAAAACGGCGATCTCGTCGCGGAACTGCAGACGAAGCTGATGGCCGCCGGCACCACCGGGCCGGAGGGCCATGCCTATTCGCGACCCCCGCGGTCGAGGGCGAGGCCACCAATCGCGCCATCACCATTGCCGATATGGCGGGTGTGCCGGTCTATATCGTGCATGTCTCCTGCGAAGAGGCACATGAGGCGATCCGCCGGGCGCGCCAGGCCGGGCAACGTGTCTGGGGCGAGCCACTGGTCCAGCATCTGACGCTGGATGAGGGCGAGTATTTCAACCAGGACTGGGACCATGCCGCGCGGCGCGTGATGTCGCCGCCGTTCCGGAACAAACGGCATCAGGACAGCCTTTGGGCGGGGCTTTCCTCGGGGTCTCTGTCCTGCGTCGCGACCGATCACTGCGCATTTACCACGGCGCAGAAACGCACCGGGCTTGGCGATTTCACAAAGATCCCCAATGGCACCGGCGGGCTCGAAGACCGGCTTTCGATGCTCTGGACCCATGGGGTGCGCACCGGGCGGATCACGATGAATGAATTTGTCGCGCTGACCTCCACGAATATCGCCAAGATCCTGAACTGCTACCCGAAGAAGGGCGCAGTGCTGGTCGGGGCCGATGCCGATCTGGTGGTCTGGGATCCAGAAAAGACGAAAACGATTTCGGCGGCGAACCAGCAATCCGCCATTGATTACAACGTCTTCGAGGGGCAGGAGGTCACCGGCCTGCCGCGCTACGTGCTGTCGCGCGGGCATGTGGCGGTGACGGATGGCCAGCTGACATCGGCCGAGGGGCATGGCAAATTCGTCGCCCGCGATCCGCGCGGGTCGGTCAGCCGTGCCTATACGCAGTGGAAAGATCTTACCGCGCCGCGCCCGGTGCAGCGGGGCAGCATCCCGGTCACGGGTGTGTAAGCCTCGGTTGTAAAGTTTTCACCGTACTGTAAATTCTCCGGGCGAGCCTGTCGCGCGCCGCCCAGCTGACCTTGCCCGGAGAGACCATGTCACGCGCCCCTTTGATCGGCACCCGGTTGCGGGAACGGCGTATTGCAGCGGGGATGCGGCAGGGCGATCTCAGCCGGGCGGCGGGGATCTCGCCCTCTTACCTCAACCTTATCGAACACAATCGCCGCAATGTGACGCCCGAGGTGCTGGAACGGCTCGCGCGCGCGCTTGATCTTGCGCCGGAGGAGTTTTCCGAACGGGATCCCGGCGCGCTGGTGGCAGAGATGCGCGCGGCGGCGGCGAGCTTTCCGGGCTCGGGCGCCGAAGCGGACCGGGCAGGTGAACTTGCCGGGCGCTATCCCGGCTGGGCGCAGCTGATTGCCGATCTTCAGACCCATATCGCGGGCCTGAGGCAGGGGATGGCGGCGCTGAATGACCGGCTGGGCCATGATCCGCATCTCTCGGCGGCGCTGCATGAACTGTTATCGGCGCTCTCGGCGGTCCGGGCGACGGCGGGGATTCTGGTCGAGACCGAGGATCTCAGCCCCGACTGGCAGCGCCGGTTTCACCTGAACCTGCATCAGGACAGTGAACGTCTGGTGGATGGCGCCGAGGCGCTGGTCTCCTGGCTCGACCATTCCGGGGAAGAGGCGGAGAGCGTCGTTGTCGCGCCCCAGGATGAGCTGGAAGCCTGGCTGGCGCGGATCGGCTGGACGCTGCCGGATGAAGCGGCAGCCGATCAGATCCCGGGGCGCGAGGCGCGGGCATTGGCGCGGGCCTGGTCAGCCCAGGCGCAAAAGGACATTGCGATGATCCCCGAGGCCGGGCTGCGTACGGCGCTGGCGGCGGGCGGCGATCCGGCGCTGATTGCCGCCAGATTCGGGGTGCCGGTTCATGCTGCGATGCGGCGCATGGCCTTCCGGCCCGGGTCTGATGCCGGGCTGGTGGTCTGTGATGCATCGGGAACGCTTTTGTTTCGCAAACCTGTGCCAGGGTTTTCGCCGCCGCGTTATGGGGCGGCCTGTCCGCTCTGGCCGCTGTTTGCGGCGCTGGCGCGGCCCGGCCAGCCGGTCCGGGCGGTGGTCGAGATGCCGCAGCCCGGCGGCGGGCGGTTTCTTTGTCTTGCCTGGTGCGAGGCGCGGCTGCCCTGGGGCTTTGCCGGACCGGAGCTGCGCGAGGCGGCCATGTTGATCCTGCCGGATCCGGCGCCACCGGCCGACCAGGCGCCGATTGCGGCGGGCACCACCTGCCGCATTTGCCCGCGCGAGGCCTGTCCCGCGCGCCGCGAACCCTCGATCCTTGGGACAGCGCCGGCGGCGGCGGCAAAGGCGCAGCGCGGCGCGGCACGCCCCGGTTGAACCCTCGTGCCGCAATGCAGCGCGAGATCGCCTTTTGACAGGGGCAGGAAAATCATAAGATACTGGCATTCCGGGCCAGGTGTCCGGAACCGGGAAGGCCGGGAGCGCTGCGCTTCAGGCGGCTGGCCGGGAGGAAGAAAGGCGGGGGACGGGCATGGAAAACAGCCGCAAGGTGCTGCTGGTCGAAGATGAACCCAATATCGCCGAGGCGATCCAGTTCATCCTGTCGCGCGCCGGCTGGGAGGTGATCCACCATGCCGAGGGTCGCGACGCGGCGCAGATCGCGCGGAGGGTGCAGCCGGGCCTTGTGATCCTTGACCATATGCTGCCAGGGCTTTCCGGGATCGAGGTATTGACGGCCCTGCGCGCCGATCCGGTGACTGCCGATGTGCCGGTGCTGATGCTGACCGCCAAGGGCCTGCCACGCGACCGCGAGGCCGCCGAACGCGCCGGGGCGACGCGTTTCATGACCAAACCTTTTTCCAATGCCGAGATCGTGGCCGAGGTGCGCAGCCTGACCGGGGCTGGCGACATAGCCGGCCGGGCCGGAGCGGAGTCCGGCAATGTCACCCCATAAGGTCGCCGCAGGGTTTGCGCATCTGTTGCGCCCCGGGCCCGGTTCTGGTTCTGCCGAAACCGGGTGCCTTTTCCAGGCGGGGCTGCGCGCTGCTTGCTGCCGCGGCGCGCAGCGTCCAGGGCCGCAGCAAAGGGCCCGTCCGGTCGAGATGGCAGGTCACACGTGAGGCGGCCACTTTTTCTGGGCCGCATCCCCTATCGCCGCCGCCGGCTGCGGGACGCTGCGCGGCTTTTGCCGGTGGCGGGGGCTTTTCTGATGATCCTGCCGATCCTATGGACGCCTGCGGGTGGTGATGGCAACCGGCTCCTGTCCTCTGATGTCATCTGGTTCTTTGTGACCTGGGCCTTGCTGATCCTTGCCGCCGCGCTGCTGGCACCGGGCCTGGCGAGCCCCGACGCGCCCCGCCCGGATGCCGCGCGCCCCGCCATGCTGACGGGCGACGAGGAAGAAGGCTGATCCCCTGATGTCCTTCAACCTGCTGGTTGCTTCCTGCCTCGCCTATGTGATCTTCCTCTTTGCCGTTGCATTCCTCGTGGAACGGCGCTCGGGGCAGGGCAAGCTTGGCTGGCTGCGCTCGCCTCTGGTCTATACGCTGTCACTGTCGATCTATTGCACCGCCTGGACCTTTTACGGCGCTGTCGGATATGGCGCGCGTTCGGGGCTCGAATTCATCACCATCTATCTGGGGCCAACGCTGGTCTTCATCGGCTGGTGGTGGATCTTGCGCAAGCTCGTCTATATCGGGCGACAGCAGCGGCTGACCTCGATCGCCGATCTGATTTCCTCGCGCTATGGCAAGTCAAACTCGCTTGGTGTGCTGGTCACGGTGATCGCGATTGTCGCGGTGACGCCCTATATCGCGCTGCAACTGCAATCGGTGGTGCTGGCCTTCGAGGTTTTCGCCAGCGCCGCCCCGGGCGAGGCCCGCCCGGCCGCCGGGCAGACCGCGATCTGGGTGGCGGCAGGGCTTGCGCTGTTCACCATCCTCTTCGGCACCCGCAATCTGGATGCGAAAGAGCAGCATACCGGCATCGTCACCGCCATCGCGGTCGAGGCTGTGGTGAAGCTCGTCGCACTGATCGCGGTTGGCTGTTTCGTGGTCTGGGGCCTTGCGGGCGGTGTCTCGGGGATCATGGCCAAGATCGACGCCTCATCCCTCCATGACTGGCAGTTGCAACCGGGGCGCTGGACCGCGATTCTGTTCCTTGCAGGCGCCGCCGTGATCTGCCTGCCGCGCATGTTCCAGGTGATCGTGGTCGAGAATTCCGACGACCGCCAGCTTGCCCGCGCCTCCTGGGCCTTTCCGGCCTATCTGCTGGCGATGAGCCTTTTCATCATTCCCATCGCGGTTATGGGGATCGAAAGGCTGCCTGCGGGATCTAACCCGGATATGTTCGTCCTCACGCTGCCTTTGGCCGAAGGGCAGGGCGGGCTTGCGATGCTGGCCTTCCTTGGCGGATTTTCCTCGGCAACCTCGATGGTGATTGTCGAGGCAATTGCGCTTGCGACGATGGTATCGAACCATATCGTGATCCCGACCTGGCTGAGGCTGCGTCGGTCGGGCGCAATTTCCGAAGATATCCGTTCCCTGGTGCTGACGGCGCGCAGGCTCTCCATCGCGCTCGTTCTGGCACTTGGGCTCGGCTATTACCGGCTTTCGGGCGGTTCGGGGGCGCTGGCCGAAATCGGGCTGATCTCTTTCGCCGGGGTCGCGCAATTCCTGCCCGCGATGATCGGCGGCATCTTCTGGCGCGGCGCCACGCGGACAGGCGCGCTCCTTGGGCTGGCGACGGGCTTTTTGCTCTGGGCCTATTGCCTGTTCCTGCCGTCATTCGGAGATGCGATCCTGCCGGCTTCGGTGCTGCAATCAGGGCCTTGGGGGCTGGGCTGGCTGCGGCCCAATGGCATGTTCGGGACCGAGGTGATGGACCCTCTGGTCCATGCGCTGTTCTGGTCGCTGATCGGCAATACCGCAGCCTTTTGCGCCGCCTCGATCCTCAGCTTCCCCGGCCCGGTCGAAAGGCTGCAAAGCGCCGCCTTCGTCAATGTCTTTGACGGCCCCGTAGGCCCGCAACGCTGGGCGCGTGGCGAGGCCGAACCCGAGGCGCTTTTGATGATGACGCAGCGCATCATGGGCGAAGAAGAGGCGCAGAGTCTGTTCGAGCGCGCTGCCCGCGATCAGGGCAAGAGCGAGTCGATGCTGCCCGACCCGACCCCGGCCTTTCTGGCGGCGCTGGAAGAACGGCTCGCGGGCTCTATCGGGGCGGCCACCGCACATGCGATGATTTCGAAACTGGTCGGCCTGGATACGGTCACGGTCGAGGATCTGATGGTGGTCGCGCGCGAATCCGCGCAGCTGATGGAACATTCCGCCCAGCTTGAGGAGCAGCGCGGCGAGCTTGCCCGTACCGCCACCGCATTGCGCGAGGCCAATGAGAAGCTGACCGCTCTGTCGGTGCAGAAAGACGCGTTCCTGTCGCAGATCAGCCATGAGCTGCGAACGCCCATGACCTCGATCCGCGCCTTTTCCGAGATCCTCGCCGAGGGTGACCTGCCGGTCGGCACTGTGGCGCGCTCGGGCGGGATCATCCGCGACGAGGCGGTACGGCTGACCCGGCTGCTCGATGACCTGCTGGATCTTTCGGTGCTGGAAAGCGGCAAGGTGCAGCTTTCCGTCAGCCTTGTAAGCATGCGCGATCTGATCGACCGTTCGATCCTTGCGACCGAAAAGGTCAAGCCAGAGCGCGATATCGAATTCACCCGTGACCAGGTCGCCGAATCCGTCTGGATGCGGACCGATGCGGACCGGCTGACGCAGGTGTTCATCAATCTGATCGCCAATGCGCGTAAATATTGCGATTCGAGCCATCCTCGCATCCGCATCGCGGTGCGGGTCAGGGCCGGGCGGGTGCGGGTCGATGTCGCGGATAACGGGAAGGGCATTCCCAAGGCGCTGCAATCCATGGTGTTCGAGAAGTTCTGGCGCCTTCCCGGTGAGGCGCGGGCCTCGGGCGCCGGGCTTGGCCTCGCGATCTGCCGGGAAATCGTGACCAATCTCGGCGGCACGATCGACTATCTTCCGGGTCAGGGCGGGGCGGCATTCCGCGTGGTGCTGCCGCTTCGGATCGAGCCGGGCTGAAAAACCAGGCAGTGCGGCGCTGGCAGCGGTTTTTAGACGATTTTCTCTGCCCTGTTAACTTTGCGCAAACTTTCTCGCGGTCAGAATGGTGCTGCCTGGACAGAACGGGAAGCATTGGCATGAGCGAGATCCTGCGCCGCAAACTCCGCCCCGCGCAAGACGAACAGGCCCGGCCCCATGCGCTGGTAGATCAGACCTGGCGGCTGGCGCTGGCGCGTGCCTTGCGCGAAGGGGCGGGATTGCCGGCCGACACCACGGCCCTGACGTCGCGGCCCTGCGATCTGGTGGAACTGCCGGAGCTGCCGGCTGAGCGCGCTCTGATTGCGCTGCTGGATGGGCCAGGTGGCGCGATGGGGGTGGCGGCGCTGTCGCCGGAGCTCACGGCCTCGCTGATCGAGATACAGACGATCGGCCGCATTGGCGCGGGACCGCCGGGGCCGCGGCGTCCGACCCGAACGGATGCTGCGATGATCTCGCCGGTGCTTGACCGGGCGCTGGCACGCTTCGATTTCCTGGTCCGCGATCTGCCGGACCGCCGGGTGGAGGCCGGATTCCGTTTCGCATCACAGCTTGATGACGCGCGCAGCATCGGGCTTTTACTCGATGATCAGCCCTATCACCTTATGAGCGCCACGCTTTCGCTGGCTGATGGCAAACGCAGCGGTGAGATATTGCTCGCTTTGCCACTTACCGGTCCCCCGGTCGCACTTGCCTCTGCCAATACGTCGGGGCCTGAGGGATTTGCCGCGGATCTGGGGCAGGCCGAATGCGAATTGCAGGCCGTGCTGGGGCGTCGGATGCTGACGCTTAATGAGGTGATGCAGCTGGAGCCGGGGCAGCTTTTGGCGCTGAACGATGCCAGTATCGCCAGGATCAGCCTGATTGGGATTGACGGGAGGGCGGTGGCGGCGGCGCGTCTCGGGCAGCAAAATGGCTATCGCGCGCTGCGGATCAGCGCTGTTGCGGCACCGGGAGGCGAGGTTGATGCCGGCCTCCCTGACATGGCCGCAAGGCAGGATCCGCCATCAGAGACCGCTCACGGATCTTTGGATTTCCCGGCGGGCTTTCCGATGGAACAGGGGCCTGTCGAACAAGGGACCGCACCCGATCCTGGTTTCGGGCTGGACGCGGGATTGGGCGAAAGGTTTGATGTCCGTGTCCCGGCCTGAGCGGCTGGTCCGGCTCGGCAGGGGAAGGGCCGCGCGATCCCGGCAGCCCCCCGGCTCCGATATCTCAGCCAGCGGCTTTTTGCGCGGCAAGTGCCTCGATCTGCGGGGCGAGATGAGCGAGCTGGTAGCCATGCTGCGCTGCGGCGGCGATCAGCTCGCTCGCGGGCCGCGTTCCGGCCTGGGACAGGGCCCAGACGATCGAGGATCGGTTGCCGCTGGCGCAATAGGCCAGGACCGGGCCTGGCGCTGCGGCAATGGCCTCGGCCTGGGCCGTGACATTCTGCATCGTCAGCGCGCCGCCGATCACCGGATTGGCAAAGAAGACAAGGCCAAGCGCCTCGGCCTGCGCCCGCATTTCCCCGGTATGAAGCTCGTCGGGGATCTCGGCGTCGGGGCGGTTGTCGATCACTGCACGATAGCCGGCGGCCCTGATCGCCTCAAGGTCCTCAAGGGCGATCTGGGGCGAAACGGCATAGGTGTCACTGAGCGGGCGGATATCCATCTTGACGTCCCTTCGGAAATTCTGCCGCAGCCTACTCTGCGGAACGGCGGGGGGAAAGCCCCGATGCGGGGGGCAGAAGCCGGTGGGAAGCGGCGTGATCCTGATCTGGATCATGGTCGGGAAACAGACAGTGAGTAAAATCTGCCCGGACGTATCGGCAGCCGGAGGAGGAACGGCCATGGAAATTTACAACCGATTTTCGCAACTGCAGCATCTGACGCGGGAGGCGGTCAGGCTTGCAAAAGACGGCGCTTTGCAGGAGCTGAACGCGACACTTGCAGAGCTTCAGGCCCTGGCGCATCGCCTTCCAACCTTGCCCGAGAGCGCCGGGCGCGAAAGCCAGCTGCAACGCGAGGCGCGGCGCCTGCGCGAAGAAGCGGAAATCGAACGAAGCTTCGACAATATGCCGGTGTGACATTATCCGGCCAGGCAACGGCTGTTCCTTATGGGCCTCTCGCAAGGGCAGGCCTTTGTTGGGCCCGACAGAATTGCGATGGGTTCGGGATGCGAACTGCCTGGATGTCCTGGGCCTGGTTGTGAAAGAGGTGTGGAGGCCAGAGTGCTGGTAAGCCGGGGCCTCCTCTGGCGGGAGGTTGCCGGGGAGGCGGCGTAAGCTCTTGTCAAGCAACCGGAATGTCCTGTTAACTTGCACCCCATAGATTGTCGGGTGAAGGCGGGGGCATGAATCGGGTTGAGGGGAGCGGGACTGCGGGCAGCAGTTCGGCCATAAATGCAGCTGACGCGCATGAAACGGCGGCGCCGGATAATGCTGTTGCGGGCACAGCTACGGCGGGGCCGGTGCAGCAAAGCCTTGTCGGGCCCGATGGGCGCGTTCTTCTGCTGGAGATCGGACATCCGCCTCTCAATGCCCTGACCCGGGAGGTGAGGGCTGCACTTTCGGCAGCGCTCGCGGCGGAATGCAGTGCAGGAGAGACACGGGCCGGCGGCGCCCGCCCGGTGGTGATCGCCGGTGCCGCAGGCGCCTTTCCTTCGGCGACCCTTGTCGAGACCGGTGCCGCGCTTCTCGAGGGCAATCCCACGCTGGCCCAGATTTGCCGGCAGATCGACCTTTATCCCGCGCCGGTGGTGGCAGCGATTTCCGGCCGCGCCATCGGGCCGGGGGCAGAGCTGGCGCTCGCCTGTCACGCGCGGATCATGGCGATCAGTGCGCGGATCCAGTTCCCCGAGGCCGGGCTCGGCCTTTCGCCCATGGCCGGCAGCAGCCAGCGTCTGCCACGGCTGACCGGGCCGGATGAGGCAATCTCGCTGCTTTTGAATGCAATACCGCTCGATGCCGATCAGGCACTTGCCATCGGCCTCGCCGATCATGTGACCGAGGGCGACCCCGTCCCGGCGGCGATTGCGCTTGCGGCGCAGATGCCGGTTCCGGCGCCGGTGATTGCCCGCGAGGACGGGATCCGCGACAGCTCTGCCTTTGCCGCCACCATCGCCCGGGCGCGGCGTGATCTGGCGCGCAACCCGATGCAGGCTCCGGCGCGGATCATCGACTGCATTGAGGCCGCACTTTATTTGCCACCGGAAAACGGCTTTGCGCTGGAGGCGGTTGTCTTCGATGACCTGCTGGCCACGGGGGAAAGCCGGGGGCTGATCGCCGCCGCGCGGGCCGAACGTGCGGCGCATATTTTGCCGCCGGGCGTGGCTGGCAGTGGCGGTGCCGAGATCCGCACGCTTGGGCTGACCGGGGCTGGCCCGCAGCTGGCGGCGCTGGCGCTCTTGGCGCTTGGCCGGGGCCTCCGGGTGATCTGGGCCGGGCCGGAGGGGGGCGGGGACGCGGCCTCGCTGGAGCGGATCGCGGCCTGGGTGCGCGAGCGGCTGGAAGCCGAGACGCGTTCGGGCCGGCTGAGCCAGGCGCAGCGTGACGCGGATTTCCTGCGTTTTGAGACCGGGCAGCCCGCCGGTGCGCTGGCCCAGGCGGGGCTGGTGGTCCATGCGCGGCCCGGGGCTGTGACAGATGGCCTGGCCCGGCAGCATCCTGCGGCGCTGCATCTGGTGATTGGTGGGGGGGTGGGCGCGCGGGCCTGACCATCGCGCCGTCCGGTCGGGTCTGCGAGATCAGCACCGGTGGGGTGGCGGCGCCGGTGGCGATGGCCGGGCTCTGGCGACTGATGCGCAGCTTTGGCCTGCAGCCGGTGCTCAGCGGCACCCTGCCGCAGGTCGGGCGCCGCGTGGCGGCAAGCGGTCAGGCGGCGCTGTCGCGGATGCTGGCGATGGGCGTGCCGCGCCGGCTGATTGCGACGGCGCTGGAAGGCTTTGGCCAGGCGATGCCCGATCTGCCGGAGCCTGGATCTGAGGTCGCAATGCGCGGTATGGCGGCCGAAGAGGTGATCCGGCGCTGGCTGGCGGCGCTGGCGAATGAGGGCTACCGCCAGATTGCGGATGGCGCGGAATCAGGGCCGGCTGCGGTGGATTTTCTGATGGTGCAGGGACATGCCTTCCCGCGCTGGCGCGGGGGGCCGATGCATCTGGCGGGCGAGCGGGGCGCTATGGTGCTGCGCAGCGATCTGCGCCGCTGGCAGGAGGATGATCCGGTCTGGACGCCGCATCCGTCCCTGGACCGGCTGGTCTCGAAGGGGCGGTCGGCGGCGTAAGCCTGCGCCTCATTCCGGGGCTCAGCCCAGCGAAATGCCCATGATCACCATCGCGAGGCCCAGCACCGAAAGGCCAAGCGCGCCGAAATTTACCGCGAAAAGTTTTTGCAGTTCGCTGCGCATCTGTTCATCCGTAGCGCCCGAACGGCGGATTTTCAGCCCGCGCAGGATGCACCAGAGCAGGCCGAAGACGCCAAGAAGCGACAGGAAGGCGCCGGGCCAGATCAGATAGGGCATTTAAAGCTCCGCCATGTGCTGCGGGATGCTGGCTAAACGCTGGCGGGCTTTCGCGCAAGAGGGGTCACAAGAGCGGGCGGCAGCGCTTGAAATCGGCAGCCCCGGCAGGGTATCTGTCGGGCAAAGCATAAAGCGGAGAGCAGGAATGAATGACGCCTTCAATGTGACCGCCGATGAGCTGCGTCAGCTGATCGAGCGGATCGAACAGTACGAAGCCGAAAAGAAGGACATCGCCGAGCAGCTGAAAGAGGTCTATGCCGAGGCCAAGGGCCGGGGCTTTGACACCAAGGCGCTGCGCAAGATCGTGTCCTTGCGCAAGCAGGATGCCGATGAGCGCCAGGAAGCGGATGCGATCCTCGAAGTTTACATGACCGCGCTCGGGATGAACTGAGCAGCGCATGCGGAATACGAAAACGGGGGCCAGTGGCCCCCGATTTCATATCGCAATGCGGCTCTGGCTTCAGACCGCAGCGCGGCTTTGAGCGCGGATTTGCAGGCTGCGCCGGAAGAAGGCGGCGAGGAACATCGCGGTCAGCACCAGAATGATGGTGGCGGCGGGCGAGGCATCAACCCAGAAGCTTGCCCAGATCCCGGTCATCATCGCGGTAAAGCAGGCGATGCAGGCCACGACCAGCATCTGGCCGAAGCGGCGCACCAGCAGGAAGGCGATGGCGCCGGGCGCGATCAGAAGGCCCACCGCCAGGATCAGCCCGGTCGCCGACAGCGTCGCCACGATGGTCAGCGACAGCACTGCAAGCAGCCCGTAATGCAGCATCCCGACCCTGAGCCCCGAGGCCCGCGCCTGGGCCGGATCGAAGGCCTGGAGCATCAGGTCTTTCCAGCTTACCACCAGCGCCAGCGTCACGAACCCGGCGATCAGTCCGGCGGTCCAGAGATCCTGGACACTGACCCTCAGCATATTCCCGAACAGGATATGGTCGAGATGCGCATCGCTTTCGATCGAGGTGTAAAGCACGATCCCGGCGGCAAACATGCCGGAAAACACCACACCCATGATGGTGTCTGGCTTTATACGGCTGTTTTCCGACAGCCAGCCGGTCGCAACCGAGGTGAACATGCCGGCGGCAAAGGCGCCGATGATCAGCGGAAAGCCCCAGATATAGGCCAGCACAATCCCCGGAAGCACGGCATGGCTGACCGCATCCCCCATCAAAGCCCAGCCTTTCAGGACCAGAAAGCAGGACAAAAGTGCACAGGGCACTGAAATCATGGCCGAAATCAGGAACGCCTTTTGCATGAAAGGAAACTGGAACGGCAAGAGGAATGTCTCGATCATGTCGCGTCCTCCGCATGCAGGGCAGCAGCGGCGCGGCGTTTCGCGGCCAAAAGCCCGTGTTTCGGGGCGAAGATGAAGACGAGGAGGAAGATCACGGTTTGCAGGCACACGATCACCCCTCCGGTCGCACCATCGAGGAAATAACTGACATAGGCACCGGCAAAGCTGGTCACTGTGCCGATGACAACCGACAGCACGATCAGTCGGCCAAAGCGGTCACAGATCAGCCAGGCGGTGGCTCCGGGTGTCACGACCAGCGCGATCACCAGAAAGGCGCCGACCGTCTGCATCGCTGCCACAACCGAGGCCGACAGCAATGTGAAAAACACGCCTTTCAGGAGGCCCGGATGCAGCCCGACAGAGCGCGCATGGTTCTCGTCAAAGAACACCACCATCAGGTCTTTCCATTTCACCAGCAAGACCGCCAGCGTCACGAAGCCAATCACCGCCAGTTGCAGCGTGTCTTCGGGCGTGATGGCGAGGATATTGCCCATGGTGATCGTCTGGATCGAGACCGCCATCGGGTTCAGCGACACCATGAACAGGCCCAGCCCGAAAAACGCGGTGAAGATCAGCCCGATCACCACGTCTGATTTCAGCCCGCTCCGGTCTGAGAGAAACAGCATGGCGAGGGCCGCCAGCCCGCCCGAGAGAAAGGCGCCAAGTGCGAAGGGCAGGCCCAGCATATAGGCACCAGCGACCCCGGGCACGACGGAATGCGAAAGCGCATCGCCGATCAGAGACCAGCCTTTCAGCATGAGATAGGCCGAGAGAAAGGCGCAGACGCCGCCGACAAGCGCCGAGACCCACATCGCGTTCAGCATGTAGGAATAGGTGAACGGCTCCCAGAGGATCTCCATTCAGCGACCCTCCCGCGTGCGGGTCTCATGGCCATATTGCACCAGCGGCCGTTCGTCATCGGTCAGGATCGAGACATGGCGCGGGTCGTCATCGTCATGCAGCTGATCGCCCGAAAGGGTGAACCGCCGCAACACGCCGCCAAACGCCTCTTCGAGATTGTCATGGGTGAAGGTCTCGGCGGTCAGGCCATAGGCCAGTACCGTGCCCCGGACCAGCACGACGCGGTCACAAAACTCCGGCACCGAGCCCAGGTTATGGGTCGAGACCAGCATCACGCGGCCTTCATCGCGCAGCTCGCGCAGAAGGGTGATGATCTGTTCCTCGGTCTTGACGTCAACGCCGGTAAAGGGCTCGTCGAGCAGGATCACCTGGCCATCCTGCGCCAGGGCGCGGGCCAGAAAGACGCGCTTTTTCTGGCCACCTGACAGCTCGCCGATCTGGCGGTGGCGGTAATCCAGCATATTCACCCGCGAAAGCGCCTGGTCGACCGCCGCGCGATCCGCCGCAGACGGGATGCGCAGGAACCCCATATGGCCATAGCGGCCCATCATCACCACATCCTCGACGAGGACGGGGAAGGACCAGTCGACCTCTTCGGATTGTGGAACGTAAGCCACGAGGTTCTGTTTCAGGGCCTCGCGAACTGATCGGCCAAGCAGGCTGATCTGACCTTTCGCAACCGGCACAAATCCCATGATCGCCTTGAAAAGCGTGGATTTTCCGGCGCCGTTCACGCCGACCAGCGCAGTGACAGTGCCACGCGGGATCCCGAAACTGGCATTCCTGAGCGCGGTATGGCCATTGCGGTAGGTGACCGTCACATCCTGCGCGGTGATGCCACCACCCGGATCATCGGCGGCTGCGGCCTTTATCCGGGGGTCTGGGGTCTGCGGCATGATAGGAAGGGCTTTCTCAGCTGGAATGAAGCGAACTCTGCCACGGGAAACCGCGGCAGAGAAGTGTTTTTGAGAATGGGTCTCAGTTGGGGCTGCTCTCAAGCCCGATGGCGATGGTCTCTGCCGTGACTTTCAGCAGGTCGAGATAGGTCGGGACCGGGCCATCTGCGGTGGAAAGACTGTCGACATAAAGCACGCCGCCATAAGAGGCGCCGGTCTCGCGCGCGACCTGTTCGGCGGGGGCGGTATTGACCGTGCTTTCGCAGAAGACGACTGGGATATGGTGCTCTTTAACCCCGTCCACCACCGCGCGGACCTGCTGCGGCGTGCCCATCTGATCGGCATTCATCGGCCAGAGATAGAGCTCTTTCATGCCGAAATCGCGGGCGAGATAGGAAAACGCGCCTTCGCAGGTCACCAGCCAGCGTTTGTCTTCGGGAATGGCGGCGATGCGGGCACGCAGCGGCTCGATCGCGGCCTTCATCTCTGCCTTATAGGCCGTAGCATTGGCGGCATAGGTCGCGGCATTGTCCGGATCGTGTTCTGTCAGGGCTTTCTCGATATTGTCGATATAGATCAGAGCGTTATCCAGTCCCATCCAGGCATGCGGATTGGCTTTGCCCTGATAGGATCCCGATGAGACCGCAATCGGATCTATCCCGTCGGTCAGCGTGGCCGAAGGCAGGTCGCCGAGGTTTTCCAGAAAGCCCGCGAACCAGAGTTCCAGATTCAGCCCGTTCCACAGGATCAGATCGGCATCCATCGCGCGGACCAGATCCTGCGGGGTCGGCTCATAGCCATGGATCTCGGCGCCGGGGCGGGTGACCGAGACCACCTCGGCCGCATCGCCCGCCACATGCTGCGCCATATCGGCGATCACGGTGAAGGTGGTGACGACTTTCAGCTTCTCTCCGGCAAAGGCCAGACCGGTGGTCAAAAGAAGGGCGGCGAGGGCGGTGGTCGGGGTTTTCAGCCAGGCTTGCATTATCTCTCCTCTCGGCATGCTTAGATGTAAATGCAAATCATTCTCAACTGTCAACCGTTGATTTGCGAGGGATAGCGGGTGTTGTCGCTGTCGGGCGTTCGGAATGTCGCAAACGGCACAAAAGCGCCGCAAACCCGAAGCGGTGAATGCCCCGGCAGGAGTATTTCCGGTTCAGAGCCGTTCAGGAGGATAAGATGTCGGAAGTGATCGAGGGTCGTCGGGCGCGGGGTGGCGGCGCGGCACGGCGCGCGGAACGCACGGCTGTCAGCTTCGAGACGGCGAAGTTCATCAGCCGCAACATCCCGAATTTCGAAGTGCTGAATGAAGAGGCGCTTCAGATCATCGAATATAACGCCGAGACGATCCTCGAAGAGATCGGCGTCAATTTCGTGGAGAATCCGGCAGCCCTCGTGCGCTGGCGCGAGGCCGGTGCCGATGTGCGCGGCGAACGTGTGCATATCCCGCGCGGCCTTGCGCGCAAGCTTTGTTCGACCGCGCCTGCGACCTTCACCCAGCACGCCCGCAACCCTGAGCGCAATGTCGAGATCGGCGGCAGGAATCTGGTGCTGGCACCGGTTTACGGCCCGCCCTTCGTCCGCGATCTGGAAGGTGGCCGCCGTTACGCGACCATCGCGGATTTCCAGAATTTCGTGAAGCTGGGCTATATGTCGAAATGGCTGCACCATTCCGGCGGCACGGTTTGCGAGCCGACCGATATCCCGGTGAACAAACGCCATTTCGATATGCTGCACGCGCATATGACACTGTCTGACAAGCCCTATATGGGGTCCGTCACGGAACCCTCGCGGGCGCAGGATTCGGTCGATATGTCGAAGATCCTGTTCGGCGACGATTTCGTCGACCAGAACACGGTGATGACCTCGCTGATCAACATCAACTCGCCGATGACCTTCGACGGGATCATGATGGGCGCGCTTGAGGTCTATGCGGCCAATAACCAGGCCTCCATCGTGTCGCCCTTCATCGTCGGTGGCGCTATGGCACCGGTGACGGTGGCAGGCACGCTGACCCAGGTGCTGGCCGAGATCCTCGCCGGTGTGGCCTATAGCCAGCTGGTGCGCGCAGGCTCGCCGGTGATTGCGGGGGCGTTTGTCACCTCGATCGACATGAATTCCGGCGCGCCGACCTTCGGGACGCCCGAGGCCGCGCATATCACCTATGGGGCAGGTCAGCTGGTCCGCCGTCTGGGGCTGCCGTACCGGTCGGCCGGGTCGTTCTGCGGCTCGAAACTCCCGGATGCGCAGGCGGCCTATGAGACCGCGAACAGCCTGAATATGGGGCTGCTGGCGGGTGTGAACTTCATGCTCCATGCCTGCGGCTGGCTGGAGGGCGGGCTGGTCTCGTCTTACGAGAAATTCGTGATGGATGCCGATCAGCTGGGCGCCTTGCACGGCATCGCCAAGGGCGTTGCGGTGGACGAAAACGCCCAGGCGCTGGATGCGATCCGCGAGGTCGGTCCGGGTGGCCATTACCTTGGCTGCGCCCATACCCAGGCCAATTTCAAGACCGCGTTCTGGCGCTCGGATGTGCTGGATTACAAGCCGTTCGAGACCTGGGAGGAAGAGGGCGCCCGCGATACCTCGCAACTGGCAGCTCTGAAGGTCAGGAAGATGCTGGCGGATTATGTGGCGCCGGAGCTCGACGTGGCAAAGCGCGAGGCGCTGGATGACTATGTCGCGAAGCGCAAGGCAGAGATGCCCGACGCCTTCATGTAACAGTTTCTCAATTTGAAACAATTGGCCTCGCCCTGGCAACAGAGCGGGGCCTTTTTCTGTCAGAACGGCTCAGTCAGGATCAAAGCGAAGCACACCCGCACGCCGCGTTGTGCCCCCTGTATCGCTCGGATGGCTTATGCCGTCGCTCACCGGGATCTCGCGGAAATCAAACGGGCTGACCCCTTCGATACAGGCGACATTGACGCCGTATTGATCGGTATTCGAGCGGCGCTGATGATGGGTATAGATGCCGCAGGTTTTGCAGAAATAGTGTTTCGCGGTGCCGGTGTTGAACTGGTAGAGCGTGAGATTATCTTCGCCGGCTTCGAACCTGATATCCTGAAGCCCGGCCGAGACCGCAATCGCGCCGCGCATCCTGCAATAAGAACAGGTGCAGCGGCGGATCGAAGTGAAACCCCCGGTCAGACGCAGCCGGAAGCGGACCGTGCCGCAATGACAGGCTGCGCTGAAATCCTCTGTTTTCTGGCTCATTGGCCCCTCCCTGAAGTTGTGAGAGCCTATGTCCCGGCAGTAACGGCCACAAGACCGCGGGGAAGGACAGGGGGGGATTTCAGCCGGCGGCCGGTCTCGGTTGCAATAGCCGGCACTCGGCCACGAGAGCTGCGAGCACCTCGATATGGTCGCAGATCGAATAGGTGGACGCGCCGCTCTGGCGGATTTCCTCGATCCGCGCCTCGGCCTCGAACAGCTTCGAGACAATGCGCTCGGGGCGGTTTTCTTGCGGGGCAAAGCGCTTCAGCGCACTTGGCCGGTGGTAATCGGCCAGGGCAAACCGGACAGCGCGCATCAGGATTCCGGGGCGGCGGATTTCAGAGAGATTGGTGCGAAAATCAGACATTCACGGCTCCTTCTGCGGGTAAGAAGGGCAGTCTGTCCTGGAAAATCCCGGCGTTGCGCAGGCCTTAAAACCGGCGAGCGCCCGGGAAGGGGCTGTTTAGCTTTTGGTTACCATTATCGACAAATTGTAACCAGTTAACATCTGAGTAACCACGATCCCCTAAGCTGCATTTCGCACCAGCCGGATGTTCAGACCTGAAAATGGAACAGATCAGAGATTTTGAAAACCCAGCCAGCGCATCCCGGTTTCCGGGTTCTCTGCCGGCCTGGATTCCGGATCAGGTCAGGCTCTATCTCGGTCACACCGAAGAGGGGATTTCACTCAGGGCGCTGGCGCGCGAACGGGGGGTGCATGCCTCGACCGTGATGCGTCAGGTGCGCCGGTATGAGTGCCGTCGCGACGATCCGCTGATGGATGCGGCTCTCAGCCAGCTCAGCCGTTCGGCGCCGCTTTCCCCCAATCCGGTCCGCCAGAAGGTAATCCCCGCGATGACAGGCCATATTCCGCAAGAGGTCACCCGCCGCGCCAAAGCCGCTCCGGCCATGGGCGTCACACTTCCCGATGAAAGCGAACTCGACCGCGAAGCGCGCCGCATCCTGCGCCGCCTCGCCGAACCGGGCGCGCTGCTGGCCTTTGCCGGCGACATGGAGAAGGCGGCGGTCCTGCGCGAGTTTCCCGACGGGCGCGCGGTCAGGACGGCAGTGCTGGAGCGCGCGGTTGCCCAGGCTTTTTGTCTCAAGGACTGGATCTCGTGCCGCAAAAGCGGGCGGATTTCGACCTATGGCATAACTCAGGCGGGGCGGGCTGCGCTGCGCCAGATCCTGGGCGAGGACGGGGAGCCGTCCGGTCTGGCCGAGGCGGCGACGCCTTTCGCCGATCAGCATCGCGATTTTGCCGAGCGAGAGGTACAGACGCCCGAAGGCCCGCGCCGGATGCGGTTCAACATTGCGGAAAGCCCGGTTGCGGTGCTGGGGCGGCGGCGCGAGAAGACTGGCGAGCTGTTCCTGACCTCGGATCTGGTGGCGGCGGCCGAGCGGCTGCGCGAGGATTTTGAGCTTGCACAGATGGGGCCGCGCGTGGCGCAGAACTGGGAGAAATTCATGACCGGCGGCGACCGGGGCGGTTTTCGCGGTGACAGCGGCCTGGCCGAGGGGCCGGGCCGGGCGCGCGACCGGGTGGCGCTCGCCTTGCGCGATCTGGGGCCGGGGCTTGGCGATATTGCCCTCAGGGTCTGTTGTTTTCTCGAAGGTGTCGAAAGTGCCGAGCGCCGTATGGGATGGGCGGCGCGATCGGGGAAGATCGTGCTCCGGATCGCGCTGCTCCGGCTCCGCCGGCATTATGACGAGACCTATGGCCGTTCGGGTCCGCTGATCGGGTGAGGCTTTGGGGCCCGACCCGCCAGAACGCCGGAATGGGATAAAGAGGCGCGCCCTTTTCAGGGCGCGCGTTTGCAGGTCATCCGCGCAGATCAGTCTGCGCGCGTCAGTCTGCGCGTGTCAGGCCGGCCGCATGCACGATACCAGCCAGGCCCCCCCCACCAGAGGGGCTATGATGAAGACCCAGAGCTGGCTCAGCGCGGCGCCGCCGGCAAAAAGTGCCGGACCGACCGAGCGGGCCGGGTTCACCGAGACGCCGGTGACCTGGATGCCGACAAGGTGGATCCCGGTCAGGGTCAGACCGATGGCAAGCCCGGCAAGGATGGTCGATGCGCCGGGATGGGTCGCGCCAAGGATCACCGTGACAAAGAGGAAGGTCGCCACGATCTCGAAGATCAGCGCCGAGGTCAGGTTGTATTTGCCCAGATAATTCTCGCCATAGCCGTTCGAGCCGAGCCCGTATTCCCCAAGCGTGAAGCCGGTTTTGCCGGTCATGATCAGGTAAAGCACCGCCGCGCCGAGGATGGCGCCGGCCAGCTGAGCGATCACATAGGTGATGAAGGCGCCGGGCGTCATCTTGCCCGCCAGCAATATGCCAAGGCTGACCGCGGGATTGAGATGCGCGCCTGAGATCGCGCCGACGCCATAGGCGGCGGCGACGATCGAGAGGCCGAAGGCCAGCGAGATGCCGGTCAGGCCCACGCCGGTTGTGCCATCAGCGCCGGCGATCACCGCCGCGCCACAGCCAAAGAAAACGAGGATGAATGTGCCGATGACTTCGGCAGTAAATTGTTTAGACATTGTCCCTCCGGGTGACAGTGCCGGGGGGAAATTCCCCGGCGGATACTGGTCGGGCGGCTCCGGGGACGTGTATATGCACTATCCGTTGCCTTGGAGCCTCTCTCAGCTTATGTCTGGGGTGACCCCCGGAAAAGGGGGAAAAATTCCAGAGGTCAGCCCATGCGCGATCTGAAGATCCCCGATCAGCGTCACCCCGAAAAGGCGCATCGCCCCGATCAGGAGCAGCCGAAAAAGCCGTCCTGGATCCGGGTCCGGGCGCCGAATTCGGAAGGGTATAAAAAGACCCGCGACATCATGAAGGAAAACCGTCTGGTGACGGTCTGCGAAGAAGCGGGCTGCCCCAATGTCGGCGAATGCTGGAGCCAGGGTCACGCCACCATGATGATCATGGGCGAGATCTGCACCAGGGGCTGCACCTTTTGCAATGTGGCGACCGGCAAGCCGCAAAACCTTGATGCGTTCGAGCCGGGGCGGGTGGCGCATGCGGTCTCGAAGCTTGGGCTGAACCATGTGGTGATCACCAGCGTCGACCGGGACGATCTGGAAGATGGCGGCGCCGAGCATTTCGCTCAGACGATCCGCGCCGTGCGGCACCGCTCGCCGGATACCACGATCGAGATCCTGACGCCCGACTTCCTGAAATGCGCGCCCTCGGCACTGGAGAAAGTGGTCGAGGCGCGGCCCGATGTTTTCAACCACAATCTCGAAACCGTGCCGGCGCTTTACCATGAGGTCCGCCCCGGCGCGCGCTACTTCCATTCCCTGCGGCTTTTGCAGCGGGTGAAAGAGCTTGATCCGACGATGTTTACCAAATCGGGGATCATGGTCGGTCTTGGCGAGACCCGGCCCCAGGTCTTGCAGGTGATGGATGATATGCGCTCGGCCGATATCGATTTCCTGACCGTAGGCCAATATCTGCAACCAACCCCGAAACATCACCGCGTGGCGGAGTTTGTTACGCCGGAAGATTTCAAGGCCTATGAAAAATCGGCCTGGAACAAGGGCTTCCTGATGGTGTCGGCCACGCCGCTGACGCGGTCTTCCTATCATGCGGGCGATGATTTCGCGCAATTGCGCCAGGCGCGGATGGAGAAACTCGGCCAGGCCTGAGCCTGACCCGGGCCGCCCAGGGGCGGCTCACTCTGCCGGCGCGACCTTTTTCAGCCAGGCCGCGACGGCTGCCGCCTCTTCCGGGGGCAGACGGGCGAAATTCTCGACCACATGCGCCATATGGCCGCCGACGGAATCATAATCCGGGGTGAAGCCGGTGGTCAGATAATCGGCGATTTCCTCCGCGCTCCAGTCGAGGGCGGCGGGGGTGATGTTCGGGATCTGCCCGCGCCCCGAGGGATTTGGCGCGCCAGCCAGCCAGCGCGAGCGGTCCATCGCCCCGAAAAGGTTGCGCGGTGTATGGCATTCGCCGCAATGCGCCATGGCCTCGCCAATATAGCGGCCGCGTTCTTCCTCAGGCGTCATATCGCCGGTCACCACCCAGTCACTGCGCAGGAACAGGAGCTTCCAGCCGCCCAGCAGCCAGCGCTGGCTGAAGGGAAAGCTCAGGTCATGCGCGAGGCTGGGTGTCGGATCGGAGGGCAGGGTTTTCAGCCAGGCGTCAAGGTCGGCCACATCCTGCAGGGCGAGCTTCGTATAAGAGGCGTAAGGCAGCGCCGGATAGAGATGTTCGCCGCCACGCGAGACGCCCCTGGTCAGGGCATTGGCAAGATCAAGGGCAGACCAGGCGCCGATGCCATACTGCTTGTCCTGGCTGATATTTGGCGCATAAAACGTGCCGAATTGCGACGGGAAGGCCTGGCCGCCGGCAAGGACCGGCCGGTCATCGGCGCTGTTCTCCTGTCCGGGCGCAAGGTGGCAGGACGCGCAGCCGGTGGCGAGGAAGACCAGCCGACCGGCTTCGGCATCACCGGTGAGCCCCTCCATAGCGTCCGCCGCATGCGGGGCGGGCAATGTGGCCCAGGTCAAAGCGGCTGCTGCAACCGCAGCGGCTGACACCAGGATCAAAGTGGCGCGGCGCAGGGGATGGGAGGCTCGTGGCATCGGCTTGCCTTTCCGGGCTGGCTTTCCCCCATCCTGGACCGCTCAGGCCGGTTTGTCAGCGCCATTTGTCAGCGCGGTTTCGTGTAGCGTTCAGAACCGCATCCTGTTCACCCGGAGCCAGTCCGGCCAGCCCCAGATCCATTCAAAGGCCGCGAAGGCAAGGCAGGCGGCGATCACGCCGAGCACCAGCAGCACCCGCTTCATTGGCGGCGGGTTCTGTGCCCAGCGTTTGGCGCGCAACAGCCAGACGGTGATATTCATCGACACTCCCTCATCGCGGTATTCGCCCTTTGTCGGGATATAATCAGGACGCCATTCCCTTCAGGCACCGGGGTAAGACCACCGGAATGGCGGCTGGCGCGACCGAAATCGTTCATGTCACGTAGCCCGGCGGCGTGCCCTTTGCGCTCGCCGGCGACCTTGCCGGGAACCTGCGGGCAATGCTCAGGCACCGTCGGTGAATCTGACCTTTCCAATATAGGGAAGGTTTCGGTTTCTCTGTGCAAAATCAATTCCATAGCCGACAACAAACTCATCGGCGATCTCAAATCCCGTCCATGTGGCGCGGATCGGCACCTCGCGCCGTGACGGCTTGTCAAGCAGCGCACAGATCTCGAGCCGGCGCGGCAGCCGCGACATCAAAAGGTTTTTCACATGGGTAAGCGTGTGGCCGGTATCGACGATATCCTCGACCACCAGCACATCGCGGCCCTGGATCTCGCCGCGCAGATCCTTGAGGATTCGCACCTCGCGCGAGCTATGCGTAGAATTGCCATAAGAGGAGGCCTCGAGAAAATCGACCTCGACCGGCAGATCCAGCTCGCGCACCAGATCTGCAATGAAGACGAAAGAGCCGCGCAACAGGCCGACCACGACCAGCTTCCCGGTTCCCTGATAGGCGGCGGTGATTTCGCGCGCCAGCGTCTCGATCCGCGCAGCAATCGCCTTGGGGCTGATCATCTGGTCGATGACATAGGGCCGCCCCGCCGGGGTTTCGAGGGCCGGGGTCTCGAGCGCCGGAGGTTCGGATGCCGGAGCTCTGGTGGCAGGCTGGGTTTTGGTGGGATCGGTCATGGCTGGCGCTCGGTTCTGGCGGAATGATTTCTTTTCACCCCGAAAGCGGGTGGGGGAAAGCGGAAACTCCCGCAATGGGGTTGAATTCCGGCGGTCGAGCGGTGAGATGGGGGTGTATCCGCAAGATTATCAGACATGCCCAGACATCAAGAGACCCGCAAATTGCCATGGTCGGCACAAGAGATGTTCGATCTCGTCGCCGATGTGGAGAACTATCCGAAATTTCTGCCCTGGAATGCGGCGGCACGGATCAAGTCGCGCCGACCGGTCGAGGGCGGCGCCGGGGGCGACACCGTGATCGAGGCCGATCTGGTGATCTCGTTCAAGGTGTTTCGCGAACGCTTTGGCAGCCGGGTCATGCTTTTGGGCGGCGAAAAGCGGATCCTAACAGAATATATCGACGGTCCGTTCCGGTATCTGCGGTCGACCTGGGAGTTTCGCGATCTGGAGGAAGGAGGCTCTGAGGTCGGGTTCTTTGTCGATTTCGAGTTCCGCAATGCGATCCTGCAAGGTGTGATCGGGCTGGTTTTCAACGAGGCGATGCAGCGGATCGTGCGGGCGTTCGAGCGGCGCGCGGCAGAGCTTTACGGCGCAGGCGGGTAGCGGACGCGTCAGTGAGGGCGGAGGCGTAAAATCGCGCGCCCTTACGGGCTTAGGTCAGCAGGAAGCAGTCCTGGTTTGCCTGCTCAGGCTCTGGCAGACGGGGCGGCGGCGCTAAGGAGGAGGCGCAGCGCGTATTCGGTGGCGGCCTTGCGCACATTGCTGCGCCCCAGGGCGCCGAAATCGCGGGTCTCGGTGAGTGTCATGCGGCCGGCTGTCGCGAGGCCGAAACAGACCCGGCCTTCGGGCTTGTGCTCGCTGCCACCGGGGCCGGCGATGCCGGTGACCGAGACTGCGAGACCGGCGCGGGACTGGCGGAGCGCGCCTTCGGCCATTTCTCGCGCGACCTCCTGGCTGACGGCACCGAAACGGGTGAGGGTGCTCTGATCCACGCCAAGCATCGTCTGTTTCGCCTCATTGGAATAGGTGACGAAACCGCAGTCGACGACATCGGAGGAGCCGGGAATATCGGTCAGCGCGGCCGATACGAGGCCGCCGGTGCAGCTTTCGGCTGTGGCGATCCTGAGCCCGCGCGCGCGGGCTTCCTGCAGCACGGCTTCGGCGAGGCTTGCGATCACATCAGCCATGGCTGCAGCACCGCATGATAAAGCCCGGCAAGGATGACCGATCCGATGCCGGCGAACAGGCCTGCAAGGACGTCGTCGAGCATGACGCCGGTGGCATCATGGCGCCGGTCGGCCTGGCCGATGATCCAGGGTTTCCAGATGTCAAAAAGGCGAAACAGCAGGAAAGGCACGACCCAGGCTGGCCAGGCGCCCCACCAGAGCCCGATGTCAAGGCTGTGATTCATTGCCGGAATGGCGGTGAAGCTCAGCGCGATCCATTGGCCGGCGACCTCGTCGATCACCACTTCGGACGGGTCGGTGTCGCTTGTGCCGCGCAGGTAAAGCGGCACCGCCCAGAAGCCGAGCAATGTCGCCAGAACCGCCCCCACCGGCACCAGCCAGTAAAGCCCCTGGTTCATCGCCAGCAGCGCCAGCAGTGCCGCCGCCAGCGAGGCCCAGGTGCCCGAAGCCGGACGAAGATGGCCAAGGCCGAAGAAAGTGGCGGTCAGGTTAATCATGCTTTCACCAATACCACGGTTGCGATGGAGGCTATACCTTCTTCGCGGCCGGTAAAGCCCAGCCGCTCCGAGGTGGTTGCTTTGACGCTGATCCGGCTTGCGTCGAGCCCCATGATAGCCGCGAGGGCGGATTGCATCGATGCGGCATGTGGTCCGATCTTCGGGCGCTCGCAGATCAGGGTCACGTCGCAATTCGAGATTGCGAAGCCCTGGTCCCGGGCAAGGCCTGCAGCGTGACGCAGGAAGATATGGCTTGCAGCCCCCTTCCATTGCGGATCCGAAGGCGGGAAATGCCGGCCGATATCGCCTTCTGCCAGCGCGCCATAGATCGCATCCGTCAGCGCATGCATCCCGACATCAGCATCGGAATGACCCAAAAGCGCGTGGTCATGCGGGATCTTTACACCACAAAGCCAGAGATGATCGCCCTCGGTGAAGGCATGGACGTCAAAGCCATTGCCCATGCGGATATCCATGCTGCTTTCCTTTCCGCGCCGTTGCGCGAGGATCTGTTCCGCGCGGGGGAAATCCGGCGGGAAGGTGAGTTTGAGATTGTCTTCCTCGCCTTCGACGATCGAGACCTCAATCCCGGATGCGAGGGCAAGTTCGACATCATCGGCGGCCTGGCCTGCCGCATCGGCGCGATGCGCGGCGAGGATAGAATCAAAGTGGAAGGCCTGGGGGGTCTGCGCGCGCCAGAGCCCGTCACGGGGCTGAAGGCCGGTCACAACCGCGCTTTCGCCGCGCCAGAGCGCATCGCTGACCGCGAGCGCAGGGGCCGCGGCCCTGTTGTGATCGAGGGCCGCCAGCATCCGCGCGATCAGTGCGGGGCTGGTCAGCGGCCGGGCACCATCCTGGATCAGCACCCTTTTATACCCCTGGCCCGCCATGGCTTCGAGCGCGTTTCGCACCGATGCCGCCCGCGTGGCGCCGCCTTCAATCAGCGGTGCCCCAGGCGCAATTCCGGCGACAATTCCGGCGGCGGTCTCGCGGTCATCGGGATGGATCACCAGCGCCAGATCAAAGCCCTGAAACGCGCGCAGCGTATGGGCGAGCACCGGTTCTCCGGCGAGAAGGCGCCATTGTTTCGGCACCCCGCCGCCGGCCCGCTGCCCACGCCCGGCGGCGGTGATCACCACCAGGGTCTTCGGCGCTGCGCCGGCGGGACCAGGCTCCGACATATGTGATACGATCTGGGGATGGGACACAGAGTTTTTGCCTGGTTTGGACTGGGGCTGTTGCGGCGGTTTTAGGCCAGGGAAAGCATGCTGGCAATCTGCGCGTCATTGCCCAAAATGCGGGCAAGGGTGATTAATTATTGTGCAGTTCTTCATTCCGGTGCAGGTCTGCCCGCGAAATATCCGGGCATCTGCCTTGGAACTATGCCGGAGCCCCAATAGCACTTTCCCTGAGATAAAAGGAACCCGACCTTGGCTTTGACCCCTGGCACTCTGGAAAACGGTCCTTCGCAAGGGGATCTGCCTGCGGCGCCCGCCGCAGTGAAGCCCGCCGCAGTGACGCCCGCCGCAGTGACGCCCGCCGCAGTGACGCCCGCCGCAGTGACGCCTGCCGCAGTGACGCCTGGCGCAGTGGCTATCGGGGCGCATATCCTTTACCCGCCGGTGTTTCTGGCGCCGCTTGCGGGGATCACTGATCTGCCGAACCGGCGGCTGGTAGGGTCTTTCGGCGCGGGGCTTGTGGTGTCGGAAATGGTCGCCTCGGATGAGGTGCTCAGGAACCGTCCCGAAGCGCGGGCGCGGGCAGAGCTGGGCTTTGGCGAGAATATCACTTCGGTCCAGCTGGCAGGACGCGAGCCCGCATTGATGGCCGAGGCCGCGAAATGGTGCGAGGGGCAGGGCGCTGAAATCATCGATATCAATATGGGCTGCCCGTCAAAGCGGGTGACGACGGGGCTCTGCGGTTCGGCGCTTTTGAAGGATCTCGACCTTGCGGTCGGGCTGATCGAGGCGGTGGTTGGCGCGGTGAAAGTGCCGGTGACGCTCAAGACCCGGCTGGGCTGGGATGAACATCTGCTGAATGCGCCTGACCTGGCGGCGCGCGCCGAACAGGCGGGGTGAGGATGGTGGTGATCCATGGCCGCACCCGCTGTCAGTTTTACAAAGGCCAGGCCGACTGGGCCGCGATCCGCCGCGTGAAAGAGGCGGTGACGATCCCGGTGATCGCGAATGGCGACATTATTGATGCGGCCACGGCTGCCGAGGCGCTGGCGCTGTCGGGTGCGGATGGTGTCATGGTCGGGCGCGGGGCCCAGGGTGCGCCCTGGCGGCTGGCCGAGATCGCGCATGCGCTTTATGGCACGCCCGCGCCGGTGATCCCCGAGGGACTGGCGCGGGGCGAGATGATCGTCCGGCATTACGACGAGATGCTCGATTTCTACGGGCTGCAACTGGGTCTGCGCTGCGCAAGGAAGCATCTTGGCTGGTATCTGGAAGAGGCCGGGATGGAGCATGCCCGCGAGGCAGTACTGACCGCCACCGACCCCGCTTTGGTCCGCGACCTGATCCTGCGCGCCTTCGGCGAGACAGAGGAGGCAGCATGAGCAGCTATCGCTCTCCCTGGCCGGTTCCCGGCGTGATCTGGGCGTCTTTGCCCCTGCCGGCCCTGCTGATCGGGCCGGATGGCATGATCCGCGAGGCCAATCCTGCAGCGGAGAGCTTTCTGAACGCCTCGGCGAAATCCCTGTTCGGCCAGCCGGTGCTGGACCGCGTCATGATCGACGCGCCGATGGAGGAAGCCTTCTTGCGCGCCCGCGCCAATCAGGCGCCGATGAAGATCAACAATGCCGATGTGACCAGCGGCGACCGCCCTCCGGTGCAATGTTCGGTCCATATCGCGCCAATGCATGATCAGCCGGATTACCTCATGCTGCTGTTTTCCCCGCGCGAGATCGCGGACCGGCTCGGCCGGGCAGGGGCTTCGAAAACGGCGGCGAAATCGGCGATCGGCATGGCCGAGATGCTGGCGCATGAGATCAAGAACCCGCTCGCAGGCATCGCCGGTGCCGCGCAGCTTTTGTCGATGTCGCTGACGCCGGAAGATCGCGAGATGACCGATCTGATCGTTGAAGAAACACGGCGCATCGTCAAATTGCTGGAGCAGGTCGAACAATTCGGCAATCTGCGCCCGCCGGAGCGCCGCGCGGTAAATATCCATGACGCGCTTGACCGGGCGCGGCGTTCGGGGCTGGTGGGGTTCGCGTCGCATATGGTGATCCAGGAGGATTACGACCCCTCGCTGCCGCCGACCTGGGCCGATCCCGATCAGCTGATGCAGGTTTTTCTGAACCTGATCAAAAACGCCGCCGAAGCTGCAGGGCGCAAGGGCGGCACCATCCGGCTGCGCACCTTCTATGACTTAAGCCTGAGGATGCGCCGCAAGGATGGCAGCCAGGGCGCGCTGCCTTTGAATGTCGAGGTGATCGACGACGGCCCCGGCCTGCCGCCCGATATCGCGGCTGAGGTCTTTGATCCCTTCGTTTCGGGGCGCGAGAACGGCACCGGGCTGGGCCTCGCGCTGGTCTCGAAAATCATCGCCGACCATGAGGGCTGGATCTCGGTCGAGTCCGTTCCGGGGCGAACGGTGTTCCGTCTCTCGCTGCCGATGGTGCCCAAAGAACCAAAGAAAGAGGTGTAACCCATGGATGGAACGGTTCTGGTCGCTGATGACGACCGCACGATCCGAACGGTTCTGACCCAGGCGCTGACCCGGGCGGGCTGCAAGGTGCATGCGACCTCAAGTCTGATGACGCTGATGCGATGGGTGGAAGAGGGCAAGGGGGATCTGGTGATCTCGGATGTGATCATGCCCGATGGCAACGGGCTGGACGCATTGCCGCGGATCGCCCGGATGCGGCCCGGCCTGCCGGTGATCGTGATATCGGCGCAAAACACCATCATGACCGCGATTCAGGCCGCCGAGGCCGAGGCGTTCGACTATCTGCCAAAACCCTTCGATCTGCCGGATCTCATGAAACGCTCGGCCCGCGCGCTGGAGCAAAAACGCCGCGCCGCCCCAGTCGTGCAGCCGGTGCGCGAGCCGGCCGAGGAACTGCCGCTGGTTGGGCGCACCCCGGTGATGCAGGCACTCTACCGGCTGGTGGCGCGGGTGATGAACACGGATATTCCGGCGCTGATCTCGGGCGAGTCGGGCACCGGTAAAAGCCTTCTGGCGCGCGCGATCCATGATTTTTCGGACCGCCGGACGCTGCCCTTCGTCACCGCGACCGCGAGCGATCTGCAAGGGGTCGAGGGCCCGTCTTCGCTGATCGCGAAGGCGCGCGGCGGCTCGGTCGTCTTCGATGAGATCGGTGATTTCGACGAAGATGCCCAGGCGCGGGTGGTGCGGCTCCTCGATATGCTCGGAGACGATTCGATGGCCGGCAAGGCGCCCCGGATCATGGCGACAAGCCAGGTCGATCTGGCCGGTCGGATGGAGACCGGCAGCTTCCGCCAGGATCTTTATTACCGGCTCGGGGGGGTGACGTTGCATGTGCCCTCCCTGCGCGAGCGCGTCGAGGACATCCCGCTGCTCGCTGAACATTTCCTATCGAGGGGTGAGCGCGATTTCGGCACCACGCGCCAGCTGGCCCCCGACGCACGCGAGCTGATCCGCAACCATTCCTGGCCTGGCAATGTGCGTCAGCTGGAGAATGCGATTCGCCGTCTGCTGGTCACCGCCTCCGATACTGAAATCAACCGGGCCGAGGTGGCGGTGGTGCTGGGTCAACTCCCGGTGGCGGAGCCAAGCCGTGGCGTCATGGAGGGTGAGAAACTTTCCGCCACCGTGTTGCGCCACCTGAAACGCTATTTCGATCTGCATGGCGGACAGCTGCCACCCCCCGGCGTTTACCAGCGTATCCTGCGTGAAGTGGAGATGCCGCTGATCGAAATTGCGCTGGATGCGACTGGCGGCAACCAGGCAAGATGTGCCGATCTTCTCGGGATAAACCGCAATACTTTGCGCAAGAAGATCACCGATCTGGATATTCGCGTGACACGGCGCCGCAAGCTGATGTAAAACCGCAACATCAAGCGTGGCAGACGGGTCGCACAAGGACCCGTCCACAAGATGTTGAAGGTGATGGCGGGAGTTGAATCCGGTCGGGTTGTGAAGCGCGATGTCTGGCAAAGGGTCTCGCGCCTGCGCCGGCAGCGACGGATTCAGACAGCCTTCACCCTGGGGCTGGTCTTCCTTGGCCCGGTGCTGGTGGTGGCGAGTTCCCTTCTCCTCGGGCCGATGAACCATAGCGGCAACTCGCCGGCGTTGCGGCTGATCCTGCTTGCTGACCTGGTCTATGTGCTGCTGATTGCGGCTTTGGTGCTGGCGCGGGTGATGCGGATGGTGGCCGATCGCCGCCGCCGCTCGGCCGGGTCGAACCTGCATATGCGGCTGACCGGCGTTTTCGCCGGAATGGCGCTGGTGCCAACCATCCTCGTCGCGGTTTTCGCGGTGCTTTCGGTCAATCTCGGTCTGGAAGGCTGGTTTTCCGAGCGTGTCCGCTCGGTGGTGGGCGCGTCGCTGGCGGCGGCCCAGGCCTATGAGGGCGAACAAAGCGCGAGCCTTGCGCAGGATGCGATGGCGCTGGCGGTCTATCTGAATGCTGCGCGTGAACAAAGCGTAATGCTGCGCGATGACCAGCTGCGGCCGCTTTTGGCCAAGGGGCAGGAACAGATCCAGCGCGGGCTGAAAGAAGCTTATCTTGTCGATGGCACAGGTCAGCTGAAGACGCGGGGCGAAAGCTCTTATCTTTTTGACTTTGAAGTGATTTCTTCCGAGAATCTGCAAAAGAGCCAGGCCGGTGGCGTCGTGCTGATCCCCGACTGGCAGAACAATGAATTCCGCGCGCTGGTGCGGCTGCCCGCCTATGCCGACCGCTATCTCTATGTCTCGCGCGCCGTGGACGGGCGGCTCCTCTCGCTGCTCGATGAGACGACCGAGACAGTGAAGCTTTACACCCAGCTGGAAGCGGATCGCGGCAAGCTCCTGCTGAATTTCGGCTTCATCTATCTGGGCTTTGCACTGATCCTGATCCTGGCCGCGATCTGGCTGGGCCTGTGGTTCGCCGAACGCCTGTCGCGCCCGGTGGGGCGGCTGACCGGCGCTGCGCAGCGGGTCGGCGAAGGTGATCTTGACGTGCAGGTCGCCGAGGAGCAGGGCGATGACGAGATCGCCATGCTGGGCCGTATCTTCAACCGCATGACCCGGCAGCTGAAAGGCCAGCGGCTTGCGCTGGAGGCCAGCCATGCCGAGACCGAGGAACGCCGGCGGATGTTCGATTCCGTGCTGTCGAATGTGACGGCGGGGGTGATTGGCCTTGGCGGGGACGGGCGGGTGGATTTCATCAACCGCGCGGCTTTGCGGGTGCTGGATCTCGGCGACGAGGTCGAGGATCGGCTTCTGAAAGAGATCGTGCCGGAATTCGCCGGGCTGTTTGAGACGCTGCAGGCGATCTCGGGCCAGGTCGCGCAGGAGGAAATCCGCATCACCCGGCGCGGCCAGATCGAGAGCCTGCTGGTCAGGATGGGCGAGCGGCGCTCGGACAGTGGCGAGGCCGAAGGCTATGTGGTGGCCTTTGACGATGTGACCGACCTTGTGTCAGCGCAGCGTATGGCGGCCTGGGGTGATGTCGCGCGCCGCATCGCGCATGAGATCAAGAACCCGCTGACGCCCATTCAGCTTTCGGCAGAACGGGTGAAGCGCAAATTCTCGAAACAGGTGCAGGATGTCGAGGAGCTCGCGAGCCTCACCGATGTTATCGTGCGGCAAACCAATGACTTGCGCCGCATTGTTGATGAGTTTTCTAAATTCGCCCGTATGCCGGAACCCGACCGGCGCGAGACCGATCTGCTGGCGATCCTGCGGGATGCGGTGACATTGCAGCGCGCGGGTCAGCCCGGCGTAGCCTTTGACGCCGGGATCCCGGAGGGCCAGCTCCTGATGGATCTGGATGCGACCATGATCAGCCAGGCCCTGACAAACCTTATCAAGAACGCCGGAGAAGCCACTGACTCCCATATTGAAAATGGGGCAGGCGAGGGATACCATCCGCAGATCCGCGTTACACTTGTCTGGGATGAGGCGGAAAGCGTGATCCGCATCATGGACAATGGCACCGGCCTGCCGGAAGACCGGGCGCGGCTGTTTGAGCCCTATGTCACGACGCGGGCCAAAGGGACGGGCCTCGGCCTGCCGATCGTGCGCAAGATCATCGAGGAACATGGCGGCACGCTGACCCTCACCGATGCGCCGGTTTTCGAGGGGGAAACCCATGCCGGCGCCATGGCCGAGATCAGGCTCCCGCGTCTGAACCGGCGTCGGATGGGGCGCAATATGGCACCGCAAGGGACTGCTGCGGCTGAGAAAACGGAAAACAACTCCCGGAACGGGGCGGCATTGACCCCTGAGAACGGGCCCGGGAACGGGAATGGAGGCTGAGATGAGCATTCTGATCGTCGATGACGAAAAGGACATTCGCGAACTGATCGGCGATATCCTGAAAGACGAAGGTTACGCGATACGCCTCGCCGGGAATTCCGAGGATTGTATCAACGAAATCAATACAGAAGCGCCCGATCTTATGGTGCTAGACATCTGGCTGAAAGACAGCCGGATGGATGGGATCGACATTCTTAAAACCGTCAAACGCGATAACCCGGATGTGCCGGTGATCATCATCTCGGGGCACGGCAATATCGAGATTGCGGTCGCGGCGATCAAACAGGGTGCTTACGATTTCATCGAAAAACCCTTTAATATCGACCAGTTGGTACTGGTTGTTGCGCGGGCGATGGAGACATCAAGGCTGCGCCGCGAGAACAGCGAGCTCAAGCGCCGCGACGTGACTTCGACCGAGATGATCGGATCGAGCCCCGCGTTCAAAGGGCTGCGCGCCCAGCTCGACAAGGTGACGAAATCGAATGGCCGCGTGATGCTGACCGGGCAACCGGGATCGGGCAAGGAACTGGCGGCGCGCTATATCCATCTCAACTCGAACCGCGCCTCGGCGCCCTTCATCACCGTGTCTTCGGCAACCATTGAGCCGGAGCGGATGGAGGAGGTGCTTTTCGGTCGCGAAACGCCGGAACGCGGCATCGAGCCTGGTCTTCTGGAACAGGCGCATGGCGGCGTGGTCTATTTCGATGAGGTCGGCGACATGCCGACCGGCACGCAATCCAAGATCCTGCGCGTGCTGACCGAACAGCAATTCAACCGCGCCGGCGGCAGCGACAAGGTGCGGGTCGATCTGCGCGTGATCTCCTCGACCTCGCGCGATCTGCCGGGGGAAATCCGCGCCGGGCGTTTCCGCCAGGAGCTGTTTGACCGCCTGAACGTGGTGCCAATTCCGGTGCCCTCGCTGGCAGATCGTCGCGATGACATTCCCGAACTCGCCCGCCATTTCGTGGCCTGGTTCCATCGCAGCCAGGGCCTGCCTTTGCGCCCGATCAGCCCTGATGCCGAGGCGATGCTGCAGACCATGTCCTGGCCGGGCAATATCCGTCAGCTGCGGAATATGATCGAACGCGTGCTGATCCTCGGCGAGGGCACCGACGAGATTGAAGCGCGTGAGCTGCCCGGGGCCGAAGGGGCCAGCGGCGCCGGTGAAACGATGGTGCTGGGCGGCGCGGTGGCGACATTGCCCCTGCGTGAGGCGCGCGAGCTTTTTGAACGCGAATATCTTCTCACCCAGATCAACCGCTTCGGCGGCAATATCTCGCGGACGGCGAATTTCGTCGGCATGGAACGTTCAGCGCTGCACCGGAAGCTGAAAAGCCTCGGTGTGGTGACCTCGTCGAAATCCGGCACCCGCAGCGCCTATTTCGATGACGACTTCCAGGAGGGCGAGGCGGGCTGAGCACGGCCCGGGCAGCATCTCCGGGGGGGGAATTGACCTTTCGGAAGCGCTTTGCGAAACAGGGCAAATGACGGCGGGCGAGGCCAGAGGAGAACCCTATGAAGGTCATCATCTGCGGCGCCGGCCAGGTCGGCTGGCAGATTGCGCGCCAGCTGGCCGGTGAGAAAAACGATGTCACCATCGTTGACACCAATGCCGATCTGATCCGCCGCGCGACCGAGGTTCTGGATGTTCAGGGCGTTGTGGGCTTTGCAAGCCATCCCGACATTCTGGAAAAAGCCGGCGCCCGCGATGCCGATATGGTGATCGCCGCGACCTATTCCGACGAGGTGAATATGGTCACCTGTCAGATCGCGGCTTCGGCCTTTAATGTCACCCGCCGCATCGCGCGGATCCGGGCGCAGAACTATCTTGAGACCGGCTATTCCGATCTCTACAACACCGACCGGCTGGCGATTGATGTGATCATCAGCCCGGAGCTTGAGGTGGCCGAGGCCGCGCTGCAGCGGCTTGCTGCGCCCGAAACCTTTGACACCGAGGTTTTCATGTCGGGGCGCGCGCATCTGCTGGGGATCCGTCTTGGTCCGGAATGCCCGGTGCTGAACACGCCCCTGCGCCAGCTCAATGACCTCTTTCCCTCGCTCCGGGCGATCGTGGTGGGGGTGCGCCGCAATGAGAAGCTCTTCGCGCCGCATCCCGAAGATCAGCTGCTGGAAGATGATCAGATCTATCTCTTCGTCCATACCGAGGATATGAGCCGCAGCCTCGGGATCTTTGGCAAGCGTGAACATAAGCAGGACCGGATCGTCATAGTCGGCGGCGGCAATGTCGGGCTGACAGTGGCGCGGGCGCTGGAGGCGCGGTCCGACCGGGTCCGGGTGCGGATGATCGAGAAGAACCGCCAGATTGCCGAGGCCGCCGCCGATCAGCTGTCGCGCACCATCGTGCTGAATGGTGACGGGATGGATATGGATCTGCTGGCCGAGGCAGGGGTGGACCGGGCCGATGCCGTTCTGGTGGTCACCGATGATGACAAGACCAATCTTCTGGTTTCGGTGCGCGCCAAACAGGCGGGCTGCCCGCTGACCATCGCGCTGGTCAATGACCCGACCATGGCGCCTTTGATGGCGGCGCTGGATCTCGACGCCTGGATCAATCCGCGCGCGACCACGGTCTCGTCGATCCTGCGCCATATCCGGCATGGCCGCGTTCGCGCCGTCTATTCGCTCGGCGATGGCGAGGCCGAGATGATCGAGGCCCAGGTGATGTCGACCTCTCCGATCTCTGGCAAGATGATCCGCGATATTGCATTCCCCGAAGGCGTGCTGGTCGGCGGCGTGATGAAGGGCGACCGGATGCTCAAACCCGAACCTGATACGCGGATCGAGCCCGGTGATCTGGTCGCGGTCTTTGCCCTGGTGAAAGATGTGCCCGAGGTCGAGCGCCTGTTCCAGGTCTCGATTGATTTCTTCTGATGCGGCCGCTGGCCGGGCTCCCGCGGGGTGGCAGGCGCCCGCTGTTATGGGATGTGCCGCTTCTGGTGCTGGCTCTGGGCGTCGTCGGGGTCCTGTGCTGGATCCCGGCGGCCCATGCCGCAAGCCTGAGTGATCACCGCACGGCGCAGAGCTTTTTCTATTCCGGGCTCCTCCTTGTCGTGCTGACCGTGATGCTGGCCATGGTGACCCGCGACCCAAAGCGCCGCCATTCCGCCCATAGTCAGCTGGCAGCACTGGCGGGAACCTATGCTCTTCTGCCTGTCGCCTTCGCCCTGCCGCTGGTGCCGCTGATCCGCGACACCACGCTGCTCAATCTGTGGTTCGAGATGATCTCGTCTTTCACCACCACCGGCGCCACCGGCTATGCACCCGACCGGCTGCCGGCTTCTGTCCATCTGTGGCGGGCGATGGCGGGCTGGCTCGGCGCCTATTTCGTGCTGATCGCGGCCTGGGCGGTGCTCGCACCTCTGAACCTCGGCGGGGCCGAGGTGATCTCGGGGCAGCTTCCGGGGCAAAAGAGCCAGCTGATCGGCCGCGCCGGCGGGTTGACCGACCCGCGCGAGCGGCTGACCCGTGCGTCTTCAGCGATCCTGCCGGTCTATGCCGGGCTGACCTTCGCACTGTGGATCATGTTGCTGATCGCGGGCGAAAACGGGCTGATCGCGCTGACCCATGCGATGGGAACGCTTTCGACCAGCGGCATCTCGGCGGGGACGGGGCAGGCGGTGTTATATTCCGGCCTCGCGGGCGAGGTGCTGATCTTCTTTTTCTTCCTGCTGGCGCTCAGCCGCCATCTGATGCCGTTCAACCTGCCAGGCCAGGTGCATGGATCGCTGCGCCAGGATCCCGAGATCCGGCTCGGCCTGATCCTGATCTCGCTTGTGGTCGTCGTTCTGCTGCTCCGCCATCTGGTGGCGGATGCCGGGGCGGGCGGCGAGGAGAGCCTTGCCGCGCTGATCCGCGCCTTCTGGGGATCTCTCTTTACCGCCGCCTCCTTCCTGACCACCACCGGCTATGAAAGCATCTGGTGGAGTTCGGCGCGCAACTGGGCGGGGATGGGATCGCCGGGGCTGATGCTGATGGGGCTTGCGATCATCGGCGGCGGGGTGGCGACGACCGCCGGCGGGGTGACGCTTCTTCGGGTCTGGGCGCTTGGCCTCCAGGGCAAGCGCGAGCTGGAACGCATCATCCACCCGCATTCCATCGGCAGCGGCGCCGAGGCGCGCAGGCTTGCCGGGCGCGGCGCCTGGTTCGCCTGGATTTTCTTTATGCTTTTCGCGATATCGGTCGGCCTGATCACCGCCGCGCTGACCCTGTTCGGACTGCGGTTCACCGAGGCGCTGATCTTCTGCCTTTCGGCCCTGACCACCACCGGCCAGCTCGCCTGGCTTGCCGGGGCCGAGCCGCTGTCCTGGGCGGCGCTGTCCGCCCCGGTGAAGGTGATTCTCGCTTTGACCATGGTGCTTGGCCGGGTGGAGACACTGGCGCTGATCGCGCTGATCGCACCGGGCAACTGGTCGGGAGGCTGGTCAGCCCCATGGTCGGGCAAGGCAGGGCGCTGAGAAGTCGGGGCTTTGACGGGCTTTTGCGCAACAGTCTGACGCTCTCAGGTCACAACCAGGTGCAGATTCTGCATTTCATCTCTGGAAACCATGCGCAACATTCCTATTATTCGCGCAACCCGGTCGGTTTTTCCGCATCCGGGCGAGGTGGGCTTGATGCGGGTGTTCCGCCGGCCTCACCGGATTTCTCAAACCCGCAAGTGAAGCGGGCCCAGGCGCAAGGCAAAACAAACAATGGCTGGCGATAAACAGAACCTCCAGGACGCCTTCCTGAACCATGTCCGCAAGGCCAAGGTTCCGGTGACGATCTTCCTGATCAACGGGGTCAAACTGCAGGGTGTGATCACCTGGTTCGACAATTTCTGCGTGCTGCTGCGGCGCGACGGTCAATCGCAACTCGTGTATAAGCACGCGATTTCGACCATCATGCCCGGTGCGCCCATCAATCTTTATGAAGGCGAAGATTGATTAATAAGCCCTCCGATCCCGCATCCGATCCCCCTGAAAATTCAGAAGGGCCAGAATTTCAGGACGCGCCCGGATCTTCCGGCTGGATGGAAGATGATGATCTGTTCTCCGACCTGTCCGCGCTCAGGGCAGAGCGGAGCAAATGGCAACTGACCGCGACTGAAAAGACGCGGGCAGTTGTTCTGCATCCCGATATCCGCAGCCGCCAGACCCGCCGTCTTCCCGAACATGGTCTGGCCGAAGCCGTCAGCCTTGCCGCAGCGCTTCCGAATATGGATGTGGTCTGGTCCCAGGTGGTTAAGGTTTCGAAAACCGTGCCCGCCACGCTGTTCGGCCCTGGCAAGGTCGAAGAGATCGGCGAAAGGCTGAAGGCGGAAAATATCGGTCTCGTCTTTATCGACGGGCCGGTGACGCCGGTACAGCAACGCAATCTCGAACGGGACTGGAAGGTCAAGCTCCTTGACCGGACCTCGCTGATTCTCGAGATTTTCGCAGATCGCGCCCGCACCCGCGAGGGCGTGTTGCAGGTGGAGCTGGCCGCGCTGAACTATCAGCGCACCCGCCTCGTGCGGGCCTGGACCCATCTTGAACGCCAGCGTGGCGGTTTCGGTTTCGTCGGCGGCCCAGGCGAGACACAGCGCGAAAACGACCGCCGCGCCATTGACGAACAGGCGATCCGGCTGCGCCGCCAGCTTGAGAAAGTGGTCCGCACCCGGGAATTGCACCGCGCGGCCCGTGCCAAGGTGCCGTTCCCGATAGTGGCGCTGGTCGGCTATACCAATGCCGGTAAATCGACGCTGTTCAACCGGGTGACCGGGGCAGAAGTGCTGGCGAAAGACATGCTTTTCGCCACGCTCGACCCGACGATGCGGGCGCTGGAAATCCCCGGAGCTCTTGGCGGCAGTCGCCGCGTGATCCTCTCGGATACGGTTGGCTTCATCTCGGATCTGCCGACCCAGCTGGTCGCCGCCTTCCGCGCCACACTGGAAGAGGTGCTCTCTGCCGATCTGATCCTGCATGTCCGCGACATCTCGCATCCCGAGACCGCCGAACAGGCCGCCGATGTCGAAGAGATCCTGACTTCGCTCGGCGTGCCGCCAGAGACGCCGAAATTCGAGATCTGGAACAAGCTCGATCTCGTCGATCCGAGCGCCCGCGAGGCGCTTGCGGCCCAGGCTGCGACCCGCCCCGATACATTCGTGATCTCGGCGCTCACCGGTGAGGGCGTTCCCGATCTTCTGACCGCCATTTCCGCCAGTTTCGAGGCCGAGCGCCGCGAGGAAGCGCTGGCGCTTGGCTTCAGCGAGGGCCGCAAACGCGCCTGGCTGCATCAGACCGGTGTCGTGGTCCGCGAGGATCAGACCGATGAAGGCTGGCAGATCACCGTGCAATGGAATGAAAGGCAGGCGCAGGAATGGGCGCGGCTCTGACCAGGCTCACGCAGGCCCTCGCGGCGGGTCTGATCGGTACCGCCCTCGCGACCGGCGTGCATTTCATGATCCTGACCTCTGGCGCGGCGCGGGGCCTGATCGGTTCGGGGCAGGGGCTGCCGCAAACGCCTGGCCTGCCGCTGACGGCGGGCGGACTCGTGCTTGAATGCCTGATCGCGGCCCTGCCGGTTCTGCCGGTTGTTGCGCTCACCGTCTTTGGCGGCCGCGTCCTTATGAGCCTTGGCTTTCTCGCCGCCTGGGCCTGGGGCGGCAACCGCCTCGGCACATTCTTTACGGCTGTAAGCGGCGGCACCTTCGGCTGGGGGGACGGCTTCGCGCTGTTTTACAGCACCGGCATGTTCACGATGATCGCCGCGCTGACCGCCGCCTTCGTGCTCTGGATCCTTGCGCCGCACCCGCGCTGAGGCGCCCGTGCCCCTTCCTCCTGACCGATTATGCCCCCGCCGGAACAGTCGTCCGGCGAGGGATCGGTGGCTCATTCCGCCGCAGAAGCCGGGGTCAGCAGCATCACCCCCGCCGCCGCCGCATGGGCGAGGTCCGGGTCCAGCGACATCGGGATATATTCGCCGCGTCGCCACAATTCGCCCAGATCATCATAATGGCGCGACAGCGGGTGCCCCGACTGTCCGGTTGCCGTGATGAAGATCGAGCTGTCAGGGTCGGCGAAATCATAGACCCCACGATAGCCGGCGCCATGGACGTTCAGATAGGGTTCCGGCCCCGATCCCTTGGTCACACCGCGCATCAGCGTGTCATCGCCTCCGGATGTCGACTGGCGGATATTCACGAACCACCTGACAAAGGGAATATTTCCCAGCACGGGATGGTCATGCGTCGCCTGATGCGCATCGCCCCATCGCCAGCTTTCGATATTGCGCCCATAGGTCTCGCTCAGCTCGATCAGCGCCTCGTCCAGCGCCATCCGCGCCATATCGGTGCAGGTCTCGACCGGCGCCGATTGTACCACATCACACCAGACCGCCGCACCATCGATATTGCGATAGACGCGTTCGAGGAAGACCGGGTCGATGCGGCGGAAATTCTGCGCAAGCGGCCCGAGCTCATCGCGGATCAGCCGATCCATCAACACCCTGAGCCAGGCTTCGGCGATCAGCGGTTCGGGCGCATGTTCGCTCATCTCGCCATTCCAGGCCGCCAGCAGCTTGAGCGCGCGCTGGCGGAATTCCTCTGCTGTGCCCGTTTCTGCCGCCCCACCGGTGAACCACAGATCCGCCCCGATCAGCGGCAGCAACAGCCGCGCCGTCGGGTTCATCGTATCGAGCTGCGCCTCCATAAAGCTTTCGCGGGTATGGACCTCGCGGGTGCGGATCAGCGCGAGCCAGGCCTGGATGCGCTGCGTATCGCCCCAGGTAAAGCTGACATGATTGGGGAAGGGACGGTCGACCGTCTTGTTATTGGTGTTCCCCAGAATGCCCTCGGGCGGGTTCACGAAGCGCGGATTTTCCTCATAGGGGAAGATCCCCTTGAAGCCGGTGGCCTCGACCCAGCCGGGCGATGGCATCCGACCCTGGCTCGGATGGGCCGCGTCACGGATCGGCATGGCGCCGATCAGCTGCATCGCAATGCCGTCTTTTCCCGCGAGCATCAAGTTCTGCGCCGGTGCGACATAGAGCCGCCCGGCCTCGATCGCATCCGCGACCGTGTTGGCCGACATCAGCCGCACGGCGGCCGTCATCGAGGTATCTGCCGGGGAAAGCGCAGTCCAGGACATCACCGCGACATGGCCGGTGGGTGTCACCGATTGCAGGTCATATTGCTTGCCCGAAAGCACTGGCCCATTTCTCGACCAGCGCAGGGTCAGCGTGATCGGCGCGCCGTCCTTGACCCGCACCACGCTCTGGCGGGTGATAAAGCGCTCATATGTGCCATCGGGGAGCAGATATTCTTCCTGGTTGTCCGGGTTCAGCTTTTCGATGACGATGTCCTGGTCATCAAGATAGGCCGTTGTCAGGCCCCAGCCGAGTTCTTCGCTGCGCCCGATCATTACCACCGGAATGCCGGGGATCGTCGCGCCGATCACGCCGCCTTTTTGCAATTCCAGCCGCGCCAGATACCAGATCGTCGGCGCGGTAAAGCCCAGATGCGGATCATTCGCCAGAAGCGCACCGCCCGCAGCCGAGCGTCCCGCCATCGCAGCCCAGGCGTTTGACGCGCCCGAAAGCGCCGGCTCCACCAGAGGCGACAGCGGCCCGAGCGCGAAATCGACCGGCTTGTCGCCGGGCTGCACGCCGGGGATAAGGCTCGCGTAGCTGGGCGAGGTGATGCCTTTGGTCGGATCTTCCGGCAGGATATCGGCCAGCCGTTCAGGCGGCAGCACCAGCGAGGCGCGGGCACGCAGGACCTCGCTTTGCCCCATGCCGGTCAGTTGCAGCGCCATCAGCTTCAGGATCGCAATGGAATCGGCCGGCGCCCAGGCGGCGATCTCGGGTGCAAAAAACCAGAATTCCGGCGCGCCACGCCCGCGCGCGCCCGTGTTCACTTCATTGATCCAGGCGTTCACCCCGGCCGAATAGGCCTCAAGCACCGCCAGCGTCTCGGGATCCTGCGCCTTCACCGATTCCAGCGCGAGCCCGTAGAGATCGTAGCGCCGGATCAGCTCATCCACTGCCAGTGTCCGCTCGCCGAAAATTTCCGACAGCCGGCCCTGGGCCGTGCGGCGCAGCATGGTCATTTGCCAGAGCCGGTCCTGGGCATGGGCAAAGCCAAGTGCGAAATAGGTGTCATGATCGTTCTTGCCGAAGATATGCGGCACCGAGTCATTGTTCCTGACCACCTCGACCGGGGCCGAGATGCCCTCAAGGGTGAAGCCCTCGTTGTAATCCACCAGCGAGCGCGACAGGAACCAGTAGCCGATCAGAACGGCAAGGCCCGCAAGCAAAAGCAGCCCGGCGGTAATCCGCATCAGCCAGCGAAAGAGGGTGAGCATCCGGCCTGTCCTTGACGTCCTTGGTCCAAAGGGTTCCTAGTCCATCACGAAACCAAGGGCAATTCACGGCGACAGGAGCGGATCATGGCAAAGGTGGCATTTCTCGGGCTGGGGGTGATGGGGTACCCGATGGCCGGGCATCTTGCAGCGCAGGGCCATGAGGTGACGGTGTGGAACCGCACCGGGGCCAAAGCCGCATCCTGGGGGGCAAAGTTCAAAGGCCATGTGGCGCTGAGTGCGAAAGAGGCGGCGTCGGGTGCAGAATTCGTCATGGCCTGTGTCGGTAATGACGAGGATCTGCGCGAGGTCTGTCTGGGCGAAGAGGGCGCTTTTGCCGGTATGGGGAAGGGCGCGATCTTTGTCGATCACACCACCGTTTCGGCGAAGGTGACGCGAGAGCTGGCAGAGATCGCAGCGGCGCGCGGCTTTGGCTATGTTGATGCGCCGGTCTCGGGGGGCCAGGCGGGGGCCGAAAATGGCGTCCTTTCGGTCATGTGCGGCGGGTCTCAGGCCGATTACGACCGTGCGGCCCCGGTGATCGATGCCTATTCCCGGATCTGCCGCAGGATCGGCGATGCGGGGGCAGGGCAGCTTGCGAAAATGGTCAACCAGATCTGTATCGCCGGGCTGATGCAGGGTCTTTCCGAGGCGCTGGCCTTCGGATCAAAGGCCGGGCTTGATGGCAAGGCCGTGGTCGAGGTGATCTCGCAGGGCGCAGCGGGCAGCTGGCAGATGGTGAACCGGCATCAGACCATGCTGGAGGACCGGTTCGATTTCGGCTTTGCCGTCGACTGGATGCGCAAGGATCTGAACATCTGCCTGGAAACCGCCGAAGAGATCGGCGCAAGCCTGCCGGTGACCGCGCTGGTCGATCAGTTCTACAAGGATGTTCAGCTGATGGGCGGCGGCAGGAATGACACCTCAAGCCTGATCCGCCGCCTGCCGCGCTGATTAACGTCTTGCCTTGCGTTGCAGGATCAGATGCAGCGCAAGGCCGATCCCGGCGATCATCATCAGCATCAGTCCCAGATGCAGCCCGTGCAGCCGCCCCAGCATCAGCGTGACCGCGCGCCCGAAATGATAGCCCAGAGCGGTGAACAGCACCGCCCAGACCGCGCAGGACAGCGCATTCAGGGCGGTAAAGCGCCGCCATCTCATCGCGGTCTGCGCCAGCAGGACCGGCCCGACGATCCGCGTCCCCGGCACAAAGCGAAAGGCAAGCGTCAGCCCGTCCGGATGGCGCGCGAGCCATTGATGCAGCCAGCTTGCCTTTGTCCTGTCAGCCATCCGGCACAGCCAGCTGCCGATGCGCCCCTCGCGCGGCATATGCCGGGACAGCAGGAACCAGATCTGATCGGCAAGGAAGGCGCCGGCGAAAGCGCTCAGCGCGGTCAGCGCCCAATGGCTCAGCCCGTGATGGGTGATGACGCCGCCAAGAATGGCGGCGGTTTCGCCTTCGAAAAAGCAGCCCCAGAAGACCGCGACGAGACCCCAGCGGGACAGGAGGCCCTCAAGGGTCATCGCAGATCAGGGAATGATGCGGGTATATTTGACGCCCGCAAGCGTTGCGCCGGCAATCAGCCCCTGCTGGCCGAAGATCAGCGCGACCACCGGGTCACTTTCCGTGGTTGCCTTGCCGATCGAGGCGCCTTCCTCGGGCGTGGCATAGCGCAGATCCGCCGAGGCGGCCCAGCCGGTCGAGCGGCGGAAATCCTCCAGCGCGTTCGGCGTCATGTAGAACAGCGCATGGGCATATTGCTGCGCGCCGATCTGCAGGCCGACACTGGCCTTGGTCGCGGAATAGTAATCCACCGTGGCGCCCTGGATCCTGAGCGCGCCGCGCCCGAACGCGCCGCCCCAGACCAGACCCGCTTCGGTCATCAGCGGCATGTAAAGCACGCCATTGGCACGCGACGCCAGCTCGCGCGTGCCGGGGTAGCGGCCGAAGAGATAGTTCTGCGTCGCATCCACCCGCGCATCGATCTGCGCCGCACCATTCGAGCCGACACCATTGCCGCAGGCGGCGGTCAGCAGCGTGGCCGAGCCGGCTCCGGCCAGCATTGCGCGTCTTGTGATCTTTTCCATGGCTCTGCCCTCAATGGTTTTTGCCGGCATATCCGGCAGAGGCTCTGCGGCCCCGTTCCCGCTAAATCTAGCGGCGGATCTGCGGTTTGTCATCGGTTATGCGCAATTCTCCGCAGGATCGGCGGCATTTCCCGCCGATCCTGCGCGGGCCGGCGGTCAGCCGCGCAAAAGCCGGGCGGCCTCGGGGGCGAAATAGGTCAGCACGCCATCACAGCCGGCGCGCCGGAACGCCATAAGGCTTTCCAGCATCACCTTTTCGCCATCGATCCAGCCATTCAGCGCCGCCGCCCGGATCATCGCATATTCCCCCGAGACCTGATAGGCGAAGGTCGGCGCCCCAAATGCCTGTTTCACCCGGTGGCAGATGTCGAGATAGGGCATTCCGGGCTTTACCATCACCATATCGGCACCCTCGGCGAGGTCGCGCGCCACCAGACGGATCGCCTCATCGCCATTGGCCGGGTCCATCTGATAGGTCTTTTTGTCGCCGACCAGCCGCCCGGATGCGCCCACCGCATCGCGGAAGGGGCCGTAAAAACCGCTCGCATATTTCGCGGCATAGGACATGATCGAGACATTCCGGTGGCCTGCGGCCTCGAGACCGGTGCGGATCGCGCCGATCCGGCCATCCATCATATCAGACGGTCCAAGGATATCCGCACCCGCCTCGGCCTGGGCCAGCGCCATTTTCACCAGCGCCGCGACCGTCTCGTCATTGAGGATCTCGCCTTTCACGACAAACCCGTCATGCCCGTTGGCATTATAGGGATCAAGCGCGATATCGGTCATCACCGCCAGATCCGGGATCTCGCGTTTCAGCGCCCGGATCGCGCGATTGGTGAGGTTTTCTGGGTTCCACGCCTCTTCACAGGTCTCGGTGCGCAGCGCCGCATCGGTATAGGGAAAGAGGCAGATCGCGGGGATCCCGAGCTTTGCGGCCTCTTCGGCGCGCATAAGCAGCCGGTCCAGCGACAGCCGGTTCACCCCGGTCAGCGAATGGATCGGCTCTTCGACGCCACTCCCTTCGCGGATGAAGACCGGCCAGATCAGGTCATTCACGGAAAGCTCATGCTCACGCGTCAGCGCCCGAAGCGCTGGCGTCCGGCGGATGCGGCGGTGGCGGGTGGCGGGGAAATCGGCCTGAATCGGGTGCATATCGGATCCTGCAGGATGGCGGCACGGTCACAGATCATGCCGGACAGGCTGCCTTGCTTTGTGTCTCTTGTCCTGGGGGCTTGCGGCCCGTGCCCTTGCCTGCCATGGAATGGGGCGGGTCTTCAAGCGAGACCCGTCGGGATCGGCATCGGACAGACGAAGGATTCTTCGCGCTTGGAGCTTTACGGCATTCTCTCTGAAGTGATCGATCTGCGATCCTTCTCTAACCTGTGGTACTGGATTGTCCTGGCGGTGCTGTGGTCTTCGGCCAGTCACTGGGTTCTGGGCGTGCCCTATGATCTGATCACGCGCGGGCGCCGTATCGGCGGCCAGGCGCAGCTGGATGTCGAGGCCATGGTCGCGATCAACAGCCGACGGATGCTGAATGTCACCCGTACCGCTGCTGTTCCATTGTTCTTCGGCGTGGCTTTCTTTTTCACCACGCTTGCGATGCTGGCCTTCTGGTACTGGCTTGAATTCGCCCAGGCGCTGTTCTTGCTGACGGTCTGGCTGGTGCCGGTGGGGTGGCTGTCGCTCTGGACCGCGCTCAGGATCGAGGCAGGCGAGAATATCGGCGAGGCGCTCAACCGCCGCCTGATGATCCTGCGCCGCCTGGTGCAGGTTCTGGGGATGTTCGCGATCTTCATCACCTCGCTGTTCGGCATGTGGCGCAATCTGTCCTATACCGTTTTCCACTGACTTCTGATGAGCTTATCTGACCTGCCATGACCACACGTCTGCCGATCATTCTCGGAGGCGCCCCCGAGGGCTATGACGGGCACCTGCTTGCGCGTGAGCTGGAGCGCGGGGCGCCGGTGATTTTTGTTGCACGCGATGACAAGCGGGCTGAAGCGATGCGGGTGGCGCTCGCGGCTTTCGCGCCGGGCGTGCCGGTCCTGAGCTTCCCGGCCTGGGATTGTCTGCCCTATGACCGGGTCTCGCCCAATCCCGAGACATCCGCGCGCCGCATGTCGGTGCTGGCGGCGCTGGCCGATGGCATGGCGGGCGCCTTTGTCCTGATCACCACACTGAATGCCGCCACGCAGCGGATTCCGGCACGCGATGTGGTCCGGGCGTCTTCGTTCCAGGCGAGGCTTGGCGACCGGGTCGATGAAAAGCGGCTCAGGGATTTTCTGGCCCGGATGGGGTTCACGCCGGTCTCGACCGTGTCCGAAACCGGGGATTACGCGCTCAGGGGCGGTATCGTCGATATCTGGCCGCCCGGGGTTGGCGGGCCGGTGCGGCTGGATTTCTTCGGTGATCAGCTTGACGGCATCCGCCGGTTTGACGCGACAAGTCAGCGCACCACGGAAAAGCTGAAATCGGTTGAATTCTCGCCGATGTCCGAGGTGATACTTGACGAGGCTGCGATCAGCCGGTTCCGGCAGAATTACCGGGTGGAATTCGGCGCCGGAGGCTCGGATGATCCGCTTTACGAAGCGGTCAGCGCGGGGCGCAAACATCAGGGGATGGAGCATTGGCTGCCCTTTTTCCATGAGCGGCTGGAGACGGTGTTCGACTACCTTCCCGATGCCACCGTGATGCTGGATGACCAGGTGGTCCCGATGCAGCTCGCCCGCTGGGAGGCGGTCGAGGATGCTTATGACGCCCGCAATGACGCGATGGCGGCCCGGGCAAAGATGGACAGCCCCTATAAGCCGGTGCAGCCGCAGGGGCTCTATCTCGACGAGGCCGGCTGGAAGGCGGCCCTGGCCGACCGGCGCGAGATCCGGCTGTCGCCTCTGGCGCAAAGCCCGGGGCCGGGCGTGCTGGATGCGGGCGCGCGCGCGGGGCGGTCTTTCGCCCCCGAACGCCAGCAGGAAAGCATCAATCTCTTCGAGGCCCTGGCCGATCACATCCGCGCTTTGCGCGCGGATCGTCATGTCGTGCTGGCTTCCTGGTCCGAAGGCGCGATGGAGCGTCTGCGGGGGCTTTTGTCGGATCAGAAGATCGCGACCGAAACGATCCGCGATCTGCGCGATCTGGATCAGCTGCCGGCAAAGGGCCAGGGAAAAGTGGGCGGCCATGTGTCGCAGATGATCTGGGCATTGGAGGCGGGGTTCACCGCCAAAGGCCTTGCCGTCATCTCGGAACAGGATGTGCTGGGCGACCGGCTGGTCGGCAAACCGGCGCGCAAGCGCAAGGCCGAGAATTTCCTGCGCGAGGTCGACAGTCTTTCCGTGGGCGATCTGGTCGTGCATGTGGAACATGGCGTCGGGCGCTATCTGGGGATCGAGACCATCACCGCGCTTGGGGCCCCCCATGCGATGGTGATGATCGAATATGCCGAAGAGGCGAAACTCTACCTGCCGGTCGAGAACATCGAGCTTCTGTCGCGTTATGGCCATGAAGAGGGGCTTCTGGACCGGCTTGGCGGCGGCGCATGGCAGGCGAAGAAGGCGAAACTCAAGGAACGCATCCGTGAGATCGCCGACAAGCTGATGCGGGTCGCGGCAGAGCGGATGCTGCGTTCGGCCCCGATTCTTGAGGCGCCGCATTCGGCATGGGAGGCCTTTGCCGCCCGCTTCCCCTGGCCCGAGACCGATGACCAGCTTTCGGCGATTGCCGATGTGGTGGCGGATCTGGAAAAGGGCTCGCCCATGGACCGGCTGATCGTCGGCGATGTGGGCTTTGGCAAGACCGAGGTTGCGATGCGCGCGGCCTTTGTGGCGGCGATGGCGGGGATGCAGGTCGCCGTGATCTGCCCGACCACTTTGCTCGCGCGCCAGCATTACCGCAGTTTTGCTGAACGGTTCCGGGGCTTTCCGCTGAATGTGCGGCCCCTGTCGCGCTTTGTCGGCGCGAAAGAGGCGGCAGAGACCAGGAAGGGCCTCGCCGAGGGCGGCGTCGATATCGTCGTCGGCACCCATGCGCTGCTGGCCAAGGGCGTGTCGCTGAAGAACCTTGGCCTCTTGATCATCGACGAAGAACAGCATTTCGGCGTGTCGCATAAGGAACGCCTGAAAGAGATGCGCTCCGAGGTGCATGTGCTGACGCTGACGGCGACGCCGATCCCGCGCACGCTGCAACTGTCGCTGACGGGCGTGCGCGATCTGTCGATCATCGCAACGCCGCCGGTGGACCGCCTGGCGATCCGCACCTATGTCTCTGAATTCGACACGGTGACGCTGCGCGAGGCACTGCTGCGCGAACGCTATCGCGGCGGGCAATCGTTCTTCGTGGTGCCGCGTGTTTCCGACATTCCCGAGATAGAGGAATTCCTCAAGGCACATGTGCCGGAAGTGTCTTATGTCATCGCGCATGGCCAGCTGGCGGCGGGCGATCTCGATGAGCGGATGAACCAGTTCTATGACGGGCGGTTCGATGTGCTGGTGGCGACGACCATCGTCGAATCCGGTCTGGATATCCCGACCGCGAATACGATGATCGTGCACCGCGCCGATATGTTCGGGCTAAGCCAGCTGTATCAGATCCGGGGACGGGTGGGCAGGTCCAAGACCCGTGCCTATTGTTACCTCACAACGCGGCCCCGGATGATCCTGACACCGCAGGCGCAAAAGCGCCTGAAATTGCTGGCGAGTTTTGACAGCCTTGGCGCAGGGTTCAATCTGGCCAGCCACGATCTCGATCTGCGCGGGGCCGGCAATCTGCTTGGCGAGGAACAGTCGGGCCATATCCGCGAGGTGGGCTATGAACTTTACCAGCATATGCTGGAAGAGACGATTGCCAAGCTGAAATCGGGCGAGATCGACGGGCTGGCGGATGTCTCGGATGACTGGTCACCGCAGCTGAACCTCAATGTGCCGGTGATGATCCCGGAGACGTATATTCCCGATCTCGATATCCGGCTGGGGCTGTATCGCCGGCTGTCGGGGCTGAGTTCCAAGGTCGAACTGGAGGGCTTTGCCGCCGAGCTGATCGACCGGTTTGGCGCGATCCCGAAAGAGGTCAATACGCTGATGCTGATCGTGCGCATCAAGGCGATGGCGAAAAAGGCGGGGATAAACCGGCTGGATGCCGGGCCAAAAGGCGCGACGCTGACCTTCCAGAATGACCGATTTGCCAATCCGGCGGGGCTGGTGGATTTCCTGAAAGCCCAGGGGCCGGCTGCGAAAGTGCAGGGCAATAAGATCGTGCTGCTGGGCGAGATGAAGACCGAGGCCGAGCGGATCCGGGGGGCTTTCGCCATTGCCCGTGATCTAGCAGAAAAGGCGCGCGGTAAGTAACCGCGCGCCTTTCGATTTACGTATTTCCGGTGGAAGTATTTGACCGGGTGGAAATGCCTGACCCCTGCACAGGATCAGCGTTTCGCCAGCCGCATCAGAGCCAGCGCGAGGCCGAGGAAAACCACCGAACCCGCCACCAGCGGCAGATGGCTGCCGGAAAAGCTCTGGGTGACCGGCAGCGAGATGACCACCGACAGGACGGTCGAGACCCCCGCCATGATCGAGGCGGCGAAGCCTGCGATATGGCCCACCGGCTCCATCGCAAGGGCGTTGAGATTGCCCATGGTCAGGCTCATCATGCAAAAGAGGCTGATGATCCAGATCATGAAAAGGGCAAATTCCGCTGTCGGCGGCAGGGCGAGCCAGAGAAGCGATGCCAGCACCAGCGCAGAGATCACCAGCACCGCCAGGAAGGTGAGTGTAACGACGCGGCGCATGCCCACCGTCATCACGAGCCGCGCATTGGCCAGCGATCCGGCTGCCGAGAAGATTGCGGCCAGCGCGAACCAGAGCGGGAACTCGTCGCCCCGGGTGAAATGCTGCTCGAACACCGGCGAGATCGAGGAAAGCAGCGAAATCAGCACTGCCATCACCAGCGCCTGGATCAGGATCGTCACGATCACGATGCGATGCGAGAACATGTCCTTTGCCGAGGCGATAAGGCGCGGAATGTTCAGCGGGATACGGTCCGCTTTCGGCAGGGTCTCGGGCTGGCGCAGGCCAAGCCAGACGAGGCTGGTCAGCGAAAAAACCACGAAGACAAGGAAGATTGCGTGCCAGTCGGCAAGATGGATCACCGCCTGACCCATCAGCGGGGCAATGGCCGGGGCGACCATGAAGATCATCATCGCAAAGGACATGATCCGGGCCATTTCGCGGCCGCTATACATGTCGCGCACCATAGCAAGTGAGACCGTGCGCGGGCCCGCGGCGCCGATGCCCTGAACCACGCGGGCCACGATCAGCATTTCGAGTGAACCTGCGAAGTAGCAGACCAGCGAGGCCACGCAATAGACCGCGCCGCCGATCATCATCACCGGTTTGCGGCCCCAGGCATCAGAGAGGGGGCCGGAGACAAAGGTGCCGAGCCCCATTCCGAGGAAGAAGGCGCCGATGATCAGCATGGCGCGATTGGGCGCCTCAGGGGAAAGGAGTTTGCCGATATCGGTGATCGCGGGCAGCATCGCGTCGATGGAAAGCGCGATGGTCGCGAAAAGCATGGCAATCAGCGCGATGAATTCGGGCTGGCTCAGCGCCGGTTTCGCGTGATTGGGGCCCGGCGCATGCGGGCTGTTCGGAGTTTTCATATTTCAGGTCTTTGTTATTTCCTGGATCACATTCCCCCAGAATTCAGGGGGTTGTGCTCCGTTTACGACATATTGCTGTGCGACGAGGAAGGTGGGCACCGCGTTCACACCTTTGCGGCGGGCCTCGGTCTCTCGGGCAATCAGCTCTGATTTATCGGCATCCGACTGCAAAAGCCGCAGCGTCGCCTCGCGGTTCATGCCGGCACTGGCGGCGATATCGGCCAGCACTTCGGCATCCCCGATGTCACGGCCCTCGTCCCAATAGGCCTGGAGGATGAGGGTGACAACCTCATGCTGCACGCCTTCGATCCCGGCCCAGTCGATCAGCCGATGCGCGTCAAGCGTATTGGGAATGCGGGACGGACGGTCAGGGTCGATTTCGCCGCCGGCGTCACGGGCCACCTGGCGCAGACGTTCATTGACCTCACTGACTTTCTCCTCGCCCCCGAAGCGGGCGGCGAGATAGCTGCGCTTGTCGACACCTTCGGCGGGGATGTCGGGATTCAGCCGGAACGGATGCCATTGCAGGCGGAACGGATGCCCTGGCGCGGCGGCAAGCGCACGTTCGAGGTTCTGCATCCCGATATGGCACCAGGGGCAGACGGGGTCGATAAAGATGTCCAGCCTGACGTCAGGCCGGGTTGCGTCGATGGTCATTGTGAGGCTTTCCGGCTCGGGGGGGATGACAACCCGTCTCCATATACAAGGCCACGAGACGGCGGCGGAGCACTTTGCCGGTCGGACCACGCGGCAATTCCGTCAGCCCGAGGGTTGAGAGCGGTATCCAGGCGCGCGGGCACTTATAGCGCGCGAGGCGCGCAGCTGCAAAGCCATTTGCGGTGCGATCAGACACAGCCTCGCCTGCGTAAAAACACGCAATGATGCGGGTGCCGCTGTCCGGGGTGGCGCCTGGCGGCTCGATTTCAGCCACGGCCAGTTCGGTGATCCCGGGGAGGCCTGCCAATGCGATTTCGACTTCGCGCGGGCTGACGCGGATGCCGCCCGCATTCATCATCTCGTCAGCGCGGCCCTGGTAATGGAAGGCGCCGCCCGCGTCGGTTGCGACAAGATCGCCGGTGGTGAACCAGGGTCCCGAGGGGGCAGCGGATCCCTCATAAGACAGCATGAGCCCCGGATCATCGGTTGCTATGGCCAGATGGCCGGTTTCGCCCGGGGCGACCTGCTGGCCGGCCTCATCAAGCACCGCGATGCGGCGGCCGGGCTGGGGAAAGCCGCAGCTTCCCGGGGGGGCGGGGCGGGCGGGGCTCCCGGAGAGAAAGGTCGAGATCTCGCTCATCCCGAGGGCTTCATGGATGTCGGTTCCGGTCTTCGCCTGCCAGTCGCTGCGCAAAGCGGGGGGCAGTGCCTCACCGGCGCAAAGCGCGTGGCGCAGGCGCGGGAGCGCGGGCAGCGGCCCCCGCAGCAGACGGCGGAAGATCGCGGGCACCGAGGCGAAGATCGTCGCATCATGGCGTCTGAGCACCAGGGCGAGCTGTTCCGGCGCGATATCGGGCGCGGCAATCAGCGCGGTCGCCCCGACCGTCCAAGGGTCCATCAGACCGGTTCCCATCGTATAGGTCCAGTTGAAAGCGCCCGAATGCAAAAGCCGGTCCTCTTGCTGAAGTCCCTCCCAGCCGTCATGCATCGGCTGGCGGCCGAGAATGGCGCGATGGGCGTGCCGCACCGCCAGCGGCGTGCCTGAGGTGCCGGAGGTGAAAACGATATAAGCCTCGCGCCCGGCCGGGCCGTGATGCCAGTCGGCGGGGGGCAGGGTCTCGGGCGCGGGCCGCGGGGTCAGGCGGCGCAGCCCTCGGGGCAGGCGATGCCTTCACCGGCGATCACCGCTTTCGGGCTGACCTGCGCGGCCATGCGGGTGATTTCAGGCCCGGTCAGAAGGGGCGAGGTCGCGACGGGCACGATCCCTGCCGCCATCGCACCAAGATAGCAAAGCGGGTAATCCGGCGTATTCCCCAGTCGCAGGAGCAGCCGGTCGCCGGGCCGCAGCCCTGCATCGAGCATCCAGCCCGCAAGCCCCCGGACCGAGGCGATCAGCCGCGCATAGCTCCAGCGAGTCGCCCCCGTCAGGCTCAGAACCGCCAGCGCAACCTTGTCGGGCGTCGCCGCCCGGCGCGCAGCACATGTCCGGCGAGGTTGAAACGGCTGGGGTCGGTAAAGTCCATCATTGCGACGGCCTCCGGGCGCGGGATGCAGGGGCAGGGCGGCTGCGTCCGGCATAATCCGCAGCCCGGCCCGGCACAAGCCAGGGAGCGGGTTGTCACAGGCATGGGGACTTAGCGTCCCCGCAAGGAATTCAGCCCCGACGTCATGCCACAGCCCTGTGGTCGGTACGCAGTCTGACAGCGCATGAAGGGGATGGTCACCGTGGCTTCGGGAAAGTCAAAAAACCGCTCTCCCAAAGGGCGCAGTCGTCGCAGATGCGTTCAGGTCAGAGCCGGAAGGCCTTGACCGAAAGCGCCTCAGAACCAGCCCTGCACGGTGCGCGCGCCGCCCGAGACATCGTCGCCCACGCCCGCAACCGTGTTGCAGCCTGCAAGCCCTGCGACAAGCGCACCAAGAAGAAGAAGTTTTTTCATGATCTTACTGCCTTTCTGCCCAAAGGCCGGACCATCTGCGCGGTCCCGAACCCGATTTTCTGCACGAGAATATAGCCACTCAATCGGCCTGATACCACCATGTATCCGGCTGGAACCCGTTCCAGTCGCCATAGAGTGGGATTTTTGCCGGATAGCGCAGCTCTTTGCGATGCGCGATGCGGGCGCGGTCGGAATACCAGATCGGCATCACATAGCGCCCGGCCGTCATGATCCGGTCCAGCGCCCGGACGGCGGCCTGAAAGTCCTCCGGATTGTCGGCGCGCAACAGGGCCGCGATCATCGCGTCGGCGGCGGGCGAGTTCATCCCCATCCAGTTGCCGCTGCCCGGGGTCGTGACGCCGCCCGAACCCCAATAGAGCACCAGCTCATTCCCCGGCGAAAGCGAGAGCGAGCGGATGTAATGGGTGACCTCGAAATTGTAATCCTTGGTGCGCTCGCGCATCTGGGCGGCGTCGATGATCGAGACCCGCGCCTCGACGCCCAGCTGTTTCAGCGCCTCGACCCAGATCGAGGCCACCGCGATCAGCTCGTCCTGGCCGACGCTCAGAAGGATCTCAAACCGGAACGGCGTGCCCCCGGCATCGCGCAGCACGCCCCGGTCATCGACCAGCCAGCCGGCCTCTTCCATGAGCCGCGCCGAACCCCTGAGTTTGCGGCGGTAATCGCGCTCATCACTGGCAAAGGGCAGCCGATACCCTTCCAGCGTGCCGGGGATGAGGCTGTCGGCAAAAGGCTCCAGCAACGCGCGTTCCAGCCCCACGGCCGGTGTGCCGGGGATCATGCCGAGTGGCGAGTTCGAGAAATAGCTTTCGATCCGGGGCTGCACACCGCCATTGATCACCTGATTGACGAATTCGAAATGGAAGGCCTGGATCAGCGCCTCGCGCACCCGCCAGTCCTGAAACAGCGGGTTGCGGGTATTGAACACGAAGCCTTCGATTCCCGAGGGCCGGTGATGCGGGATTTCCGATTTCACCACATCGCCCGCAAGCCGCGCCGGAAAGTCATAGGCGGTCGCCCATTTCGACGGGTTGGTCTCGCGGAAACTGGTGATGAAGCCGGATTTGAACGCCTCGAAAATCGCCTGGGGATTGGCGAAATACTCATAGCGGATCTCATCAAAGTTCCACTGACCCCGGTTGAAGGGCAGATCCTTGCCCCACCAGTCGGGATTGCGGCGATAGATGACGCTGGTGCCGCGTTCGACTTTTTCGACAAGATAGGGGCCGGAGCCAAGCGGGGGATCAAAGCTGGTCGCGGTAAAATCGCGCCCGTCCCAGCTGGCCTTTTTCAGGATCGGGCGCAGGCCAAGGATCAGCGGTAATTCACGGTCTTCGGTGGTGAAGGTGAACCGCACCTTGCGCGGGCCGGTCTGTTCGGCTTTGGCAATCTTTTTCCAGGCCGTGTGATAACGCGGCGCGCCATCGGTCCCGAGCGTCTCGAAAGACCAGAGCACATCTTCAGGGGTCACCGGCGATCCGTCAGAGAATCGGGCCGCCTCACGAAGGGTAAATTCTGCGTATGTCCGTGCCGCATCCGTCTCAACCGATTCGGCCAGCAGCCCGTAAAGCGAGAAGCGTTCGTCGTAATTTCGACCCAGCAGCGTCTCGGTCACCAGGGGAGAGACGCTGACCACCGGCTGGCCCGAAGTGATGAAAGGATTGAGGCTGTCAAAGGTGCCAGGAAGCGCAATGGTGATCGCGCCGCCCTTGGGCGCATCGGCGTTGACCTGGGGGAGTGACACAAAATCCGGGGGGAGCCCGGGCTCTCCATACATAGCTATGCCATGCTTTGGTTCTGCAACTGCAGGGTGCGGCAGCAAAGCCGCCAGAACCAGGCCTGCAAGAGCCCCCATAAGAGCCGGGTTGCGGCGCATCGGTCGCAGGGGAGATTCGGTCGACATAGTGGAAACAATCCCTGGGCCGTCATGGTGTATTGGCGTGACCCTAAGCCGAGGGGCCAGGGTTTTCAAACTTTTAGCTTGGCCATCGGCGCAGAGAGGACTATATAAGACTCACTGCTCGATAGGTTTCTTGCCTGTATGAAACCTGCCTCAACGACTTAACGCCGGCCTAGCGCCGGCGTTTTTTTTGGCCCAAAGGCCATATGTGATGCAAGAGCAGGCAGCCTGAGAACACCATAGATTTACCAATCCTTGCTGGAATTCCCGGGTTCAGACGCTAGAGTTCCTTGCAGGTGCAGCATGGAGTATCGGGTCATGGATCTGAGGGAAAAACGCGCGGTGATCACCGGTTCGAATTCGGGAATCGGTCTCGGAATCGCTGAGGAACTTGCGAAGGCGGGGGCCGAAATTATCCTCAACAGCTTTACCGATCGCGCGGAGGATCACGATCTCGCGAAGAGTTTCACCAAAAGATTCGGCGTGAAGGCGCGCTATATCCAGGCCGATCTTTCCTCGGGCGCGCAGGCGCGGGCGCTGGTGGAAGAGGCCGGCGGGTGCGACATCCTCATCAACAATGCGGGCATCCAGCATGTGGCCCCGATCGATGAGTTTCCGGTCGAGACCTGGGACCGGATCATCGCGATCAACATGAACTCGGCCTTCCATACCACGGCAGTGGCGCTGCCGGGGATGCGGGCAAAGGGCTGGGGCAGGGTGGTCAATATCGCTTCGGCGCATGGGCTGACGGCGAGCCCGTTCAAATCGGCCTATGTCACTGCGAAACACGGGGTGGTGGGCATGACAAAGACCGTCGGGCTGGAGACGGCGGGCCAGGGAATCACCTGTAACGCGGTCTGCCCGGGCTATGTGCTGACACCGCTGGTCGAGGCGCAGATCCCCGATCAGATGAAGGTTCACAATATGGATCGCGACACCGTGATCCGTGAGGTAATGCTCGACCGCCAGCCCTCGCGTCAGTTCGTCACCACCGAACAGATCGGCGGCACCGTGGTCTGGTTGTGCTCGGATTATGCGTCCCAGGTGACCGGGACGACGATCTCTGTCGACGGAGGCTGGACCGCGCTTTAGGAGGTTACGACAGCACGACGCGGGGCGCGCGCGCCCCGGATCCTGCACAGGATCCGGACCGTTTCCTGTGCAGGAAACGGCGCTGACGCGGCGGCGGGACGTCAGGGCAGCAAAAGAGGTAGATCTATGACGGCCATCAGCCTTGCATTGCAGGGGGGAGGCGCGCATGGCGCCTATACCTGGGGGGTTCTTGACCGGCTTCTCGAGGAGCGGGACTTGGAGTTCGCCGCCATCAGCGGCACCTCTGCGGGGGCGCTGAATGGCGCGGCCCTGAAGGCCGGTCTGGTTGCGGGCGGCCGCGAGGCGGCGCGCAAGCGGCTGCGCCGGCTCTGGGACGATATCGCTGATATCGGTGACTTTCGTATTTTGCTGCCCTTGTTTCAGCCCTTCCTGCCGATGATGCGCATGGTCCAGGATGTGACCGAGGCGCTGATGCCCGTCAGCCCGCAGGGAATGGCGGCACAGATCTACAGCCCCTATTCCTGGGGCGCCGCCTGGCGCAATCCGTTAGAGCCGGTCATCCGTGATCTCGATTTCAGCCATGTCTGTGCCAATGCCGGCCCCGCGCTTTTCATCGGCGCCACCAATGTCCGTACCGGCAAGGCCCGCGTCTTCCGGGGCGACGAGATTACGCCCGAGGCGCTGATGGCCTCGGCCTGCCTGCCCTCGGTTTTCCAGGCGGTCGAGATCGGTGGCGAGGCCTATTGGGATGGCGGTTTCGCCGGCAATCCCTCGCTCTGGCCGCTTTATGACCGGGCGCTGCCCGACGATATTCTGATCGTGCATGTCAACCCGCTGCGGCGCGAGGATCTGCCCGAGACGCCGCTCGAGATCCAGAACCGGATCAATGAGATCAGCTTCAATGCGACGCTTCTGTCAGAACTGCGCTCGATTGCTTTTGTCAGACGGCTGATTGCCGAGGGACGGGTCCAGCCGGACCAGATGAAGGATCTGCGCCTCCATATGGTTCTTGACGATCTGCTGATGAATGAGCTTTCGGCAAGTTCAAAACTGCAGCCCTCCGCTGCGCTGATTGAACGGTTGTTCGAAGCTGGCCGCGCCTCTGCCGAGGGGTTTGTGAGCAAGTGTGCGGATAAGATCGGGCGCGAATCTTCCGTGGACCTGGCGGCTCTTTTCGGCTGAGACTGCTTTACCGTGATCAGGCCGGCTCTTTCGGGGTCGGATAGACCAGCCCGCCCGAGACGATCAGCTTGGCCGCATCATCGACGCCGGTCTCATCAAGGATCACCAGCTCGCGCGTCGGAACAAAGATCAGCATGCCGCTGGTGAAGGGCGTCAGCCCGACAAACACCGCCGACATCTCGCCGCCGAGCGTGGCGAGGCGTTCCGCGATCTCGCCTTTCGGGCGCGTTGAGATGAAACCAAGCGCCCAGGAGCCGGGGCGGGGAAACTCGACCAGGCAGGCCTTGTCGAAACTGGTTTCCTTCTTGTTGAAGAAGGTTTCTGCCACCTGTTTGATCGCACCGTAAACAGATCGTACCACCGGCATCCGGTCGACCATCGTCTCGGCCTTGCGGATGATCGAACGCCCGATCAGCCCCTTGGCGATCCAGCCGACGAGGATGGTGAAAATCAGGAACACCAGCACACCGACACCGCGCACCGGGAATTCATATTCCGGCCCGAGATAGCGCAAAAGCACCGCATCGGGCTGCCAATAGGCCGGGATCAACGGCAGGATCCAGCCGTCGATCCAGCCGATCACCGCCCAGACGAGGTAGAGCGTCAGCCCGACCGGCAAGACGACGACGAGGCCGGTGAGAAAGCTGGCCCTCAGGCTTGCGAAGAAGCCGCGCTTTTGGGGCGGAACGGGCAGGATCGGATCGGACATACTAACTCCCTGATAGCGCTAATCTAGGGGGGGGATGCCCCCCGCGCAATGGGCGATCAGGGAAAATCCATAGAGATCAGGCATGTTTTACCGAACCCGTCGCGATCCGGGCGGCGAACCGGGCATTGTTCAGCACCAGTGCGATGTTCGCGGCCAGTCCGTGGTCGCCGGTCAGCTCACAGATCCGCTCGAGAGGGCAGGGCATCACCTGTTTTGCTTTGATGTGACCCGCCGCGACCTCGACCAGCGTGGCCTCGACATGGGGCATGATTTCGGTCAGCGGCGTCTCCTGTCCCTGGGGGATAGGGTTGACAGCCAGCTGGCCACCGGGAATGCCGCGCACCGCGCGCATGAGCGCCCCGCCACCACCTTTACCGGGGTCTGGGGGAGCTCCTGGAGATCGGCAGAGAAATCGAACGAGGTCTCGGCGCCACGATGCACGCCGCCGATGCCGCCGGTCGCGAAAGCGGTGATTCCCGCAGGCCGTGTGCAGATCATCGTCGCCGCCACCGTCGTCGCGCCATTGCCGCCCCGGACCAGGCAGGCCGCAAGATCGGCACGCGAAAGCTTCGCCAGATCGATGAACTGGCCTGGGGTGTTCAGCTCTGAATCGGACAGCCCGATATGGATGCGGACCTGTAGCACCGCCATGGTCGCGGGCACGGCTCCGGCGGCGCGGATTTCAGCCCCGACCCTGGCGGCAATTCCGACATTTTCCGGCCAGCGCATGCCATGGGTGAGGATGGTCGATTGCAGGGCAACCATGGGCATACCCTTTTTGCGGGACAGGGCTACCTCGCGCGAGAAGGTCCGCAGGATTTGAGGCATCAGTTGATATCTTCGGAAACACAGGTGGAGGCGGCCAGGAGGGCGGCGTGCAAAGCCGCCTCGCGGGGCCGCGCGCGCAGTTCGTTTGCGATATGGGCAGCCATGAAAGTGTCACTGGCGGGGATCACCCGGGTCACAAGGATCTGCGGCGGGCAGCCGGAATCGCTGGGTCTCAAACGGCAGGCCTCGGCCGCCGGGCGGCCGCCATCGGTGACCAGAGCCCGCATAGCGCCGCGTTCTCAAAAGCGCCACCTGCCAGGAGTCCGGCCTCTTAGAAATTGAGATATGGCGTCGCGCCGGGATGGGCGAGGAACGGGCGCAGTCTGCCGGCCTCGCCGGGGCTTGCCGGCACGATCATGAGATCGGCCGCGCGAAACAGCTGTGAAACGGCGATTCCCGCGAGCAGCGCTTAGATCAGTTCGCCGTCCGGCGCGATCAGCCCGTTCGCGCCTTCGACCGCCAGATAGCGGTAGGTCGGCAATTCCTCTGATCGCATCCGCTGATCGCAGCGCGAACCCGGTGCCGAAACCAGGCACGGATCAGGTCATGACCCACGGCGTCGCGGCCGAGCAGCGGCAGCGTCCCGGGGCCGAGGCCAAATCGCGCGAGACCCGTCGCGATGTTTAGCGCGATGGCGGTCGGCAGACGGGTGATATGACCAGGCTATCCGAGCCCCGCTGCATCATCGCCTGGCTGCGCCCGATAATGTCCCACAGGACCGGGCCTGTGCAGAGACTCCGCGATACATCTGTCACGGTCCGCTTGTTGTGCAGGTTTCAGAGCCAGGCCGGCCTGTGCTGTCTGAGGGGGCATCGCCTGCGTGGGCGCCGGCGACAAAATGCGCAGGCCCCGCTAAGTTGAATAATGTTCATATTTCGTTCACGAATTGCAGTTGGCGCGGCGCAGTTTTTACCCTATCTCTCTTTCGCGTTTATCCCCTGAGTGTCGAGATGGCGGTGTGATGATGGCCGAGCATAAGTTTATCGAAGTGCGCGGCGCGCGCGAACATAATCTGAAGAACGTCGATCTTGATATTCCGCGCGATCAGTTCGTGGTGATCACCGGGCTGTCGGGCTCGGGTAAATCATCGCTGGCCTTTGACACGATCTATGCCGAAGGGCAGCGCCGCTATGTCGAGAGCCTCTCGGCCTATGCGCGCCAGTTTCTCGACATGGCCGGAAAGCCCGATGTTGACCATATCTCGGGTCTGAGCCCGGCGATCTCCATCGAACAGAAGACCACGTCGAAGAACCCGCGTTCGACGGTGGGGACGGTTACCGAAATTTACGACTACCTCCGTCTGTTGTTCGCGCGTGTCGGCGTGCCCTATTCCCCGGCGACCGGGCTGCCGATCACCGCGATGCAGGTGCAGGATATGGTCGATGCGGTGATGGCAATGCCGGAAGGCACTCGCGCCTATCTTCTGGCCCCCATCGTGCGCGACCGTAAGGGCGAATATAAAAAGGAATTCCTGGAACTTCGTAAACAGGGCTTCCAGCGGGTCAAGGTGAATGGCGAATTCCACGAGCTGGAAGAACCGCCGACACTCGACAAGAAATTCCGCCATAATATCGACGTGGTGGTCGACCGCATCGTGGTGCGCGAGGGGCTGGAGGTGCGGCTTGCCGACAGTTTCCGCACCGCGCTGAACCTCGCCGATGGCATAGCGGTCATCGAAATGGCCGACGAGGGCGCCGAGCGCAAAACCTATTCCGAGAAATTCGCCTGCCCGGTTTCCGGCTTTACCATTGCCGAGATTGAGCCGCGGCTGTTTTCCTTCAACGCGCCCTTCGGGGCCTGTCCCTCCTGCGACGGTCTCGGTGTCGAGCTGTTTTTTGACGAGCGTCTCGTGGTGCCCGATCAGGGCCTTTCGATCCTGCAGGGCGCGATAGCACCCTGGGCGAAATCGAAATCAGCCTATTTTACCCAGACCGTCGATTGTCTGGCGAAGCATTACGGCTTTGACAAAAAGACCAAATGGCGCGACCTGCCGGAGCAGATCCGCCAGCTTTTCCTTTACGGATCAAAGGGGGAGGAGATTGACTTCACCTATGATGAGAATGGTCGCGTCTATAAGGTGCGCCGTCTTTTCGAAGGCATCATCCCCAATATGGAACGCCGCTACCGCGAGACCGACAGCACCTGGTCGCGCGAGGAAATGGAGCGGTATCAGAACAATCGGCCCTGTTCTTCCTGCAACGGCTACCGTCTGAAACCCGAGGCGCTGGCGGTGAAAATCGCCGGGCTGCATATCGGCCAGGTGGTGCAGAAATCGATCCAGGAGGCGTTTGACTGGATCTCGACCGCGCATGAATCGCTGACCGGGCAGCAGAATGAAATCGCGAAAGCCATTCTGAAGGAAATCCGCGAACGTCTTGGATTCCTTGTGAATGTCGGGCTGAATTACCTGACGATGGCAAGGAATGCCGGCACGCTTTCCGGCGGCGAGAGCCAGCGGATCCGGCTCGCCTCACAGATCGGCTCGGGGCTGACGGGGGTGCTTTACGTGTTGGACGAGCCCTCGATCGGGCTGCATCAGCGCGACAATGACCGCTTGCTGACGACCCTGAAAGGGCTGCGCGATCAGGGCAATTCCGTGCTGGTGGTCGAACATGACGAGGATGCAATCCGCGAGGCGGATTATGTTTTCGACATCGGCCCGGGGGCAGGCGTCCATGGTGGCCAGATCATCGCGCGCGGCACGCCGGCCGAGATCGCGGCCAATCCCGACAGCCTGACCGGCCAGTATCTTTCGGGGCAGCGCGAGATTGCAGTGCCCAAGGAGCGTCGCAAGGGGAACGGGAAAAAGCTCACCGTTGTAAAGGCTTCGGGCAATAACCTCAAAGATGTGACGGCTGAATTCCCGCTGGGCGAGTTTGTCTGTGTCGCGGGGGTTTCGGGGGGCGGAAAATCGACCCTGACCATCGAGACGCTCTACAAAACCGCTGCGATTAAGCTGAATGGCGCGCATGAGACACCGGCGCCCTGCGAGACGATCAAAGGGTTCGAGCATCTCGACAAGGTCATCGATATCGACCAGCGCCCCATTGGGCGAACGCCGCGGTCCAATCCGGCGACTTATACCGGGGCCTTCACCCATATTCGCGACTGGTTTTCGGGCCTGCCCGAGGCGAAAGCGCGCGGCTATGGGCCGGGGCGGTTCTCGTTCAACGTCAAAGGCGGGCGATGTGAGGCCTGTCAGGGCGACGGCGTCATCAAGATCGAGATGCATTTCCTCCCCGATGTCTATGTCACCTGCGAGACTTGCAAAGGGCAGCGCTACAATCGCGAGACGCTGGAAATCAAGTTCAAGACCAAAAGCATCGCCGATGTTCTTGATATGACCTGCGAAGATGCGCGCGATTTCTTCCAGGCTGTGCCCTCGATCCGGGAAAAGATGGATGCGCTTTGTGAGGTGGGCCTTGGCTATATCAAGGTCGGCCAGCAGGCGACGACGCTGTCCGGCGGCGAGGCGCAGCGGGTAAAGCTGTCGAAGGAACTCAGCCGTCGCGCGACGGGCCGCACACTCTATATCCTCGACGAGCCGACCACGGGCCTCCATTTCGAAGATGTGAGGAAGCTTCTTGAAGTGCTGCATTCCCTGGTTGATCAGGGGAATACCGTGGTGGTGATCGAGCATAATCTCGACGTTATCAAGACCGCCGACTGGGTCATTGATATCGGCCCCGAGGGCGGTGATGGCGGGGGACAGATCGTTGCCAGTGGCACGCCCGAAGCGGTGGCTAAGGTCGCGGCCAGCCATACCGGGCGCTATCTCGGCCCGATGCTGAAGCCGCGGCGGGTGGCGGCAGAGTAAGGTGCCAGAAGCCGTCAGCCGGGCCCTGGATATCCCGGTTCGGTTCTTGAAGGCCTGGTTCAGCCGGGTCTGAGTCATACGGGCCGCGCAGGTCGCTCTGTCGCACTGATCCTTCAGTCAGGATCATAGCGGGGTGTCTGCGCGCTTCCTGATCATTTAGGGCGGATTCTGCCTCGCTTTAAGGCGAAAACTCTCCGATCGGCCGGCGCTGCATCGAGAATCAACCTTTCCTCTGCGGAAAATCACGGCGTCTGTAAGCACCTCTCGCGACGCCTGGCTGCTGCTCTGTGCTGCCCTGACCCGAAGACCGGCCCTCATTGCGGCGGAGTTCCTTTTCTCAGGCGCTTTTTCAGGCAGATTTCCTGCGCGCCCCGGTCGCATCGCTTTGGCGGCCGGGATCTTTTATTGCCCGTTGCATTGCGCTGCCGCATTTGCTTACGTCTGTGGCAAGAGAGCGGTTAATCCGCCGCAGAATTCGGCTGGCAATGCCAGCACTGAAGTCAGGGAGAACTGAGTGACGGTTGATCCGAAGAACGACGCTTTCGTCGCTTTCGAGCATGTTCAAAAAAGCTATGACGGTGTCTCGCTGGTCGTTAAGGATCTGAACCTCCATATCGCCAAGGGCGAGTTTCTGACCATGCTCGGGCCATCGGGATCGGGTAAGACCACCTGCCTGATGATGCTGGCGGGGTTCGAGACGGCGACCCATGGCGAGATCCTTCTGGATGGCCGCCCGATCAATCAGGTGCCGCCGCATAAGCGCGGCATCGGGATGGTGTTCCAGAATTACGCGCTTTTCCCGCATATGACCGTGGGGGAGAACCTTTCCTTCCCGCTGGAAGTGCGCGGCATGGGTAAGGATGAGCGCGAGACGCGGGTGAAACGCGCGCTGGATATGGTGCAGATGGGGGCCTTTATCGCGCGGCGCCCGGCGCAATTGTCAGGCGGGCAGCAGCAACGTATCGCGCTTGCGCGGGCATTGGTGTTCGACCCGAAACTGGTGCTGATGGACGAGCCGCTCGGCGCGCTCGACAAACAGCTGCGCGAGCATATGCAGTTTGAAATCAAGCGCCTGCACGAATCCCTCGGCATCACGGTCGTCTATGTGACCCATGACCAGGGCGAGGCACTGACCATGTCTGACCGGGTCGCGGTGTTCAATGATGGCCGCATCCAGCAGCTTGCCCGCCCGCCGATCTCTATGAACGCCCCGAAAACAGCTTTGTCGCGCAGTTCATCGGTGAGAATAACAAGCTGCCGGGCACGATTGAAGAGATCGGCGGCGGCAAGGCACGGGTGCGGCTTTCGACTGGCGAGCTGATCGACGCGACGCCGGTGAATGTCAACGCCAGCGGTCAGAAGACGCTGGTCTCGATCCGGCCGGAACGGATCGAGTTCAAACCCTCGCTGATGCCGCCAGGCGCGTTGACGCTGGATGCCGAAGTGCTGGAGGTCATCTATATGGGCGACATCCTGCGCACCCGGATGCGCGTCGCCGGGACCGACGATTTTGTGGTCAAATGCCGCAATACCCTGGATCAGACCCGGCTGAGCCCGGGCGAAAAGATCAAGGTTGGCTGGCATCCGCAGGATGCCCGCGCGCTTGACGCGGTCTGAGAACCGCCGCGTGTAAGCGCCCCCGGTATACCGGGGCCTTGCCTCAGAGGCTGCGAAAACGGGCATAAGACCCGCGCGGCTCCGGGGTCACTGTTTTCTCCGCAAGGGGACCATTTTCAACACGGGAGACTGATAATGAAAAACTGCTCGTCCTCTCCACCGCACTTGGCGGGTTCGCGCTGCCAGCACTGGCGCAGGAGGTCACGGTCATGGGCTGGGGCGGCGCCTATGCCAACAGCCAGATTGAAGCCTATTTCAAACCCTTCACCGAAAAGACCGGCATCAAGGTCAATTCAATCGATTCCGACAATCCGGCGATCCCGGTCAAGGCGCAGGTCGATGCGGGCAATGTGACCGTTGATGTCGCTGTGCTTGAAATTGCCGATGCCGTGCGTCTGTGCGACGAAGGCCAGCTGGTCCAGATCGATGGCGCCGATCTGCCCGATGGCGCCGATGGCACCAAGGCGATGGACGATTTCCTTCCCGGCACCGTGACCGAATGCATGGTTGCAGCTGATATTTTTGCGACCATCATCGGCTATGACACCACGAAATTCGCCGAAGGCGCCGGGCCGAAGACGATCGCCGATTTCTTCGATATCGAGAAATTCCCCGGCAAACGTGGCGTTCGCAAGAACCCTAAAGTCACGCTTGAAATGGCGTTGATGGCGGATGGTGTTCCGGCGGCCGAGGTCTATGCCGTGCTCGAGACCCCGGAAGGAGTCGATCGCGCCTTCGCAAAGCTCGACACGATCAAGAAAGATGCCGTGTTCTGGGATGCCGGCGCACAGCCGCCACAGCTTCTGGCGGATGGCGAGGTGGTGATGACCATGGCCTATAACGGCCGGATCTTCAACGCGGCCCATGGCGAGAACAAGCCCTTCGACATCGTCTGGGACGGCCAGGTCTATGAATGGGAAGGTTTCTCGATCCCGAAAGGCGCCCCCAATGAGGAGGCGGCCCTTGAGCTGATCAAATATGCGACCTCAAGCGAGGTTTCGGCGAAAGCGGCGTCTTATATCTCTTACGGCCCGCCCCGCAAATCGGCCGCAGCTTTCGTCGGCAATATCGATGGCACCGACAAGCCGATGCTGCCGAACCTGCCGACCGCGCCGCAAAACCTTGGCAATGCGCTGGCCTCGTCGCAGGATTTCTGGGTCGACCGCGATACCGAACTGGGCGAGCGCTATAACGCCTGGCTCGTGTCGAACTGAGCTGAAACGGGGGTGCGGGGGGCAAATCCTCCCGCACCGCCGCCAATTCCCTCCCTGTCGCCAGAGTGCTGTGATGACCTTTGCCCAACCGAGCCGGATCGCCGCTGCCCTGTTTCTTGGTCTCGGGCTTGCGCTCGCCATACCGCCCGAGGTGCAGGCCAGAGATACCGGGGCAGAGACGGGTGCGAAATCGGGGGCGATGGCCTTTCTCACTGCCGACATCGCGATGAATGCCGCAATCGAGGCCGCGCGTGCGAGCCTGCCATCAGTGTTGGCGACGGCGGCGAAATCCGATCTCTCCGATCACAGCTATATGGTAAAATGGGCGCATCCGGTTGATCTGGGTGATGCCGGCACCGAACATAGCTGGGTCGTGCTGACGGGTGTTCACGGAGGTCTTGTCGAAGGGACACTCGCCGCTCAGCCGCAGGGCTTTCACGGCAAGGCCGGCGATCCGGTGGCTTTCCCCGCAAGCGAGATCTCGGACTGGATGCGGTTTCGGCCCGATGGGGTGATCGAAGGCGGCTATACGACCCGCGTGATGATCAGCCAGATGAGTGAGGAAGAACGCGCCTCTTATGATGTCGAATTCGCCGCACTGCCTGCCACGCGCCCCGGTCTGAAAATCAGCGCCGGCAACTGACCGGCCTCGCCCGTGGACGACCCTACTCAGCGACGGGCCCTCTCGAGGACCGGACCATGACCGCCCGGCCCTGCGACGCGATCCGGGCAGGACAAACCAGAAGAATAAGCGCCCCTGCACATGCGGGGCAGAAGTTTCAGGACAGAATTATGGCAGAAACCACCATGGATCCCACCGCCGCTGGGCTGACGACAGCCGATGGCCGCCCGCTGAAGGTGGCGCTGGCCGCCGCACAGTCGCGGGCGAAACGGCGGGCCTTCCTGCTGGTCCTGCCGCTCTTGCTGTTCATCGTGATCACCTTCGCGCTGCCGATCGGGCAGATGCTGCAACGCTCCTTCTATCATGACGGGTTTTCCAAGGCCTCGCCCGCGCTCGGCGCCTGGTTTGCCGCCAATCCGGCCGGCACCGTACCCGATGAGGCAGCCTATGCCGCGCTCGCCTCCGACCTGCTTTTTATGAAGGAAAGCCGGCTTGCAGGTGAGGCGGGCACGCGGATCAACTATTCCGTGCCCGGGACACGCTCGCTGATCACCTCGGCTGCGCGCGGGGCGGATGATCTGCAGCCGCCTTACCGCGAGGCCCTGCTGGAGCAGGACAGGAAATGGGGCGAGCCGCTTTTGTGGGTCGCGATGCGGGAGGCGGCATCGCCCTGGACCACCGACTTCTACCTCTCCGGCATCGATATGCAGCGCTCTGCGGATGGCGGTATCGAGCGCGTGGCCGAAGTGAACCGCGTCTATATCTGGCTCTATGTCCGGACCTTCCTGCTTTCGGCGGTGATTACCGGCATCTGCCTGCTGCTGGCTTTCCCGATTGCCCATATGCTGGCGACGCTGCCGATGGCGAAGGCCAATCTGCTGATGATCCTCGTGCTGCTGCCGTTCTGGACCTCGCTTCTGGTGCGGACGACGTCCTGGATTGTGTTGTTGCAGGGCCAGGGGGTGATCAACTCCCTGCTGGTCACGATGGGGGTGATCGATGACAGCGGGCGGCTCGCGCTGATCTATAACCAGACCGGTACGATCATCGTGATGGTGCATATCCTGCTGCCCTTCATGGTGCTGCCGCTTTATTCGGTGATGCGGGTGATCCCGCCAAGCTATGCCCGCGCGGCGCGCTCGCTTGGCGCCACCTCCTGGACCACCTTCCGCCGCATCTACCTGCCGCAGACCCTGCCGGGGATCGGCGCAGGGGTTCTGCTCGTCTTCATTCTGGCGGTCGGCTATTACATCACGCCCGCGCTTGTGGGCGGCGCCGATGGCCAGCTCTTCTCAAACCAGATCCAGTTCCATATGACCAAATCGAACTGGAGCCAGGCCGCTGCCCTCGCCGCGATGCTGCTCGCAGGGGTGCTGGTCCTTTACTGGCTCTATGACCGCCTGATCGGCATCGACAAGCTCAAGCTCGGCTGACGTCAATCCGATGAAAGGGGCAAAAGCCCGGTCCCTTTCATCTGTCCTTAAATATCCTCTGGGGGTCCGGGGGGCGAAGCGCCCACGGCGTCTTTCTCCCCGCGGCAGCCAGATAAGACACCACCTGTCAGGAGACAGCCATGGCCCTTCCGACCTATGCCGACCCGCTCGAGCGCGCCTGGTATTACGCCTATATCGTGATCTGCACGCTGATCTTCATCTTCCTGATCGCGCCAATCCTTGTCATCATGCCGCTCTCTTTCAACGCAGAGCCCTATTTCACCTTTACCTCAAAGATGCTGAGCTTCGATCCGGAGGGCTATTCCCTGCGCTGGTATGACGAGCTGGTGGTCAAGGGGATGCAAACGACCGGCGCCACCGGCGCGGCCTGGTGGTCGGATATGTGGCAGAACTCGGTCTGGGTGAAAGCGGCGAAAAACTCGGTGATCATCGGCTTCTGGGCGACGATTCTCTCAACGGTGCTGGGCACGCTCGCAGCCCTTGGCCTGTCGCGCCCCGAGATGCCATATCGCCGGCTGATCATGGCGGTGCTGATCTCGCCGATGATTGTGCCGATCATCATCGTGGCGACGGGGATGTTCTTTTTCTATTCGAACCCCTGTTCGGTCATCGGCGTGACCTGTGGCACCGAGGACCAGCCCTGGCGGCTGACTTCGACCTATACCGGTGTGATCCTCGCCCATGCAGCGCTTGGCATTCCCTTTGTAATCATCACAGTGACGGCTACCCTGTCGGGTTTTGACCAGTCGCTGATCCGTGCAGCCGCAAGCCTTGGCGCCAACCCGCGCACGACATTTTTCAAGGTGATCATGCCGCTGATCCTGCCCGGCGTCATCTCGGGCGCTCTGTTCGCCTTCGTCACGTCTTTCGACGAGGTGGTGGCTGTCCTGCTGATCGCTGGTCCGGAACAACAGACCATTCCCCGCCAGATGTGGAATGGCATCCGCGAAGCGATCTCGCCCGCGATCCTTGCCGTGGCAACGATTCTCGTGGTGATTTCCATCGCGTTGCTGACCACGATCGAAATACTGCGCCGCCGCTCGGATGCGATGCGCGGTGTCACGGGACGCTGAAAGCGTCGACGATTTCTTGAGAAAGAAATCGGGCCGGAGTTTTCCTTAAAACTCCGGCTCACCGCGTCAGGGCAGGATTTGCAACCAGATCCAGACCGAGAGGATCGAGAAAGCGGTACCAAACAGCACCGCCGAGGCATTCACCCGCTTGGCCACGCCATACATATGCGCGAACAGATAGGCATTGGCGCCAGGCGCCATGGCTGCCGTAAGGATCACCGAGCGCAAAGCCGCATCGCTGATCCCGAAGATTCCGCGCCCGATCCCCCAGGCGATGGCCGGATGGATCACCAGTGACGTGACGCAAATCCACACAATCGTCCAGCGATCCCCCTCGGGGCGGTAGCGAAACAAGACGCCCCCCAACCCGAACAACGCCGCCGGCAGCGCCGCCAGCGCCAGCATATCCACCGCCGACCAGACCGGACCGGGCAGGGCGACCCCGCTCAGATTGACCGCAAAGCCGAAAATGATCCCCAGCACCAGCGGCTGATGCAGGATCGCGCCCGCGATCTGGCGTGACAGGCGAAAAGCCGAGAGGCCCTGTCCGCGCGAACGCGCCCATTCCATCAGCGAGATGCCGAGCCCGTAGAACAGCGGCGAATGCACCGAGATGATCGCGAAATTCCCCGCCAGTGCCTCGGTCCCATAGGCGCGTTCGGTGATCGGCAGGCCCAGAAGCAATGAGTTCGAGAACATCCCCGCAAAGCCGATGGCGATGGAATCGGTCAGCGGCCGGTGGAACAGCCACAGCGCTCCGGCAAAGCAGATCGCAAAGCCCGAAAAGGCGCCGATATAGAAAGAGAGCATCATCCCCGGATCATAGGCGAGCGACAGATCCAGCCCGGCCACGCCCCGAAACAGCACACAGGGCAGCGCGTAGCTCTGGGCGAATTTCATCAGCCCGTCGACATGGCTCTCGCTGAACTTGCCCGCTCTTGCCGCCAGCCAACCGAATCCGATGACAATGAAGACCGGCAGGATAACGTCTAACAGCGCGGACATGGCAGCTACTCTTGCAGGGCCTCAGCCCGGGATGTCGTATTCTATGACCATGCCGTCAAAGGCGGGGCGGATATGCCGGGGCAATTCGCCGCACAGCGTGTCATAATCCAGATCGAGATGCATATTGGTCAGAACGGCCCGCTTCGGCGCCGCACGGGAAATCCAGTCCAGCGTCATCGCCAGATGGGCATGGGTCGGATGTGGCTTCCTGCGCAGCGCATCAACCACCCAGCAGTCGAGGCCCTGCAAATGCTGCCATGCTGCATCGGGCAGGGCGACGGCATCGGGCAGATAGGCGAGCGGACCGATCCGGAAACCGAGTGCGTCAATCGTGCCATGCTCTGCCAGGAAGGGGATGAATTCGATTGCGCCGCCGGCGCCTTCGATCACCACCGCGTCCTCGATCGTGTTCATCTCGAGGATGGGCGGATAGCTGCTGCCGGCGGCCTGGATGAAAGCATAGGCAAAGCGCGAAAACAGTGCCTCCTGGGTCGGGCCATCGGCCCAGACCGGCAGCCGGCGCTGCATGTTCAGAACGACCTGGCGCAGATCATCCAGCCCATGGACATGATCGGCATGGGAATGGGTATAGATCACCGCATCCAGCGTGCCGATGCCGGCATCGAGCAGCTGATCACGCATATCCGGGCCGGTATCGATCAGCACACGGGTGGTGCCCCCGGCACTGATCCGCTCGACCAGCATCGAACAGCGGCGGCGCCGGTTTTTCGGATTGGAAGGATCGCAATCGCCCCAGTTATTGCCGATCCGCGGCACGCCGCCGGAGGAGCCGCAGCCGAGAATGGTAAAGCGCAGGAGGCTCATGGCTGGCCTCCGGTCGCCGACGGGGCGCTGGCTGGCGACGGGACCCCGGCGGGGGGCTGGCCGTCGCCCGGCAAAGCCCCGAACGCGGCAGCCCGGGGAAACAGCCGGTCGAAATTCGCGCTGGTGGCGCGGGCGAATTCGGCCTCGCTCAGCCCGAAAAGACCCGCGCCCACACGGGCGGTATGGGCGACATAGGCCGGCTCGTTGCGTTTGCCCCGATAGGGCGGCGGCGCGAGATAGGGGCTGTCGGTCTCGACCAGCACGCGGTCAAGCGGCGCGCGGGCGAAGATATCGCGGATCTCCTTGCTTTTGGGGAAAGCGGCGATCCCCGACATCGAGAGGTAAAAGCCCAGATCCAGCGCCACTTCCGCCAGCCTTGCGCCGGAGGTGTAGCAATGCATCACGCAGCTGAAGGGCGCGGTCTTCATACCATCCGTCAGCAGGCGCTCCATATCCGCATCGGCATCGCGGGAATGGATCACCAGCGGCAGGCGAGAGAGCTGCGCGGCCTCGATATGGACCTGGAGCGAGGCGAGCTGCGCGTCGCGGGTCTCGGGCGTATAGTGGAAATCGAGCCCGGTTTCGCCAAGGGCCACGAATTTCGGATGCTGGCTCAGCGCGATCAGCTCCGGCGCGGTGATTGCCGGTTCCTCGGTCACATGCAGCGGGTGGACGCCATAGGTGTAGAAGACGCCGGGATGGGCCTCGGCCAGGCTCTGGCACAAGGGCAGCCGCGCGATCCTGGTGCAGATCGTCACCATCCGCGTGACACCGGCGGCGGCGGCACGGGCGATCAGCTCATCAGTCTGCCCTTCGAAATCCGGGAAATCGAGATGGCAATGGCTGTCAACCAGCAGCGGCAGAGAGGGCATATCGGCGGGCGTATCGTGGCGTGTTTCGGGGGGCATCGTATTCCGGTCTCGGTTCTGGCCGGCATGTCAGCCGGAGGCGAGGCTTCCCGCCATAGCGTCGATCCTCAGGAGGATATCCATGAGAAGCGCGGCAGGGTCAAGGTTGACCGACTTGCCGCGCCGGGCGCGGAGCGTCAGGCTTTGCGCAAGTTCGGCCCAGGGGCGGGCGGCGGCGGTTCCGGGCGCGAGCCGGGCAAAGAGCGCCGCTTCGCCCGGCGCGGCTTCGGGCGGGGTTTCGCGTTTGGCGGCAGCGCGGGCAAGTCGCGAGAGGAAAAGCTCGATCTGGGTCAGGACGAGGTCGAACCGGTCACTCTGGCCCCGGGCGCCAGCGGCCTCGCTCAGCGCAAGCGCGCGCGGGCGGTCAAGGCGCGGCAAGGTGGAAAACAGCGTCACCAGCGCAGCATAGGTTTCGAGCCCTTCGAGATTGGTCAGGCGAAAGGCCTCGCCCGCCGAGCCGCCTGCGAGTTCGCTCAGGGCCGCGATCTCATGCGGCTGCGCCACGCCCCCGGCCTGGGTCAGCGCATCGGAAAGCGCATCCGGGGCCAGCGGTGTAAGGCGCAGCTCGCGGCAGCGCGAGCGGATCGTCGGCAAGAGCCGCGCCGGCTGATGCGAGACCATGAGGAACGTGGTGCCGGGCGGCGGCTCTTCAAGCAGTTTCAGAAGCGCATTGGCGGCATTGGGGTTCATCTCGTCAACGCTGTCGACAATGGCGACGCGGCGTCCGCCATCGGCTGCAGAGAGGGCGAAGAAACTTTTCATCCGCCGGACCTCATCAACCGTGATCACCTGCGAGATGGCGTTGCGTTTGTCATTCGGGGCGCGGCGCAAGAGGAACAGCCGCGGCTCGGCCAAAGCGCGCATCCGCCGCGCGACCGGGCTTTCGGGATCGGTGTCGAGGGAGGCGGGCAGATCGGACGTGCCGAAAAGGCCGCCATCCGTGCCGGGATCAGGTGTCGTCAGAAGGAAACGGGCGATCTTCCAGGCCAGAGTGGCCTTGCCGACGCCTTTGGGGCCGGTGAGCATCCAGGCGTGATGCAGCCGGCCATGGTTCCAGGCGTCGAGGAAACCGGCCTCGGCAGCCTGCTGGCCAAACACCGCAGCAGTCTCGCGGGGATGGGGCGCACCTTCAGTGCGGTCGGGTTCCGGAAGATCAGGATCGTCAGCCATGGGCTTTCATTGCATGTCGGGGAGCCTGGGGAAAGGGGCTGCGGGCAGGCGCAGTGCCCCTGCTTTGCGCGGGCCAATCCGTACAAAGCCCTTCCGGAGAATTTCGGTCAGGAGGAAGGGGGCAGTTCCGGCGCCACGGTCTCGCGGATGCGCGCGGCGATCTGGTCGGGCGAGGCATCGCCGCTGATCACCCGGAACCGGCCCGGATGGGCATCGGCGAGGGCGAGAAAGCCGTTGCGGGCGGCGGTCTGGAAGGCGAGGCCCATATCCTCGAACCGCATCTCATGGCCCTGGCGGGCAGTAGCACGGGCGAGGCCGGTCTCGGGCGCAAGATCGATGAGCACGGTGAGATCGGGCTCGATCCCGATCATCAGGTCATGGAGCCGGTCGACGGTTGCCGTCAGATCACCCCGGGTCAGGCCCTGGAAGATGCGGGTGCTGTCGGCAAACCGGTCGCAGATCACCACCTCGCCGCGCGCAATCGCCGGGCGGATGGTCTTCTCTACATGGTCACGGCGGGCGGCGGTGAAGAGGAGGATCTCGGTCTCGGCCGACCAGCGGTCGGTGGCGCCCTCAAGCACGAGGCGGCGGATTTCTTCGGCCCCAGGCGAGCCACCGGGTTCGCGGGTCAGGGTGACCGTGCGGCCCTCGGCACGCAGGCTCTCGGCGAGGCGCCGGGCCTGGGTGCTTTTGCCGGATCCGTCGATCCCTTCGAAGGAGAGGAACAGTCCCGTCAAATCGGCCTCAGCTGGCCGGAGCGGGCGCGGGCGGAGGCGCGACGTATGTGTTCCACAGGATGCCCGAGGTGACCGTCAGCCGCCGCACAAAACCGGCTTTCGCGACCGGTGCCTCAGCCACCAGCGGCACGCGGTGATCGGGCAGGCCGGGGACGCGGATGATAAGTTCGGCAAGTTCGGTGCCGGCTTCGACCGGGGCGGGGATCGGCCCGTTATAGACCACAGAGGCGTTGATATTTGTCTGGCCCATGGTCGGCACCAGCAGCGTCAGATCCTTTGCCGGGGTCAGCCCGACGGTCGCGGCCTCGCCCATGAAGACCTCGGCCTCGGCAACCCGGCTGCCCTGTTTCACCACGGTTTTCGCGGCGAACTGGCGGAAGGCCCAGTTGACGATGGCCTCGGATTCCTGGGCGCGTGCCGCATCGGTTTCGAGCCCGGTGATCACAAAGACCACGCGGCGCCCGTCATCATGCACCGCCGAGCCGACAAGGCCAAAGCCCGCCTCCTGGGTGTGACCGGTCTTCAGCCCGTCGGCCTTCCAGTCGCCGCCCTTGATCCTCAGCAGCGGATTGCGGTTCTCGCTGTTTGAGGGCACGCGGTCTTTATAGACAAAGCCCGTCATGCCAAACATCGGATAATATTCGGGAAATTCCTCGATCAATCGCACCGCGAGGATGCCCAGATCCTGCACGCTCATCCGCTGGCCCGGGTCCGGCCAGCCCGAGGAATTGGCGAAATGCGACTGCGCCATGCCCAGCTCGCGCGCGCGCTCGGTCATCAGGCGGGAGAAATTCTCCTCGGATCCCGCCATGCCTTCGGCCACAACCACACAGGCATCATTGCCGGAATTGATGATGATCCCGTGCAGGAGGTCTTCGATACTGGGCCGGTCGTCAGGTTTGACGAACATTTTCGACCCGCCCATCTTCCAGGCCTTTTCCGAGACCGGGAAAGTGTCGGTCATCTGCATCCGGCCAGATTTCAGCGCTTCGAACACCATATTGATGGTCATCAGCTTTGACATCGAGGCCGGCGGCAGCGGCTCGGACGCATTCTTGTCCAGCAGGACCGTATGCGTCGTCACGTCATATACCCAGGCGGCACGCGCCTGGGTCTCAAAGGCCTGAGCCGGCACCAGGGTGGTCGCAAGCGCCGCCATGGCGTATTTGAGCGAAGAGAAAAGCCGTCTCAGGGACATATCTGTATCCTATTTCAGCATATAGGCATCGGCAAAGCCGGCGGTTTTGATTTTCTTCAGCGTGGCGGCATCGCCTTTTGTGAAGACCGACCAGTAATCCTTGCCCTGCGAGCTTTCCTTGCGAACCTGGGCGGTGACGCCGGCCTTTGCAAGCTGACCCTGGGCGCGGGTGGCATTGGCCTCTTGCGAGAAGAAGCCGATCTGGATCGACCGGCCTTTGGCGGCGGCCAGCGCGGGGGCAGGGGATGTTGCCGGTTCTGCCGGTTTTGCGGCGGCCGCACCCGCGGCGCTCGCCGCCGCTGCCGGGGCGGCACCTGCTGCGGCAGTGGTTTCTGCGGCTGCAAGCCTGGCTTCGGCCTGTTTCGCGGCCTCTTCCGCCTCGCGTTTCAGCTGGCTTTTGGTCTTTTTCTTGCCGGGCTGCGCGGGGGCTGCTACCGCAGCTGTGGTCGCAACCGTTGCGCCGGTGGCGGGCAGGGCGGTCGAGGTGACGCCTCCCCCATCCAGCGGACCCGTCGTGACCGGAGCTGCCGCAACAGCGAGGCTTTCATTGCTGTCCAGCACCGGCTGACCGGGCGCTGTCTGCGGCGCCTCTTCGCGGCGCAGCGCCGTCACCGAAAGCTTTGCCGGTTGCCCGGCCAGGAGCCCGAGCGCATCAGCCGCATCTGATGAGATCTGCAGTTTCGGCCCCGGATTGTCCGCCTCGCGCTTGAAAAGGGCGCCGATGACGAATTTTCCATTGGCCTGATTGCGCATGATCACCCGCTCGGGGTCGGTCACATTCGGCGAAGCGACCCAGACACCACCCAGGGATGGCCGCCCGTCCCAAAGTGCCTCCTCGGTGACCTGGAAGACCTGAGGGGCTTCGACATCGCGTTCGACGATCGTGGTTGAGCGTTTCGGTTTCGCGGCATTCGTCGCGGTTGCTGTCGCAGTGCTGCTGCCGGGCGATGATGTGAAGGGTCCGGTTCCGGGCTCGCAGGCCGCAAGCGCCAGCAAGGCACCAGTGGCAAGCAAGGCGTTGCGCAGTCGCCCCATCGCGGCCAGAGCGCCATTCGCCGGGGCACCGGACAGGTGGCCTGCGCCATGCAGGGCCGGAAAACCGACGGGAGCCTTCAACTCCGGATCGGCTGGCTGTTCAGATCTGCTCATGTCCGCCCTCATTCGCGCCATACGCGGTCTCGAATGCCGCGCTTTTAAATTGTTTTTCAGGCGTTCACAAAAAAACCGGGCACCACCCTGCGGGGATCCCTCATCCCGCATTCGGAACGGGCCGGTCGTATAGCCGGCCGCCCCGCTTGCGGGAATGTCTGTCTGCTTTGCCTGTCTGCTCTTTTGCGCGTCAGTATACCCAGAGCCCCCTAGTATGGAAAGAGCCGAGGCGGCCCCGCCTTTCACGATTGGCGGAGATTGGCATGGTGATGGATTTTCTGAGTTTTGTGTATAAAATACAGATGCTTACATGGTATCTCAGATGCGGATATTCTGACACTGTCCTGCCGGCTCTGCTTATCCGCGAGTGATGGCTGCACCTTCAGACCATAGCTGCCCGCCCCGGCGATGCGCCAGGGAATTGCGCCGTAAGGCAAAGGACCAGAGGCAGAGTTCACATTATCAGCTTGGAAATTGTTTCATCAGTCAGTAAGCAAGACCTGCGTGATCGGGCGGGCAACCGTCGCGTCGGGGTGAAAACCCCGGAAGCGCGCCTGCGGATGAGTGGCCGAGTGGTTTAAGGCACTGGTCTTGAAAACCAGCGAGGGGCAACCCTCCGTGGGTTCGAATCCCACCTCATCCGCCACTTCAGACCACCTCTGGGCACGCCATTCGCCGCCGATTGCCGCACTTGGCCCGCAATAAGTGTCCTTAGCAGCTACGTCTTCGATCCCATGATGCGGATTGCGTCGTCCGCGACCTCGACACGCTGCGCCAGCGAGCGCAGGTGATCCCGCCGATAGCCCCCCTCGCGGCCCTTGATGCGCTCGCGTGCGCTGTGGGCGAAGCCCCGGATCATCGTGGGACTGATGGCGCTGTGGCCGGGGATTTCAAGCAGCGCCTGTGCGCGGTCGGCGTCGGCCCTCGCCTGATCGCGGATGACCTTGAGGCCGGCGATGCGTTCCTTGAGCGCGGGGTCGTCCAGATCGGCAACACCCGCCTCGATGGCGTCGTAGAGGCGCTTGAGGCGCTGTTCCGATTCGGTCGCCTGCCGCTGCAAGTAGGCGATGTGCTCGCGGCGACGGTCGGCTTGATCCTCGCGGCGGCCGAGAACGCTGCCAAGCATCTTCTCCAGCCGGACAGGATCGAGCAAGCGTTCCTCGATATGGCGCACCACCATGTTGTCGAGCTTGCCCATCGGGATCGCGCGGCCCTTGCAGCCGGTTTGCCGAGCACCTTCTCGGCCATGAAGGCGGTCTTGCCGAACAGGCCAAAGGGGATCAGCACGAAACCGGCCAGCGTGGTCAGCTTGAAATCCAGCAAAGTCACAAAGAGCCGGATCGCCAGAATGAAGAAGGCCAGCACGACCAGCGCCCACGCGAACAGCAGGCAAGCGATCTGGATGAAGTTCTCGAAGAAGGCGATCCTGCCCATGAGGTCGGAAATGGATTCGAGCAGCGGGCGGCCCGCATCAAGGCCGGTCTGTGCGACGCGGCCCGGTCGCATCAAGTCGGTGACGGAAAAGCCGGTGCCCGACGCCATGAGGCCGAGGCCGGCGAAGCTCTCGAAGACGATCCGGGCAAGGTTGTTCCAGTTGCCGATGATGTAGGCGAAGACGCCCACGAACAGGGTCTTTTTGACCGGCCGCGCGATGATGTCGTCATCCGCGCCCCATGCCCAAAAAAGCGCGGCGAGCGTCACGTCGATGACGATCAACGTGGTGGCAATGAAGGCGACTTCGCCGGACAGCAGGCCGAATCCGCTGTCGATGTAGGACGTGAATACCCCGAGGAAATTGTCGATGACGCCCGTGTTTCTCATGGTCAGCGCCCTTCGCCGGTCTGCCGCGCTGCGGGCGCTGATGGGCGGCCGAGGAAGCGGTCGCGGGATTGCGCCCATGCGGCGAGGCAGTCGGCGTCACTCGCCGCCGCCTCGCCGAGCTGCTGGCAGGGGCGCAGAGTGTCGCGCAGGGGACCGGCCGGGGACTGGAAGGCAGACACGCCGGGGGCGGCGCGGAAGGTTCGTCCTTCCGCGCCATGTCGATTGCGGTCGCCGTGACGGCGATGGCGACGAACACCACGGCCCCGAGGCGGGCCAGCATCTTGCCGTCCATGGCGAGCCTCCCGGTCAGTTGTCTTTGTTGAACATCTGCACGTTGCCCGGCTGGTATCCGCTGCCCGGCATGAGGAAGCGGCGGCGCTGCTCGCGGCCCTGATCGGCGGCGGCGGCGCGTTCCGTCTCGGTCAGCGCGTCGGCGCGGCCATTTGCGGAGATGACCGCGATCAGGTCGGAAAAGCTGAACGCGGAATTGCAGAAGCTGGCGCAAGACCCTGTAAAGCAGTGGATCGGCAGCGTTCCCGGCTGGATTGAGGCTGGGCCGCAGATCTAGACGGGCGCGATTGACAGCCTCAAGGGTTCGATTAGCAAGATGATCCAGACCGGCAAGCTGGACTTTGAATCGCTTGGCGAGTCGATCCTCGCGACCGTTTCGGACGTTGTTGAAGACAAGGCCGTGGCCGAACTCTGGAACCTCATGGGGCGAGGCAGGCAATCGTCGCTTTGGCGGGCTCTTGCGTGGCCTGTTCCAGTCGCAGGGCGATACGGACCTTCCCGCGCTCGCTACGCAGGCCGGACCGGCGGGCCAGACCATCCCGCCGCGCCCCCCGAGGGCGACACGCCGATGCTTTCCGCGCCGATGCTGCGCGCCTCCGCCGCCTGTTTCTAGCGGGGGTGCCGGTGATCGCTGTGGGACTGGATCGCTATCGGATCCACGGAGCGCTGCCGCCGGACTTCCGGTGGGATGACGATGACGAAGAGTTAGAGGGGCTGTAAAGCCCCTTTTTCATGCCGGTGGCCAGCGTCAGCGGGTCAATTGCATCGGCGAAGGGCTGAGTTACCGTGTGCAATAAGAGGTACAATAAGCCGATCGAAAAACTGCCAGAGCGGCTTTTTCAATTATTTTAGGTGCTTGAGTGTGTGGCGGGCCATGCGGGATAGTGATGAGAACTATGTATACTCCATAGCCCTCTATAACCTTCCAAAATAGACAGAAGGGGCTGACAGCCATCAGACGTCCGCTTTGCATACTTGCTGCGGCCGTTCCGCAGGTTTTGGGTTATCCCGGAAAGCTGCAATCCTCTTGTAGGCTCTGCCGACTTGCGCTGGAATCCCACACCTGCCATTTGACTCTGGAAATTGGATAACGCTCGGTGAGTGTCCAATCGTCGATCTAAATCCAGGCTGTGCCGAGAGCCTCGATCGGCGGCGAAGAGCTACCGTCACGCTGCCACCTGGATTTCCGTGAGCTTGAACAGATCTCGGCGGAAGCGCTCGGCGTAGGGAGAATCTGCCACCTGTCTGGCCAATGGGACTTCCCAAGTCTGGGCAATCCCATAGGCGCGCCTGATCTGCGTGAGTGCTATTTTTCCATCTGCCAGACGCCACTTGGTCGTGGTCTTGCCGTGGTCGTCCATCGTCTCGAGATGAAGCACGATATGCTCGCGCACCTTGTCCAGTTCCGCTTTGAAGGTCGCCCAATCGCATTGGCCAGCGGCTACGCGCTGCTCGAGTAGCTTCCATATCTCGTCATCAGGCTTATTCTCCGCATGAGTCCCGCTGAGAACTCCCGAGATCTTGCCGTTTGCATGCAGAAGGTAACTAGCATACTTGCATAAAGCGCCAGCGAATTGACGTTCCACGATGGACGAAACCCTCAGCGCGATCTCTTCAGGTTTCTTCTTCCCAAGCTCCGCAAGGGTGGCCTGATCGGCGATGTAAGCGACGACATCCGTCTGGCGGAACAAGATATTCTCGGCTTCATGATCAGCCAGGAACAGAATACCTTCCGGGTTCTGCAACGCGAACACTGCAGCGTCGGATTTCACGAACTCCTCGAACCCATCGTTTTCAGCCACCGCAGCCTCACCGTCGAGCAGCGCGTAGATACGCGAATTATCCTTGCGGTATTTTGCAACGAAGTCCTTGGCCGGCCCGCAACCAGTGCCCTTCTCCGGTGGGGTCTCGAACTGGATGTATTCGTGGAATTTTGGGCCGACAATGGTGCGAAAGAGGTTCGCGTCGCTAGCGGACTCGACATAGACGATGACCTTATTCACGTAGCGCTGCTTGAGCGCTGTCGTATCTTTTATCGACGACAGGCTCGGCATCAGAGGATGTCCGTCTCGATGAGGTAGCCGCCTTTGATCAGGGAAGGTTCTTTCTTTTCGAACTCATAGAGATCGATGAGGTCGAGGTGATGAGTGGTAAATATCAAGGTCACGGCAGGATAGGATTGCAGTAGATCCTTGAGTGCCTCAAACATGCGGCTGAGCCATCTCGTGTGAAGATGGATCTCGATCTCGTCGATAAGGACGATCGTATTCGATGTCATGTGCGTCAGCGTGCGCGCCAGAATATGCAGCATGGCGCGTTCGCCGTGACTTAGGGCATTTAGCGTATGTGACCCATGCCGGGTCCTAACATACGAGCGAAGCTCTTCGCGATGCGGACGCTCAATCCTTTTGTCGGGCGACTCCTTGAAGATGAGCCGGTTGACGAACTCCAGCAAATCATCGACGCGATGATCGCGCTGGTCGGCCTCAGGGGCGGTTGCAAGCCACTCGAGCCAAACCAGGACGTTATCGATAGACGAGCCCCAGTCGGGTCCGTCAGAGCCGAGATGCAGCGCGGGCTGATACCCCCAGTCGGTCGGTCTGGTCACCGCCTCATGGCTGCTGGGCGCAACCACGCGGCGATCGGCGGGGAAGTACAGCAGCGAAGGCAGGTTCTGCGACAAACCGAAAAGTGCGGTCGGTGGGGCATCTAAACCCTGCTTTATGGTGTGAAACAGGCGGATACCGTACTCGTTTGAGCCTGCAGCGATTGCACCACTGCTGTCGAGCCCCAGTTTTGCCCAAATATCGGTTACCGCCAAGTTCTCCAAATCCAACGACGAAAGCGGGTCTACAGGCTGCTCCGTGCCGGTCCAAAGCGAAAGCACCATGGTTTGAGAGACACCGTCGATGACCAAAGACACCCTAATGTCGATCTGAGCACGTCCGTTGAACGTGCCGTCCGCGAATTTTCCCTGCGGTACAGTATTCATCAACCCGTACAAACCGAAGATCGCCTCGAGCACCGTGGTCTTGCCGAATCCGTTCGCCGCCAAGATCATATACATGCTGGCAGCGTCCGTGGTTCCCGCCTCAAGGTCATCGGTATCAGCACCGGTGATGTCGAAGGTCTGCCGACCGTTGCGGAATGGCCCAAGGCCCTCTAGGGTGACTCTGAGCAGTTTCCATTCGCCGATGATTACGTCAGGCATTTTTACCCACCGCTCCGATAATGTCCGAGGACTGTATTCGAGGACCATGAGCACGCACGACAGGCTGCCCACTAAATTTTACGAGCATATCGCCCTTGCCGAGCAGCTTCTCGGCTCCTCCATCGTCGAGGATGATCCGAGATTCGGATCCCTTCTGAACGGTGAGCGCGACTCGGCTAGGCACGTTCGAGCGCAACATGCCAGGAAAGGTCGCCGCCTCAGGGCGTTGCGTTGCCAAGACCAGATGGATACCAGCAGATCGTGCCTTCGCGGCTAACCGGATTAACGGGACCTCGATCTCATCAGACTGCATGAAGAGATCGCCCAGCTCATCGATCACAGCCACGATGCGCTTCAAGTCGGAACCTGCCGCTTGGGCCTCGGCAAAATCCCGCACTTCAAGCTTCGTGAAAATCTCTTGGCGCTGGTTCATCTCCTTGATGAGGTCGTTTAGAACGCGAAGGGCGTCGCTGACCGAAGTGATAATCTCGCCCGTAACCAGATTCTTGAGCGTCTTATAAGGCGTAAACTCCACTGCCTTGGGATCGACTAGCAAAAGGTCCGGTACGTCTCGCCCCGAAAGCAACGATAAAAGAATTCCGTGCAGAGTCATACTCTTGCCACTGCCCGTGGTTCCACCCAGGAACAGATGTGGCGCAGCGGCAAGGTCGATCAGCATGGGCACGCCTAAAACATCGGTACCGAGGCAGACGGGCAGACTCATGGTATTGGCTTGCTGGGAACGAAGTGCCGGTTTGAGCTCGCTCCAGTCCACTGCCCGCCACTGACCCGTAGGACGAGGAATATCGATCCACACCTGACGCTCTACGGCCGCGCTAGAAACTGTAGCTGCGCGATCGGCCAAACCCAGTCCGAAAGCGAGCTTTTCCTCGCCTCTCTTTAACCTGCCAAGATCATCCAGTCCCGTTAGCTGGAAGGTGAAACGGGTAAGTCGAGGACCTTGCGCGGTATGGATCAACCGGCCATCGACCCCCATTTCGGCCATGATGCGCGTGACCTGATCGCCTAACTCACCGGCTAGTTCACTACTTTCTGGCCCTTCGGTGAATAGATCCTGCAACAGGTAGCGATTGAAGTCCGCGCCTGGCGTCCATTCTGCTGCCAGTGTCGCGATGCCGCGACGAACGTGACGCTGGAGGGCAGCGTGGAAAGCGACCTCGTCGGAGAACAAATCCCTTCCTTCATATATGGATATCATCGCCCGGTAGACGTCCGAATAGTCGTCTTCACCGGCCCTAGTTTCGCCAATCAGTTGGGCAGGATGCATTTGAATGCCATTCTCCTGCACCGGAAGCACCGGATATGAAAACCTGTCCCACAACAAGGAGCCGTGGATCATTCGCCGCGACCTGACCGCGAGCAATGTGGCGGTTTCGGATCGGCGGGCGGTGTTCGTCGGCGCGGAAGCCTATACCGAGGCGGGCGGCAATATCATCCGTGACCTTTTCACCGAGGATCGCGGCGGCTTCTACGAGGACGCCGCGCTGCTGGACCGGCTTGCGCTGGATAGGCTGGAAAGGACCGCCGCCGAGGTTCAGGAGGCAGAGGGGTGGAAATGGGTTCAGGCCTATATCGACTGGCCCCACGCTCACGGCATGCGGCGCACCTATCCGCAGATGGTGGAGCTTTCCGAGGAACAGGAAGCCGCCTACGGCGCCGCGCAGGAGGAACATGAGCGCCTGTCGGCGGAATGGGAGGACGCAGACGTGGACCTCCCGCCCGAAGTGGATCAGCGCCTTGCGGAGCTTGAAGCCGAGATCGAGCGTATCGACGGGCTACGCTATGCCTACGATCCCGACGAGATCACGCGAGGCGGCGTTTTCGTGGTTCTGAACCATGATGGGGAAGCCCGGATCGAGCGCGGTTTCATCCACCCCGAGGACGAGGCCCCGGCACCGGAGGAAGATGAAAGCGCGGATGGTGAAACCGTCATCGACGGGGTGCGCGTCAATGGCGATGGCGAAATCATTGGGGAAGACGGTGCGTATGACGAGGACGGGAACCACGTTTCCGCGCTCGACGCCGAGGATGAGGAAGCGGAGGAAGACGGCAAACCCCTATCGGATTCGCTCATCCGCGACCTGACCGCGCATCGCACCCTTGCCCTGCGTCTCGCTCTTGGCGAGCAGCCGGACATGGCGTTGATCGCCGTCACCCATGCGCTTGCCGCGCAGACCTTCTATCGCGGTGGAGGGGATGCCCACGCCCTCGAAATCCGCCCGCTCAGCGCCAGCCTTGGCGGACATGCGGATGGCATCGAGGACACGGCGGCGGCGAAGGCGCTGGCGGATCGTCATGCCGGATGGGCGGCGGACATGCCCCGCGACGTGGCCGATCTTTGGGGCTTCATCGCCGGTCTAGACCATGCCAGCGTCATGGCGCTGTTCGCCCATTGCGCCGCGCAGACCGTCAACGCCCTCAAGCTGCCATGGGAGCAGAACAAGCGCCACGCCCATGCAACGGCGGACAGGCTGGCGACGGCGGTTGCGCTCGACATGACGGCGCATTGGACGCCGACCGTCCGGGCCTATTTCGGGCGCGTGACCAAGGCGCAAATCCTTGCCGCCGTGCGGGAGGCGCTTGGCGACGAAGCCGCCGAGCAGATCGCGGACAAGAAGAAGCAGGAAATGGCCGAAGCCGCCGAACAACTTCTGGCCGGAACCGGCTGGCTTCCGCCCGTGCTGCGCACTGAGCGTCCCGCATGGCTGGCGGTGGACGAGCAGCAGGAAGCTCCCGCCATGGAGGACGAGCCTTTCGCTGTCGCGGCGGAATGAATGATGGGCCGGGATCGCATCAGCGGTCCCGGCCTGCCACCCGTAAAAATCCGGCCGCGCGGCTTCCCCGCGCGGCCGGATGACCTCGACAGAACAGGAACACACCGGCACACATCGGAATGCGCAGCCCCCAATGTCGGTGACTGCACGAAAGGCGGTGCCGTCAGCAAAGGTGAAACATCATGGTCGCCGTCATGTTCATGAGCGTTGCACTGGTCGCGCTTCTCTGCGTCCTCGCCTACAATCTCGCTGTCTACGCGCTGCCCTTTTTCGTCGGGCTGGCCGCAGCCCAATTCGCCTACGAGACCGGCTCGGGCCTGATCGGAGCGGGACTGGTCGGCCTGCTCTCCGCAGGCGTTGCGTTCGGCATTCTGGCCGGGCTGTTCGAGACGATCCGCTCGCCTGTCATTCGCCTGATCGTCGCGCTGATCTTCGCCGCGCCCGCCGCCGTCGCGGGCTATGCGCTGGTCTATGGCATCACCAAGGAGGCCGTGCCGTCCGACATCTGGCGGCAAGTCTTCTGCATTGCTGGTGGCGGATTCGTCGGCTTCTCCGCTTTGGCACGGTTGGCGGCAGGTGTCGGCCAACCCGCCCGATAGCCGGCAACTAAGGTCATTCTTGACAAGGTAAGGAAGTTTCCTTACATATGCCGAGAATCAAATTTGGAGCCGAACCATGGGCGCGCTGCTGAAAGAAGAAAGCACCATCACCGCCAAGGGCCAGACGACCGTTCCCAAGAGCGTTCGGCAAGCTTTGGGCGTTGACTATGGCGGACGCATTGCTTTTCTTATTGATGAGCAGCACCGCGTCTATGTCCAGAAGGCCGAGATTGAAGAAACCGCCGATCCCGTGATCGACCGTTTTCTCGAATTTCTCGCGCAGGACATGGCGAAGCACCCCGAGAAATCTGTTCTGCCGTTCCCGCAATCCTTGCTCGACCGGGCTGTTGCCCTGACAGCCGGCATGACGGTCGATCTCGATGCCGAGATCGAGGGGAACGTTTCGATCTGATATGCCGACGATCAATGGCTGGACCGTCCTCGCACACCCTCTCTTTCTCGACCAGTGGGAAAAGCTGATCGAGGCAGTCGATACGCTCAAAGCGAAGAAACCGGACGATTATCAGAAATCCGCCGACTCCAAATTGCTTGCGTCCCTGGTCCAGCTCGTCACCGTCAATGTGCCATCGGACCCGACAGCATCCATCTATCGGCAAGGCGCGACTCTTGGCGATGACCGCAAGCACTGGTTTCGCGCCAAGTTCGGCAATGGTCGTTTCCGGCTCTTTTTCCGCTACAGCAGCACCAGCAAGGTCATCATCTTCGCCTGGGTGAACGACGAAAACAGCTTGCGGACCTACGGCTCCAAAACGGACGCTTACAGGGTCTTCAAGGGGATGCTGGATGACGGCAATCCGCCTGACGATTGGGACACGCTTCACAAGGAGGCTTCCGACCCCAAGGCGGTTGATCGGCTGGAAAAAGCCTCACCCCCGAATCCATAACAGACGCTGTTGAACGTCACAGGATAGGGCGTTGCCCTTCGGGCCGGGCTTTCGGCTGCGCCGGAACCACCCCTGCGGCGCGTTTCCGCCATTCGGCTTCAATCCCATAACGTAAGGGCGGCAGCGGCCATTTCGCGGCAAGCCCTATCCGGCTGGAGAGGCAATCTCGCGGAGCTGGTCATGGTTGCCACGGCAGACCAACGAGGTCGGGCTTTCCGGCCGCTTCGACGGGCGGACGGATCAGCGCTGGGAAACTCGGATCATCTGCTTGGCGAGGTATAGCGTGCGGCCCGCAAGCGGTCTTCCGGCCACCCGCGCTCTGAAGGAGAACGCCCGGCAGGGCTTCTGGAATGGCGCATTGCCACCGATCGGCTACCGGATCGCCGCCGCCGAGCAGCGTGGAGCCAAGACCAAGAAGAAGCTGGAAATCGACCCGCTGCACGCCGACACGATCCGTCTGATCTATCGGCTCGCTCTGGAAGGTCAGGGCGACAGCGGCCAGATGGGCGTCAAGGCCATCGTCAAGCATCTGAACGCCAAGGGCATCTTCACCCGCGACGGCGGGCGATGGGGCATCGGTCAGGTCCACCGCGTCCTGACCCGCCGCACCTATATCGGTGAACATGAGTGGGGGAAGCGCAGCAAGCACAACGACCCGCGTTCTCCCGGCGAAATCGTCATCGTCCCGGTGCCCGCCATCATCGAGCGGGAGACCTTCGACGCCGTTCAGTCTCTTTTGCAGGCTCGCAACCCCAAAACCGAATTGCCCGCCCGCGTGGTGATCGGGCCGACCCTGCTGACCGGCATCTGCTATTGCGGCAATTGCGGTGGCGCCATGACCATCCGCACCGGCAAGAGCGGCCGCTACCGCTATTACGCCTGTTCGATCAAGGCGCGCCAGGGTGAGACCGGCTGTAAGGGCCGCGCGATCCCCATGGACAAGCTCGACGATATGGTGGTCAACCATATCGAGGACCGCCTGCTCGATCCCGCCCGTCTGGAAAAGCTGCTTGGCAGCATTCTCGGTCGCCGCGAGGATCAGGCCGAGCGCCGCCGTGAGCACATCGCCTCTTTGCAGCGGCAGGCCACCGAATCGGAATCGCGCCTCAAGCGGCTCTATGACGCTATCGAGGCCGGCGTCGCCGATCTGGACGACCCGGCGCTCAAGGAGCGTATCGCCGGCCTCAAGGTTCTCCGCGATCAGGCGCGGGCTGACGCCGACCGGGCGCAAGCGTTGCTTGAAAGCCCCGGCCACAGCGCCCTTAGCCCCGCAATGATCGAAGGGTTTGCGCGCCGCGCGCGGGAGCGCATTCACAGCCATGAGGGCGGCTATCGGCGGGATCATCTGCGCGCCCTGGCGCAGCGCGTCGAGGTTGCAGACGACGCAATTCGCATCATGGGATCGAAAACGGAGCTGCTAAGAACGCTTATTGCCGGTCAAGGGCGGCAATCGGCGGCGATTGGCGTGCCCAGAGGCGGACTGAAATGGCGGAGAGGGTGGGATTCGAACCCACGGTAGGCGCAAACCTACAACGGTTTTCGAGACCGCCCCGATCGACCACTCCGGCACCTCTCCGCGCTTTCTGGGGGTCGTCTATGGAGGCGGGGTTTAGCTTCGTGTTTCGGGAAGCGCAAGCCCGTTTCGACAGGATTTTCTCAGGATGAGTGTTTAGGGCGGAAAACTGGGAGCGGCTTGGGGGATGGCGCGCGGCCCGAGCCAGGTCAGCGGGGCTTTGTGTTATGCGAGGCCCGCTGACCTGGCTCAGGCGGCGCACGCAGGTTTGAGAGATCCCCCACTTGGCCTCTGGCCCGGTGACGCTTAGGCTGCCTCTGAAACCGGCAAACGGGAGAAGCGGGATGCAGCGCAATGAGGGAAGGCGAGGTCTGGCGGTCAGGCATCCGGACCAGGGTCTGGCTTATCCGTCCCGAAGCTGGCCGCAAGTGGCCGCTTTCGCCGCGCTGATTGCGATCTTGCCCATGCCGGGAGCCGATTTTGCGGCGCTTGCCGAGGGGCGTGACGCGGCGGGCACCGAAGAGGCCCCCACCGAAAAGGCCCCCACCGGACAGGTGCCTGCAGACCAGGCCAGCGGAGACGACGCGGCCACTCAGGGCGCGAGTATGGCGGCGCTTGAGGAAAGCCTCGGTCTCGGCGCGCTGTTCGGGGTGATCGCGCGCGAGGGTCACGGATATGGCGAAGGACTCGATCAGGGCCTGCTCGGGGGCAAAGGTGGTCTTCGCTGGCAGGCCAGTGTGGCGCGGATCTATCAGCCGGACGTTCTGCGGACGCGGTTCTCGCAGGCGCTGAGCGAGGCGCTGGCAGGCAAGCCTGAGGTTCTGGCGGATGCGGTTGCGTTCTTTTCCTCCCCGACCGGCAAGGCCATTGTGGCGCGCGAGATCGCCGCACGCGAGGTACTGCTGGATCCGGACAGCAAGGAGGCCGCCGAGGTCGCCGCCGGCAAGCTGCGCGATGCGCGTGCGCCAAGGCTTAAGCTGATCCGCAATCTGATCGAAGCCTCGGATCTGATCGAAGGGAATGTCGCTTCGGGTCTCACCGGATCGGCGGCTTTCAACGAGGCACTCACGGCCACGCTGCCGCCGGAGCAACGCTTGCCGGAGGCGGACCGGATGGCCCAGGTCTGGGCGCAGGAGGCTGAGATCCGGGCCAGCACCACCTCCTGGCTTCTGGCCTTCATGACCGAGGCCTATGCACCGCTCAGTGACGCCGAGCTGGAGCAGTTCCTCGTCTTCAGCAAAAGCGAGAGCGGCAAGGCGCTGAACCAGGCGCTGTTCACCGCTTATGGTGAAACCTTCCGGATGGTGATGCAGGAGCTGGGCCACGAGGCGGGGCAGGTGCTGCGTGGCGCTCGGATCTGAGGCAACGGATCTGACACGGGCTGGGGGCGGAGGCAAACCTGGCGGGCCCGCGCCGGGCCCGCTGAATGACTTGACGCGATGGCCGATGCAGATCATAAGCGCACATCTTCCCCAGGGTGCGAATCCAGGGGTGGATTCTTTTTGAACATCATCCGGTGACGGATGCGCTGTCCGAAGGCGGGGAAACCCATGAACACCAAAGGCCCGCTACGGGCAAGAGGGGCCACAGGACGCGGGCAACGAAGGAAGACAGATTATGACCTTTGCGGTCCTGAAAACAGGCGGCAAGCAATACAAAGTGCAGGCGGGTGACGTTCTGCGCGTGGAAAAGCTTGATGCCGTCGCTGGTGAAAAAATCCAGTTCAACGAAATCCTGATGGTGGACAGCACCGTCGGCGTGCCCTTCGTGGCAGGTGCCGCTGTGCAGGCCGAAGTGATCGACCAGATCAAAGGCCCGAAGACCATCCACTTCGTCAAGCGCCGCCGGAAGCATTCGTCGCAGCGCACCAAAGGCCACCGTCAGCACCTGACGCTGGTTCGCGTGACCGAAGTTCTCGCCGCTGGCGCTGACAAGTCGGGCGTCAAAGCTGCGACCGGTACCGCTGATGCGCGCCGCACCGCTCATGAAGCCCCGGGTGCTGCCAAGGCTGCTCCGGAAGCTGCCGAGAAACCGAAGCGCGCCCGCAAGGCCGCTGCTGCAGAGGAGTAATCCCCATGGCACAGAAAAAAGCAGGCGGTTCGTCCCGCAACGGTCGCGACTCGGCTGGTCGTCGCCTTGGTGTGAAACTCTATGGCGGCCAGGCCGTCATTCCGGGCAACATCATCGTGCGTCAGCGCGGCACCACCTTCTTCCCGGGTGAAGGCGTTGGCATGGGCCGTGACCACACGATCTATGCGGTTGCCGAAGGCGCGGTCAAATTCCGCAAGGGCCTCAAGGGCCGCACTTTTATTTCGGTGCTTCCCGTTGCGGAGGCGGCCGAGTAAGCCGAACCTTTACATATCAGATGTATCGGAGGGATCGGCTGTAAAAGCCGGTCCCTTTTCTTATTTCCGCCGTGGAAAAGCCCGGGCGGCTATGGGAGAACAAGGATCCGATACCCACATGAGCTTCAAGCAGGAGGGAAGCCATGGAATTCGAGACGATCCGCAGCCCGGGGCCTTACGGCGCCGGTAAGGGAATCGCTGCGGCAGCGGCTTCAGTGGAGGGCGTCAGTGACCGGCAGATCGCAGCGGGGCGCTTTATCCTGCGCCCGGTCCGGGCATCTGATGCCGGTCTGATCGCGCATTACGCCGGCGATAAGCGCGTGGCCGATGCGACGCAGAACATCCCGCACCCATTCCCGCCCGGTGCCGCCGAGGCCTATGTCAACCGGTCGATGAACCATGATCGGCCGGGTTCGGTCTGGGTGATGGACGGGGCCGCACATGGGCTGTCCGAACTTCTCGGGTGATCAGCCTCAAACCGATGGAGGTGAAGGCAGGCCGCTCCGGCCAGTCCGAGGTCGCCTATTGGGTCGCGCCGGTGTTCTGGAATACTGGCATCGCCTCCGAGGCGGTGCGGGCGCTGGTTGCGGCCAACCCTCTGGAAGACAGCACCTATTTCGCCGAAGTGTTCCAGGACAATCCCGGATCGGCCCGCGTGCTGACCAATGCCGGGTTTGAATATCTGGGCGATGCCGAGGCGTTTTCGGTGGCGCGCAACGCCATCGTGCCGACCTGGACCTATATCCGCAAAATGGTGAAATGATGCAGATCCGCGATGCCCTTGATCATGACGCCGCGGGCATCGCGGAGATCTATAATCACGCCGTGCTCCATACGACAGCGATCTGGAACGAAGCGACGGTGGATGCCGCCAATCGCATCGACTGGATGGCGGCCCGGCGCGCAGCGGGCTACCCGGTGCTGGTGGCGCAGGCCGAAGATGGCGGGGTCACCGGCTATGCCTCATACGGCGCCTGGCGGGCCTTTGATGGCTACCGGCTGACGGTTGAACACTCGGTCTATGTGGGCGTCGCGTATCGCGGGCTTGGCCTTGCTCATGCGCTGATGGAGGCGCTGATCACCCGCGCCCGCGCGCAAGGCCTGCATGTGATGATCGCCGGGATCGAGGCGGAAAACACCGCCTCGCTGGCGCTGCACCGCAAGCTCGGCTTCAGCGAAGGCGCGGTAATGGCCCAGGTCGGGCAGAAATTCGGCCGCTGGCTCGATCTGCACTTCATGAGCCTGCAACTGGATCAGCGCGAAACCCCTGCGGCGGGCTGACGGCCGGGCAGGGCGCCCGGCGCTGATCCGTCTTTGCCCGCGTGTTTCAGTCTGACGCCCGCGTGTTTCAGTCTGACGAATGCACCAGGCGCAGCTTTGGCCGTGCCGAAGGTTCTGTCGCCTGAGCCTCGCCGCCCGCACTTTCCCCGAGGGGGGCCGCAGTAAAATCGGCAGGTTTCTCCGCGAAGATATAATCCGGGACCCGCTCTTCGGGCTGGCTGTTCCGGGCCTGCGCCAAAGCGCTCTGGCCAAAATCCGGCAGGGTGACTGAATGCGTCGGCGCGGCAGAGGCTGATTTGATCCGCTGGCCCAGCCGCTCTTCTACCACAGCTGTCACCATGAAGCGACGCGGCGCACGGTCGATCTCGCCCAGGGTCGAGAGGCATCCGAGCACCGTCGGCTGGCCCCGCAACGGTGCTGCCAGCGGCAGGAGCAAAAGCCGCGCCGTCAGCGCCGGGCGACCAAAGCCGCCTTCCGCCTGCAATTCCATCGTCACGAGCGAGTTGTGATTGCAGACCCGTTCCACCGTATGGGCCAGCGCTGGCCGTGCCTCGGGCAGGAACATCGCCGAAAGCGGCAGCCCCTGCATATCGACCCCTGCCGGAGCCGAGACCCGGCGCCCGGCGATTCTCAGTCGCAAAAGCCCCTCGCCGATCCGCTCGGCCAGGAACACATCCTCCAGTGCCGGCAAAAGCCCGCGAGGATCCAGCGCCGCCGGCCCCGGAAGCGCGCCGCCCGGCCCGATCAGCCCTTCCCAATAGCCGCGCACCCTTTGCAGGCTGATAAAGCGTGCCTCTTCAGCCGGGTCGCGCCGTGCCGGTCCGAGGGTGAAGAAATCCTGTGTCAAACCCGCCTCCTGCACCAAAGGCCGGGCGGACCCGGTCGCATGTGTGCCTGTAAAGCAACCTGTAACGTAACCTGAAACGCCCCCGCGACCCTGTACCCCGACAGCAGAGGCTGGTGGAGCCGGTCGTCGCAAAGACGTTGTATCGTCGGGTATATTTTAGAACAAAATCTACCGGGTTTGCATGGAAATCTCTTAAAATGGTAAAGAGCTGTAATGGGAACCAGAACGGTCCGGGCCAACCGGGCTGACGGGAGTTTATTTTGACAATTTCAATGACGGGATTTGCGGCCGGACGTGGGCAGGCTGCGGGATTTTCATGGACCTGGGATCTGCGCTCGGTCAATGGCAAAGGGCTTGATCTGCGGCTCCGGGTTCCGGACTGGATTGACGGGCTCGAGGCGGGGCTGCGCGCCGCGCTGCAAAAGGCGCTCGGGCGCGGCAATGTCAGCCTGTCCCTGCGGCTGAGCCGGGACGAAGGCACCCAGGCCGGCCCGCGCCTGAACACGGAGGTGCTGGATGTGCTGTTGCGGCTCGCGGGGGAGGTGACGACGCGGGCAACTGCGGCCGATCTGCTGCTGACACCGCTGACGGCCGGTGATCTGATGGCGATGCGTGGCGTGATCGACACCTCCGGCACCGAAGAGGATACCGCGCCGCTTGCGGCAGCGATTCTCGCCGATCTGCCGGTGCTGATCGAGGCTTTCAATGCCTCGCGCGCCTCGGAGGGCCAGGCCCTGAACGGCGTGATCGCAGCGCAGCTGGGCATGATATCCGACCTTGTCACGGCGGCAAAATCCGCCGCAGAGGCACGCCGCCCGAAAGCCCGCGAGGCGCTTGGCGAGGCGCTGGCGAGGGTCGGCAGGAATGTCGACGGCTTTGATGAAACCCGCCTTGCGCAGGAACTCGCGCTGATGGCGGTGAAGGCAGATATCACCGAAGAGATCGACCGCCTTACCGCCCATGTCGCGGCAGCACGGGCCTTGCTGGCCGATCAGGCCCCGGTCGGGCGCAAATTCGACTTCCTGATGCAGGAATTCCTGCGTGAGGCGAATACGCTCCTGTCAAAGTCCCAGGATATCGACCTGACCCGGATCGGGCTTGACCTGAAGACGGTGATCGACCAGATGCGCGAACAGGTGCAGAATGTCGAATAACGGGGAGTGGTAATTTGGCGCGGCGCGGGCTTCTTCTGATCCTTTCCTCGCCTTCGGGCGCAGGAAAATCCACCATGGCGCGGCGGCTGATGGACTGGGATACGACGCTGAAATTCTCGGTCTCGGCCACCACGCGCAAGGCCCGGCCCGGCGAGGAACATGGTGTCCATTACTGGTTCCACGACCATGACGGCTTTCGCGCCATCGTGGACCAGGGGGGGATGCTGGAACATGCCGAGGTCTTCGGCAATTTCTATGGCAGCCCGCGCGCGCCGGTCGAGGCCGCGATGGCCGAGGGCCGCGATACCCTGTTCGATGTCGACTGGCAGGGCGGCCAGCAGATCCGCAATTCCGCCCTCGGGCGCGACGCGGTGTCCGTTTTCATCCTGCCGCCCTCGATTGCCGAGCTTGACAGCCGGCTGCGCGGGCGGGGTCAGGACAGCGAAGAGGTGATCGCGGACCGTATGGCGAAAAGCCGCGATGAGATCAGCCATTGGGCCGAATATGATTACGTCCTGGTCAATGACTACCAGGACGATTGCTTCGAACGGCTGCGCGCGATCATCACCGCGGAGCGGCTGAAACGGGAAAGACAGCCCGATCTGGCCGGCTTTGTGCGCGGCCTCAATGAGGAGTTTGCCGCAAGATGATCTGGGAACTGGATGGAATCGCGCCTGAAATTGACGCGGAAGCCTGGGTCGCGCCATCGGCCGATCTGATCGGAAAACTGCGGCTGGGGCCGGGCTCGAATATCTGGTTCGGCGCAGTTTTGCGCGGCGATAACGAACTGATCGATGTCGGCGCGGGGACGAATATCCAGGAGAATGCGGTGCTCCATACCGATCCGGGCTACCCGCTGGTGATCGGCGCCAACTGCACCATCGGCCATAAAGCGATGCTGCATGGCTGCGAGATCGGTGAGGGCTCGCTGATCGGGATGGGGGCCACGGTGCTGAACGGGGCAAAGATCGGCAAAGGCTGTCTGATCGGCGCCTGCGCCCTGATCACGGAAGGCAAGGTCATCCCCGATTACAGCCTTGTCATGGGCAGCCCCGGCAAGGTGGTGCGTGTGCTGGATGAGGCAGCGCAAGCCCGGCTGATCCGCTCGGCCGAGGGCTATCAGGCCAATGCGCGCCGCTTCCGTGCCGGGCTGAAACCGGTGGAGCGCGCGTGATGTCGGACGAGGACGGCGAGGCACAGCCAGGGCTGGTCGAGCAATTGCTGGATGGGCTGCCATTGCCGGCCTTCACGCTGGACGAGCGCGACACGGTGCGGGCGGCTAATGTGCCAGCGCTGGCGATTTTGGGCGAAAAGGCGCGAGGCCGCAATCTGGCGCTTTCCCTGCGCGGGCCGGAGCTGCTGGATGCGGTTTCGGGCACAAGGCGCGATGGGGCGCAACGGCGCATCCTGTTGCGCCTGCCCGATGATGCGCAATATCGCGTCAAAGTCTCGGGCTTGCCCGCCGCCGATCCGCCGCAGGTGATCTGCGTGATGCAGGATGTGACCTCGGAAGCGCAGAACGAGGCGATCCGCCGTGAATTTGTCGCCAATGTCAGTCATGAGCTGCGCACGCCGCTGACGGCGATGATGGGCTTTATCGAAACGCTGCAATCGGCGGCCAAGGATGATCCGCTGGCGCGCGACCGCTTTCTCGGCATCATGTCGCGCGAGGCCGGACGGATGAACCGGCTGGTCCGCGATCTTCTGCATCTGAGCCGGGTCGAGGCTGAAGAACGGGTCCGGCCGCGCGAAACCATTGATCTGCCAGGAATTTTGCGTTCGGCCGCAGCCTCGGTGCGCCAGGTGGCCGAGGCGCATGGCAGCATGATCCGGTTTCAGGGGATCGAGGGGCGGGTCATGGTGCCGGGAGATGCCGACCAACTGACCCAGGTCTTCCTGAACCTCATGGAAAACGCGGTGAAATACGGGGCGCGCGACAAGCCGGTGACGGTGACGATCTCGCGCGAAACCACGTCGCGCGGGCCGGTGATCCGGGTGGATGTGGCGGATCAGGGCGACGGGATCGACCCGATCCACCTGCCGCGCCTGACCGAGCGGTTTTACCGGGTCGATGCCCATCGCTCGCGGGCCGAAGGTGGCACCGGGCTGGGCCTCGCCATTGTCAAACATATCATCAACCGCCATCGCGGCTGGCTCAGGATCGAGAGCGAAAAGGGCAGGGGCTCGGTGTTTTCGGTGATGCTGCCCGAAACCTGACCGCCCCTGAAATGCCTTACAGCCGCGCAATGCGTTCGGTCAGAAGGGCGTAGAAGCCGTCCCGGTCAACCGATCCGATGAAAAGCGCGTTGGGCGCCCGTTTTGTGACGCCCCACCAGTCGGCGACCGTCATGCCAAGTGTGAGTTCGGATTTCGTCTCGATCGCGACATTGATGAAGCGACCAGCGAAAAGCTCCGGGCGCAGCATGAAGGCGATCACGCAAGGGTCATGCAGCGGGGCGCCCTCGGTGCCATATTTCGCGGTGTCGTAGCGTTCAAAGAAATCAGTCCAGGCGGCGACCGCGTCCCCGGCGCGGGTGCCGAGCGCGCGCAGCCCATTCACCCAGGCGCGCGAGGTCAGCGCCTTATGGGTGACATCAAGCGGCAACACGACCAGATCGACGCCGGAGCGGAAGACGATATCGGCGGCCTCGGGGTCGACATAGATATTGAACTCGGCCGCCGGGGTGATATTTCCGCCTTCGAACAGGGCGCCGCCCATCAGAACGATCCGGCGAACCCGCGCGATGATATCCGGGGCGCGGCTGAAGGCGGTGGCGATATTCGTCAGCGGGCCGAGGGTGCAGAGTGTTACCGTCCCTGACTCTTCACGACGCAGCGTTTCAATAATGAAATCAACGCCATGTTGCGAATTGACCGTCAGGTCCGGCTCGCCCAGGTCGATCCCGTCCAGACCGGTCGCGCCATGGACCTCTTCTGCGGTGACGCCCTCGCGGCTCAGGGGCCGGTCGCAGCCGGCAAAGACCGGAACATCGCGCCGCCCGGTGAGGCCGACAATGTTCAGCGCGTTGCGCACGGTCAGTGACAGCGGCACATTCCCGGCGACCACCGTCACGCCGAGCACCTGCAGCGCTTCGGGGCTGGCCAGCGCAAGCAGGATCGCGACTGCATCATCCTGGCCCGGATCGGTGTCGATGATGATTTTTGCTGTTCTGCCATGAGCTGTACCTGCGCTGTACCCGGGGTCTGACGCAAGCTTAGCCAATCCTGGCCTGCGTTGCGAGAGGGCGCGAAAACGGGGCAGGCGGGCAGATCACGGCGGCAGATCAGGGGCACATGCGTTGTCCCCTCATTGCCGGGCATGAGGGGTTTGACCCGGATCTCGCATTGAGGGGGCGCAAGAATCTGACCGGGGTGCGATCATGAAGATCGCTGTTTCTTGACCTCGCCGATAGGGTCGCCATCCGCAAATTTGAATGAATCGCCCGAGGCGATGGGATTGGTGAAGACGCAGTAACAGGAGCCGAGCTGTGACAGTCCAGAATCATACCTGCCGGGGATTGTGCCGCCACAGAGGTGCAGCATATGGGCCATGCCACTTTCGCCTGTGGTTATGTTCGTCGCAGTGAAGATACGGAATGACCGGGCAACATGGACGTGGTTACCGATCTGGTCGATATCACCTCTCAGACTATGCCGGGAGCTGTCCTGGCTTTCTCCGCTGGTTAAAAGGCCTATGCAGCGCGCAGTTCAACATCAAGTTGCCCCTTTGCCAGCTTGCACGGACAAGGCCGAAATCCCGGTTGGAGACATCTGATAAGGTCTGCTCATGGGATCACCGGCAAAGGTGAGAGGGTGCAGAGAAGGGCATCTGCCGGGTATGCGGAAACTGGCCTGCAGAGAGATTAACACCCGCGCCCGTGCCGTCCGTTTCGCGGTCTGTTCTCCTGATATCTCGGGGCTAATCGACGTAAAACCTGCGCAATGCCGGATCAGGATCTGAGTTGAGGCGCGGCTTACCTTACCCCTTGTCGCTCTGCTTCGCAGCCTTCTCTTCGGCCTTGGCCCGGTCCCACAGCGCATCCATCTCGGCAAGGTCTGACGCCGCCGGGCTGCGGCCATCCTCGGCCAGCCAGTCCTCGATCCTGTTGAAACGGCGGGTAAATTTCTGATTCGCCGCCCGCAGCGCCGCCTCGGGATCGACCTTGAGGTGCCGTGCGAGATTGGCCATGACGAAGAGGAGATCGCCCATTTCCTCGGCCAGTTCCGCCTCGCCCAGCCGGTCACGCGCCTCGACCACCTCGGCGGCTTCCTCGGTGATCTTGGCCAGCACATCAGCCGCACCCGGCCAGTCAAACCCGACCCGCGCCGCGCGGTTTTGCAATTTCACCGCCCGCGTCAGCCCGGGCAACGCCATCGCGACCCCGTCAAGGACGCGCGCGGGCCCGCGTTCGCGCGCCTTCAGCTCCTCCCAGTCGATGCGCTGCCTGTCAGGGCTTTTGTCGCGGCTCTCGTCACCGAAAACATGCGGATGGCGGGCGATCATCTTGTCGGAAATCGTGCGGATCACATCCGCGAGATCAAAGCGCCCGGCCTCTTCCTGCATCCGCGCATGAAACACGACCTGGAGCAAAAGATCCCCGAGCTCGCCCTTCAGCTCGTGCCAGGCCTCACGCTCGATGGCATCGACGACCTCATGCGCCTCTTCCAGACAATAGCGCGAAATCGAGGCCGAAGTCTGTTCCACATCCCAGGGGCAGCCGGTTTCCGGATCGCGCAGCCGCACCATGATTTCAGCCAGCCGCGCGATATCGCCGGCCCGGTTCGCGTCATCGTTAACCAATTGGTCACTTTCGGCGCGGTCAAGACGGGATACGGACATTGCGAAGCTCCGGTTTGGGTCACATTATACGGGTGATGAATCGGTCCCTTTGGGCCGTGAGACAACCAGGAAAGCCGCCGCAATGCCCGTACTGAACCGTATCGCTTCTTATGCCGGGGAAATGAAGGGCTGGCGTCAGCATATCCATGCCCGGCCCGAGCTGGAATTCAATTGTCACGAGACTGCGGCCTTCATCGTCGAGCGGCTGCGGGAATTTGGCGTAGATGAGATCCATGAGGGGATCGCGAAATCCGGCGTCGTGGCGATTATCGACGGGCGGGGCCCGGGTCCGGTGATCGGGCTCAGGGCTGATATGGATGCGCTGCCGATCACCGAGCTGACCGGGGCGGACCATGCCTCGACCGTGCCGGGCCGCATGCATGCCTGCGGTCATGACGGCCATGTGGCGATGCTGCTGGGCGCGGCGAAATACCTCGCCGAGACCCGCAACTTCGTCGGCAGCGTCGCATTGATGTTCCAGCCGGCCGAGGAAGATGGCGGCGGCGGCGAGGTGATGGTGAAAGAGGGCGTGATGGATCGCTTCAACATCGCCCGCGTCTTCGGGATCCATAATGCGCCGAATCTGGCGCTTGGAAATTTTCAGACCACACCGGGGCCGATCATGGCCTCGGTCGATACGGCCTGGGTCACGGTGACGGGCCGTGGCGGCCATGCCGCGACGCCGCATGAATGCGTTGATCCGGTGGTGGCGATTGTGGCCATGGTCCAGGCGGTGCAGACCATCATTCCGCGAAATGTCTATGCGCTGGACGAGGCGGTGATCTCGGTCACGATGATCAATGCCGGTTCCGCCTCGAACATCATCCCTGAAAGTGGCACTTTCGCCGCCACGATCCGCGCCTTCCGCCCCGATGTGCGCGATCTTTTGAAAAAGCGCTTCCTCGAAATCGTCTCGGGCACCGCGACCGCTTTTGGCGTCGAGGCAGAGGTGAATTACGAATGGGGCTATCCGGCCACCATCAATGACGAGAAAGAGACCGAATTCGCGGCCTCGGTCGCGCGCGAGGTTTCGGGCGATGCGGCGGTGAATGACCAGTCAAATCGTGAGATGGGGTCCGAGGACTTCTCCTATATGCTGGAGGCACGTCCGGGCGCGTATCTCTTCCTCGGCATCGGTCCGGGGGCGGGGCTGCATCACCCGGCCTATGATTTCAATGACGAGGCCGCGCCGATCGGCGCAAGCTTCCTCGCGCGCCTTGTCGAGAAGTCTCAACCGATCGCAGGGTGAGGCCGGTTTCTGCCGGGGTCCGGCCATAACCGGTCCCCGGCCAGACCAGGAGTAATGCAGATGTGGCGGTTTCTTCTCCTTTCGGTGCTGGCCTTCGGGCCAGTCACCGTCTTCGATGCCAGGCCGGCAGCGGCTCAGGATCAGAGCGGCAGTTTTCGCAGCCCTTCGGACAATATCCACTGCTATTATGACGCATCTGAGGGCGATCTCTGGCTGCGCTGTGACATGGCAGAGGGCAAACAGACCTATACCGTGCCGCCCGAGGATTGCGATCTTGACTGGGGGATGTCTTTCCTGATCAGCGAGACCGGGCCGGCAGAGCTGACCTGTCACGGCGATACGGTCCGCGATCCTCGTTCGGCGGTTCTGGGCTATGGCGCAGAGCTGGTGATCGGTGAGATCATGTGCCAGTCGGAAAAGACCGGCCTGACCTGCCGGAATGGCGAAGGCCATGGCTTCCACCTTGCGAAGGCCGGTCAGAAAATATTCTGAAGCAGGCAGTTACAGGCTTTTAATCGCGCACGCCATCACCGGGGCGACTGACGTTTCTTGCGTAACCAGGGCCAGATCGGATCCCGCAATTCCGGGCACGGAGCCAATCGCAATGACACTGATCGATATCAACGGCTGGCAACGGGTGCCGGGCGATCTGTCGCCGCTGATCCGGCGGCGTCTTGTACGCCTTGCCGCCGTCAGGCTGCCCGGGGTCGAGGTCAAGGCGGGGACCCTGTTGGACAGCAAGGGCTGGCGCATGATCTGGTCGGATGCCAGGTTCGGGCCGGTCCGCCAAAGGCTGTTGCAGGTCATACGCGCCACGGGCCGCAAGGAGGGTCGTCTTCCTGACCCTGGGCTTTGTGACAGCTGCGCCCCCTTGACCCGCGCCGTCGCGCACGGCAGGGGTTATCCATGCTGCCCCAGGACAAACTCGCCCGCATCACCCAACGGTTTGAATATGTCGAGGCCCGGCTGAATGCCGGCGCCGCGGCAAGCGAGATTGCCGCGCTGAGCCGTGAATATTCCGAGCTGAAGCCGGTCGTCACGGGGATCGCGGCCTGGATGCGCGCCCGGGCCGATCTGGCCGAGGCCGAGGCCATGCTCGCCGATCCCGAGATGCGCGCGCTGGCGGAAGAAGAACTGCCGCGTCTGCGCGAGGCATTGCCCGAAATGGAACACCAGCTGCGGCTGGCGCTTTTGCCGAAAGATGCCGCCGATCAGCGCCCGGCGATCCTCGAGATCCGCCCCGGGACCGGCGGCGAGGAGGCGAGCCTTTTCGCAGGCGACCTTGCCCGCATGTATCAGCGCTATTCGGAAACCCAGGGCTGGCGGTTTGAGGTGCTGGAAAGCCAGACCTCGGATCTGGGCGGCGTAAGGGAATTCACCGCCCATATCCAGGGGACCGGGGTCTATGCAAAACTGAAATACGAATCCGGTGTCCACCGCGTGCAGCGCGTGCCCGAGACCGAGGCAGGGGGCCGCATCCACACCTCGGCCGCGACCGTTGCCGTGCTGCCAGAGGCGGAAGAGGTCGATATCGACATCCCGGCCTCAGACATCCGGATCGACACGATGCGGGCCTCGGGCGCCGGTGGCCAGCATGTGAACACCACCGACTCGGCAGTCAGGATCACCCATTTGCCCACGGGCATCATTGTGACCTCATCCGAGAAATCGCAGCATCAGAACCGCGCCAATGCCATGGCGGTGCTGCGCGCCCGCCTGTTCGAGATCGAGCGCGACCGCCTGGCCCGCGAACGCGCCGCAGACCGCAAGTCGCAGGTCGGCTCGGGGGACCGGTCGGAACGCATCCGCACCTATAATTTCCCGCAAGGCCGGATGACCGATCACCGGATCAACCTCACCCTCTATGCGCTGAACCAGATCATGCAGGGCGATCTGGACGAGGTAATCCAGGCGCTGAGCGCCCATGACCAGGCCAGCAGGCTGGCCGAGGAAGAGACATGAGCACCGGTCCGGGCCGTCTGGCGAAACAGGTGCTTGCGGAGGCCGTGGTGAAACTGCGCGCGGCAGGGGTCGAGGATCCCGCCCGTGATGCGCGGCTTTTGCTGGCGCATGCCATCGGGATCGGGCCTGACCGGCTTTTGCTGCATCTGGCGGATCCGCTGGATCATGGCTCCGCTTCCAGGTTCGATGCCGCGATCCTGGCCCGCGCCGCCCGCAGGCCCGTATCGCAGATCATCGGCCAGCGGCTGTTTTACGGTCGCAGTTTCATCGTTACGGCCGACACGCTCGATCCGCGCCCCGAGACCGAGATCCTGATCACCGAGGCGCTGAGGCTGCCATTCTCGCAGGTCATCGATCTTGGCACCGGGACAGGGGCGATCCTTCTGACCCTGCTTGCAGAACTGCCCGCGGCGACGGGGCTTGCAACCGACATCTCGGCAGCCGCGCTCGCCGTGGCGCAGCGCAATGCCGAAGCGCTTGGTCTGAGCGGGCGGGCGAAATTCGTCCGGACGGGCTGGCTCGACGGGATCACGGAAAAGGCCGATCTGATCGTCTCGAACCCGCCCTATATCACGCTCGACGCGATGGCCGGCCTTGAGCCCGAAGTTCGCGATCATGAGCCCCATCTTGCCCTGACCGATTTCGGCGACGGGCTGAGCGCTTACCGCGCCATTGCGACCCAGGCCCCCGCGGCCCTGCGGCCTGACGGCCGGCTGATTGTCGAGATCGGCTGGGATCAGGGCAGGGCGGTGGCCGGGATATTTGCCGACGCCGGCTTTAGAAATATAGACATAATTCAGGATTTTGACGGCAAAGACAGGGTGGTCAGCGCCAGAGCTGCGGCCTGATCTGCGCCTTTGACCGCCTTAATCAGCCGGGCATTTGCAGATATTGAGCGGCTTGAATCCGGCAAATGGGCAACTATATCGTATTTCACCGAAAAAACCCTGTGGATGAGTGCATTTCCCGGCAGAATCAGCTTGCCAGACTGCGGCTCACATGGTTTAGCAAATTCATGCGGTGGATCTGGCGCTGACCGCGCCCTTCCCGCAAAACCGATCCCGCCCCTGCATTTCCCGTCGCACAAAGCGGCATTATGGGGGCCACGGTGATCCCTGGACATTAGGCAAAGATGCGCTCTTCCAAGAAACGCTCGCGTTCAAATCAGAACCGCCCGCGCTCGCTCGGCAATATCGTCAACCGTGTGTTCGATTCGTCGGGTCCTGAAGGCAAGGTGCGGGGAACGCCGCAGCAGATTATCGAAAAATACCAGACGCTGGCGCGGGATGCGCAGCTGTCGAATGACCGCGTGGCGGCAGAGAATTTCCTCCAGCATGCCGAGCATTACACAAGGATGCTGGCCGAGGCGCAGCGCGAGCTTGCCGTCGAGCAGGAAGCCCGCCAGCAGCAGTATCAGCAAACCGGCACTGGCCAGAGCTCCGGCAACCAGAGCTCCGGCAACCAGAATGGCGGCCAGTATGGCAACCAGAATGGCGGCAACCGCGACAATCGTGAGCGTGGTGAGCGTGACAACCGCAATGATCGCGGCGACCGCTTTGAACGCAACGATGGCCGAAATGACAGCCGCAATGAGGTCCGTAGTGACGGCCGCAATGACAACCGGGGGACAACCGGGGTGAAGGTCGCAACGAGGGCCGGAATGAGACCCGCGCTGAAGTGCGCAACGAGAACCGGAACGACTCGCGCAATGAGCCGCGCGGCGAAGGCCGCAGCGAGGGACGGGAGCCGCGCCATCAGCGTGAGGACACCCGCCAGCCGGATCTGATTTCAGATGTGATCGATTTTGGTTCGGATAATGGCGGCCTCGTTGATCTTCCCGAACGTGGCGCCCCGGCGCCTGCAGTTTCGGAACCGGTGCTGTCCGGCGGAGACAGCGCGCCCGCTCCGGCTCCAGAGGCCGTTGCAGATACGCCGCTTTTCGCCACTGCCCGCCAATCGGCCGAGGCCGGCGAAGAGCCCGCCGCCGCATCTGCCGTGACCGAATCTGCGTCCGGGGGCCGCGCCGCGCGTGGTCCGCGCACGCCGCGCGGTGAGAAAACTGCCGAGAAACCTGCGAAAGCCGAGCGTCCCGCCGGCAGCCGCGCGCCGCGCGCCAATACCCGTCGTGAGGCTGACGAAGCTGCCGGGCCCGCAGAGGTCGCCGAGGTCGAAAAACCGCGTCGTGTCAGCCGCCCGCGCAAGACCGCCAGTGGCCCGGAGACACCCGAAGCCGCTGAGTGAACGACAGAAAGGCCGCCTTGGGGCGGCCTTTTTGATTTCTTCTCCGGCGGTCTCACAGTGACGGATGTGGCAATCTGGCTTGTGCTGATGCCCCCGGGAAGGGGAGATCGGGGCGCAAACCAGTTTCTGAGACCGTCGCTGCCGGTTCTTGTCCGGAAAGCTCCGGCCCTGGCGTGGCCCCAGAGGCGTCGGCAGATTGAGCCGGGCCCCGGCGCCGCCGACTGGCGCTAAATGTCGCCTTCTGTCGGTCCCGCGCGCGTTCTTTCATCATGGGTGGGCCGCGCGCGGAAAGCCCAGGCAGGCCTCGCGCACCGGAGCCAGCTGTCTGCAGGGGCGCCGGGAGCTGTCAGTCGCTGGCATGTGCCGGTTCCTCTCGCAAGGTTCTGGCCTGGCGGGGTGCTGACATGCCGGAGCGGAGCTTCTGCCACAAGGCGCTGAACGCTGCCGCCTTCGCTTCGGTGTGCCAGAGACAGCGATAGGACCCCGCAACTGCCCCCCTCGTCTGGAAAGATCGCCTGACACGGGGGGCGCCTGGTTCCAGACTCACAGGCCAGGGACGCGAGCAGCCATGGGATCTTTACTCAGGATCGAAACTGATGAAACCGGACAGCCGCCAGCGAAATTCAGCTGAACAGGGATATAGGGAGCAGCTCAAATTGTGTCCGCGAACGGGGTGTCGATGCGGGCCAGGCAGCCCCTGGCCCGACATCCCTTAAACCGCGCTCGAAATATTGCGGGCCAGCGCGCAAAAGGCCTCCAGCCCGATTTCCTCGGCGCGCGCGGTCGGCGCGATCCCAACCGATTCCAGCCGTGCCTCGACATCAGGCGCGAGCCCCTTCAGCGAGGAACGCAGCATCTTGCGGCGCTGATTGAAGGCCATGGCGGTGATCCGGTTCAGCACTTTGCCATCCGCCGGAAAGCGCGGCTCCTCGAGCCGGGTCAGATGCACCACCGCCGAATGCACTTTGGGCGCCGGGGTGAAGGCTTCCGGCGGCAGGGTCATGACGATCCTCGCGTCGGTCCGCCAGCCCGCCAACAGCGCGAGCCGCCCGTAATGGTCGCTGCCGGGCTTTGCCACGATCCGCTCGGCCACTTCTTTCTGAAACATCAGCGTCAGGCTCTGCCAGAAGGGCGGCCAGACCGGCGGCGACAGCCAGCGGACCAAAAGCTCGGTGCCGATATTATAGGGCAGGTTGGCCGCGATCTTTACCGGAGCAGTCAGATGCGCCGCCACATCCAGCTCCAGCGCATCGCCATGCAGCACCGTCAGCCGCCCCGGATAGGCCGCCGCAATCTCGGCCAGCGCCGGGAGCGCCCGCGCGTCCTTTTCAACCGCAACCACATGGCGGGCGCCTTCGGCCAGCAGCCCGCGCGTGAGGCCCCCGGGCCCTGGCCCGATCTCAAGCACATCCGAGCCCTTCAGATCCCCCGCCGCACGGGCGATCTTTGAGGTGAGATTGAGATCGAGCAGGAAATTCTGCCCCAGCTGCTTTTTCGCGACCAGGTCATGGGCGCGGATCACCTCACGCAGTGGCGGCAGCCCGTCTATCGTCGCCAAAGCTCCGCTCCTGTCTTCCTCTTGATCCAAATACTCCGGGGGTTCGGGGGCTGGCCCCCGAATGTCTCTCCTGACGGTCTGCCCCCAACTCTCCGGCCGCGACCCGTCAGCCCGATATCAGGGCCGGCGGATCAGCGCCGCATGGCGCAGTTCCTCGAGATAGTTCTCGGCCAGGCCATCGAGCTTCTGGTTCATCAGAACCTCTTTCACCCGCTCGCGGTTCGGGGGCGGATCCATGACCGGCTGCCGTTTGCACAGCATGATCAGCCGCCGCCAGCCATCGCCGCGCGGCTTTGTTACGAATTCCCCCTGATCCAACTTTGCAAGATCAAGCGCGATCTCGGGCGAGATTTCCGACAATGCCTGCGTCCGGATCGTCAGATTCTCGGCCGGCAAACCCTTCGCCAGGGCGTAAAGATCGTTGCAGACATCCGAGCCCGCGCTGACCCGCACCACCTCTTCCATCGAATCCGGGATCATGAAATCGGCCCATTCCACTGTGACGCTGATCGGCGCAGCCTTTTCATCCGTGGCAATCGCGCGCAGCTGGAACAGAACCACTGCCCCCGGGACCGAGATGGGCGCCGAGGTCTTGCCCGGCGACAGCGCCAGCAGCTGCGCGGAAATCGCGGGCGGCAGGTTGGAAAGCTGCAGCCAGTCCGGCACGCGACCGCCGGTTGGCGCGGTGGGCGCCGCCGAATAGTTGCGTGCCGCCGCCGCGAAGGCGGCTTCGGACTTCACCTCGCGCGAGAGCCGCTCTGCCAGTGCCATCGCCTCGGCCTCACGGCCGGGTTCGGCCGGGATCACCAGCTCTGACACCTGAACCTTCATCGCCCGTGGACGGGTTGCGGCTTCAAGGAACTTGTCGACATCGGCGTCGGAGGCCGGCACACGGCCGGCAAAACGATCCCGGACCACCTGGCGCCACAAGGCACCGGCCTGGACGAAATCGCGATAGGTTTCAGCCGAGACACCGGCCTTGGCCAGTTCCGCGATCAGCTGTTCGGCGGTCAGATTGGCGCGGGTGGCGAATTCTTCCATCCCCGCAGTCAGCTCTTCCGGCTTCAGCTTTACGCCAAGCCGTTTTGCCTCGCTCATCCGCAGCCGGTCGTCGATCAGCGATTTTACCGCTTCGGTTTCGGGATCGCCGGGCGCATTCAGGATCTGGAGGAAACGCGCGCGCTGCGTCACCTCATATTCGGTGATCACCTGCTCGTTCACATAGACCCGTGGCGCAAACAGGTTCTGCGCCAGCGCGGGCGGTGCGAAAATCACCGGGGCCGCCAGGGCCGCAGGAAAAGCCGCGCCCATGACCAGAGCCAGTCCTGATGTCGCATTGCGCAGCCTGTTGCGCGGGGTGTTCTCAGCTTTTACCATCTGTCCGACCGCCTGCCCGTAGTCTCTTGTCAGCTCGTAATCTCTGGCAAACCTGTGACGGACAGGGCCAATCGGGGCCCGCCGCCGCAGCTTTCCTCTTATCCCTGCCTGCCACTCCCGAAGCCGGGGCGCAAGCCCTGCCAGCCTGACCCGCCCCGGTCGGGCGGTGCCTTGCGCGGCGATCAGTAGCAGCGCCTTGAAGGGCCAGCCTTCTGGCCGCTGCCAAAGCCGATCAGATCGACAGAAAGGCCGAAGGACGTGGTGGGGGTCACACTATCTGACGAGGTGAAACGGCGCGAGAGGGAAACATCCACCACAACGCATTCATTACGGAACTCCAGCCCGAGGCCCGCAATGGTGCCGCGGGTCTGGTTGAAATCATAGCGCCCTTCGGCCTTGGCCGCGAGGGCAGGGTTTACCCGCCAGACCGCATCAAAGGTCAGCTCGCGGGTCGGGTCGGGGCGGTTTTCCTCGATATCCGCGACCGCCCAGAGTGCGGAAGAGGACAGGGTCACTGTCTCATTCGCGGCGCTCAGCCGCAGCTCGGCTTTGCTGAGTTCAAGATCATTGTCAAAAACCGTGCGCCCGGTGGCAGAGAGGCCATTGGGAAGCCCCACGGTTGCCGCTAGAAGCCAGTCGGAATTCAGCCCGCCAAGGCCCGATCCGGGACTGAAACTGTCGCTGTCATTGCGCCGGAACACCTTGCCCAGCGTGAAACCCGCATTCCAGCCGGCCGGATCATAGCGCGTCCAGGTCAGCCCGACATTGGCGCGGCTGGATTGTTCAATCGCATCCGCCCCGGGAAAGCGGTCAAGCGCAAAGATATTGCCCTCGTCAAACTCGACCAGCACCGAATCCTCATTGGGCAGGCCGGAGCGGTCCCGGGTCGCCCCGATCAGCTGGACCACCGGCTCGATCACATGCGTCGCACCTGAGGCGGTTGCTTTTACAAAAGGCCAGCGCAGCTCGAGCCCGGCTGCGGCATGGCCCCGGGTATAGCGGCCGGCAAAGACCGCATCCTGGCGCAGCCGGTAGGCATCAACCTGGGCCTCACCCAGCAGCGTGGCAACGATACCCGGATCGCTGACAAAGCTGCGGCGCCAGTCAAACCGCGCGGAAAGCCGGCTTACGTCACGGCCATCTGCGATCCCGTCCGCTTTAGCCGGGTCAAGGCTGTCATAGGGATTGGACGAGGTGCGGTAATGTGAATGCCATTGCAGCCGGAAACCACCGAGGCCCCCGATCGGCCCCAGCGAGAACCGCCGGTGGAAGGTCAGATCGGTCGCAAGCGCGGGCAGGGTGTCATTGTCCTCGTCATCCCGAAGCGACTGGAAGCTGACCATCCTGGCCGAGAAAAACCCGTTGCGGCGCACCCGGCTGATCTCGGCCCGGCTGTCGAGCCGGTCGGTATCGGAATAGCCGTAATCCAGCAGATAGGCATTGTCGGATGTGGTCTGGATATCAAAGGTCAGCCGGAAATCATCGGGCAGCTGAAAGCCGCCCCGGGCCCGGAACCAGCCGCGCGTCGTCTCTTCGGTCAGCTTGTCCTTCGTCACCGCGCCTTCAAGCTGGATCGCGCCGGTCCGGAAGGCCTGACGGTAGCGCAGTTCCAGCGTCTGACTGTCGCGGGTGGTGACATAGGGCGTGAGCGTCAGATCGCGGCTTTCCCCAAGCGCAATGAAATAGGGCAGTTTCAGCCCCGAGCCGAGGCTTGATGTCGTGCGCAGCCGGGGCGCGAGAAAACCTGTCGCCCTTTCGCGGGTGGAATCGGGCAGGCGCAGACGCGGAATATAGGCCACAGGCATCCCGGCGACGCGGAACTGGGCGTTTTCAAAGAAGATCATCCGCTCTTCTGCGTCATGAATCACGCGTTTCGCCCGGATCTCCCACAAAGGCGTCGGATGGCTGGCGCAGACCTTGCAGCTTGAGGCTACCACATTCGACATTGCCGAATAGCGCCCGCCGATCCGCGCGATATTGCCCGCTGCGAGTTGCAGCTGATGGTCCAGCACGACACGGGCGCTTTGCAAAAGCCCCTCAGTCATATCGGCGGACAGTTCGGCCTGCGAGGCGAGGATCAGCATTTTGCCTTCGGCATCGGTCAGGCTCAGCGGACCTTCGATGAAAAGCCTGTCGGTCGATTTGTCATAGATGACCCGCGTGGCCGAAAGCCGGTAGCCGCCCTGCAGCACCTCGACCTTGCCCGACGCGACGAGACGGTTGTTCCCCTCGATTTCCAGCCGGTCAGAGATCAGCGTGGCGCGGTCATCCGTTGCCTGTGCCAGAAGTGGCGCCGTGGAGCATAAAAGCGAGACGGCGAGCGATGCGACGAGGCGGCGTATCCGCATATCAGCCGTCCTCCAGATGCAACAAAAGACCAAGCGCAAGCATCACCGCAGCAAGCGGCGGGCTCCACGCGGCCAGTGATACCGGAATCTGGCCACTGTCGCCAAGGGCCTGCGCGAAATTCCTGAGGAAGAAGAGCGCGAATCCGGCGAGGATGGCGTAAAGCACACGGATGCCGGTTTTGCCGGCGCGGGTGTGGCGCATGGTAAAGCCTGCGGCAACCAGAACCATTGCGGTCAGCAAAAGCGGCTGGGCCAGCTCCATCTGGAACCACAGACGATAGGCGCGGGCGGAAAAACCGGCTTGCTCCAGGTCTTTGATGTAATTCGGCAATTGCCAGACCGGCACGGCCGAAGGCGTGCCGAAACTGTCGCGGATCCGTTCGGGCGTCAGGTCCGTGGGCAGGCGGGTGCCATCGGGCCAGGATTTGACCGACAGTTCGGGATTGTCGGCGTTCAGGTTCCAGACCCTGGCGCCGGAGAGGATCCAGGCGCCCTTGACCAGTTTCGCACTGGTGGTCTCGATCCGGGTGACCGGCAATCCCTCTTCGCCAAAGGTCAGGAAGGTCACGCGGGTCAGTTCGGTTCCGTCGAAATTGGCGCGTCCGGCCTGGATTACCGTCTGGCCATAGCTGCCACCCTGGCGCAGCCAGAGCCCGGCATCTGACACCGACAGGACCGAACTGCCATCCGCCGCATAGCGGGCCGAAAGATCATCATAGGCGCGCGAGGTGGCCGCCACCATCGGGTTCAGCACCGCGACCGCCATCAGCCCGATCAGCGTCGCCACCACCACCGGCGTCGCAAGAAACCGCAGGCCCGAACGACCGGCCGCGCGCACCACCACCAGCTCGGAAGAGCGCGCCAGCGACAGGAACATCGCGATGGACCCCATCACGAAAATCAATGGCAGAATGCGGTACAGGGTTTCGGGCACATTCAGGATCGAGAGGTGGAACGCATCCCCAAGACCTGCACCCTTTCCCGAGAACTTGCGCAGCTGTTCGATCATGTCGATCAGCATCAGGATGCCGAAAAACACCAGAAACACCTGGCCCACGGTCATTGCAAAACGGCGCGCGATATAGAGGGAAAGCGTCATGCAACGCCTCCGGCTTCGGCCTGTGGCGCCCTGATGCAGCGCGGGCGCCCGGCATACCACAGCATCACCGAGGCCAGAATGATGCCGAGGACCGGCGCCGCATAGACCAGCGGCCAGCGGTTTTCAGACCGCAATGCCGCGCCCGAGCCGGCGGTATTGACCAGTTGCAAGAGGATGATCAGCAGCACCGCCAGCCCGATCTGGCGCCACAGTCCAAAGCGCGAATAGCCCCCGAGCATCAGCGCGGCAAAGCCGAGCAGCGGCGCCGCGATCCCAAGCAGCGAGGTCGCGATCCGGCCATGACCTTCCTCCAGCAGCTTTGCCCGGCTCTCGCCGGTCTCGGCCTGAAGGTCTGGCCCGGCGATCAGCAGATCGGGCGTCGATACCTCGCGCAGGCTGCGCAGGCGGGTGGCTTTTGCGCCAACGATTCCCGCCATATCAAGGGTGAAATCGGAGAATCGCGTGACCGAGAGCCGCGCGCTTCCGTCCTGGGCGAGGTTCTGCGCCATCCCGTCCAGCATCACGAGACGCGGCCCTTCTTCGCCGCGCACGATCAGCGCCTGGCGGGCAGTATAGGTGACGCGCTCCCTCGGGTTGCGGTCATCGGCAAGGAAAATGTCATTCAGCTCGCCCAGCTGGCTGATTTCGCGGATGTAAAGTGTAACCCCGGCGGCGGGATGCATGAAACGCCCCTCATTGAGAAACCGCGCGGTGACGTTTTCCGAGATCTCGGCCGAGCGGGCGGTCAGCCGGGTCTGGCTTCTGGGGACAAGGAAATTCGTCAGGGCCATCTGCATCGCGAAAACACAGATCCCGAAGAAAAGTACCGGCCGCGCGAGGCGAAAGGCAGAGAAGCCGGTCGCCTGCATCACCACCAGCTCAGAATCCTGCATCAGCCGGTTCACCGCGTAAAGACAGGCAGCAAAGGCCGAGACCGGCAACACCAGGCGGATCACATTCGGCAGCGTCAGCAGCGAGAATTCGACAAAGACCAGCGCGGTCTGACCGTCGCCGATCAGCTGGTCAAAAAGCCCCACGGCGCGATTGACCCAATAGACCGCCACCAGCACAAGGCTGAAGAAGCCGAACAGGGCCAGAAGCTGGGAAAGCAGATAGCGGTCGAATTTCGACAAATGGGATACCGGAAGTCGCAATCTGCGGGCACGCGGGCCGGCAGGGGGAGTGGCTGTTTCGGCGCCGACCCTAGCCGATATCGCGGCCAGGGAAAACTCATATCTGGTCAAGCGCGGTCTTGGGGGCTAGCTTTGGGCGAAAGCGCGGAAATGCCGGTCGCCGGCCCTTTGTTTTCGCGTTGAAATCATCTTGTTTTGCAGGGAAATCAACACCATGTCGCATCCTGTTCAGATCCGTTTTGAAGATTCCGATAAGGGGGATCTGACGGATCTTACCGGACGGATCGCCCTTTTCGCCGATGCCGCAGGCGCCTTGTCGCCCATGGCGCGCAAGCTGGACCGCGCCGCCAAAGGCGCACTGACCCGCGCAGTCGGGTCTGAGGCATTCGGCAAGCTCAAACCGGGCGAAGCGCTGGAGCTGGCCTTTCCCGCCGGGCTCGCAGCCGATGCGGTGCAAATCCTGCGCCTGCCAAAGCGCACCGATGCGGACGCCGCGCGCAAAGCCGGTGCAAGCATTGGTGCGGCGCATCGCGACAAAGCGCTGACGGTTTTGGCCGAGACCCATCCGCGCGCGGCGGAAATCGCCTTTGGCCTCGCGCTGCGGGCCTATGAGTTCGAGATCTACCGCTCGGGCGACAAGAAGGATTATGGGCCGGTCTCGTTCTGTGTGGCGAAACCCGAAGAGGTCGCGGCCGAAGCCGCCCCCTATGCCGCGCTGGCAGAAGGCGTGTTCTTCACCCGCGATCTGATCAATGAGCCTGCGAATGTGCTGAACACCTATGAATTCGCCGCGCGGCTGGCTGCGATGGGGGAACTGGGCCTTGAGGTCGAAATCCTCGAGGAAGAAGAGCTGGAAAAGCTCGGCATGCGGGCGCTGCTGGGGGTTGGTCAGGGATCGGAAAGCCCGTCCAAGGTCGTGGTCATGCAATGGAAGGGCGGCGCAAAAGACGAGCCGCCACTGGCGCTTGTGGGCAAGGGCGTCTGTTTCGACACTGGTGGCATCAGCCTGAAACCGGCGGCCGGTATGGAAGACATGGTGATGGATATGGGTGGTGCCGCCACCGTCGCCGGGGTGATGCGGACGCTTGCGCTGCGCAAAGCAAAAACCAATGTGGTCGGGCTGGTGGGCCTTGTCGAGAACATGCCTGACGGCAAGGCACAAAGGCCCGGCGATGTGGTGCGCTCGATGAAGGGCGACACGATCGAGGTGATCAACACCGATGCCGAAGGCCGTCTCGTTCTGGCGGATGTCCTCTGGTACACGCAAGAGCGGTTTGCGCCGCGCGGGATGATCGATCTGGCGACCCTGACGGGCGCGGTGATCGTGGCGCTTGGCGACGAGAATACCGGGGTGTTTTCCAATGATGACACGCTGTGCAACGCCTTCCTGAAGGCAGCGGCGGGGGAAAATGAGGCCGCCTGGCGGCTGCCTCTGGGCCCGGTCTATGACCGGATGCTGAAAAGCCGTGTCGCGGATATGCGCAATTCCTGCGGGCGCGAGGCCGGCTCGATCACCGCCGCGCAATTCCTGCAGCGCTTTGTGAAACCCGATACGCCCTGGATCCATCTGGACATCGCGGGCACCGCCTGGGCGAAATCGGGGACAGAGTTCAGCCCGAAAGGCGCAACCGGCTGGGGTGTCAGGGCGCTGAACCGGCTGATCCAGGACCGGTTCGAGGGCTGAGCCGCCCATGGGCGCGGTTAAATTCTACCATCTGACGGCGCGCAGTCTTGCCGAGGCTGCGCGCCCGATCCTGACCCAGGCTCTGGGTCAGGGCTGGAATGTGATGCTGCGCGGCCCGGATCCTGCGCTGCTGGAGCGGCTGGATATGCAGCTCTGGCTGGAGCCGAGGGACGGGTTCCTGCCGCATGGGCTTGCGGGGGGCGATCATGATGCCCTCCAGCCGGTTCTGCTGGGCACGGGGGCTGCGGTCAATGGCGCGAAGGCGGTGATGCTTTTGGCGGGATCGCCGGTCGATCCGGGCGAGGCGGCTCTGATGGAGCGGGTCTGGCTTTTGTTCGAGGGCGCCGATGAGCGGCAGATGCAGGCGGCGCGTGCCGAATGGAAAGCGGTGGTCGCGGCCGGGCTGGTGGCGGAATACTGGTCGGATGCCGCGGGGCGGTGGGAAATGAAAACCTCGACCGGCGGGGCGTCTGGCTGACGGTGAACGCCTATGGCGGAGGTCGCAAGGAGGTAGCTCGCAGGGCTTCAGCGCGTCAGGATCATGCGGTCGCCTTCGATGCGGATCGAGAAGCGGCGCAGGTAATCCATGCCGAGGAGCGAGCCGTCCATTTCCCCCTCATTCACCCAGGCGTCCATGGTGCGGTCAGTGAAGGGGCCGAAATCAATTTCATCAAGCGTGACACGGGCCGTGCGCACGATGCCATTGGCGGTGGAGGCCTCGCCGAAGTAGCGCAGCTCTTCAGGGTTGAAGCCCAGCCGCTCCGCATCACGGCGTGAAATCACCATATTGGTGGCGCCGGTATCCACCATGAAGAAGACCTCGGTGCCGTTGAGGTCAAGGGCAGCGTAGAAATGGCCGTCAGCGGCGCGGCGCAGCACCATCTCGCCGGCTTCGCTTGCCATCTGGCGCGGGCGGTTCTCGCCCTGGATATCCTTCCAGAGCCCGTAGCCTGCGGCAAGGCCCACGAAGATCAGGCCCCAGGCGGCGAAGGTGCGCAAGGCCGCGCCGAAGCGGCCGCGATATTCGACGAGGATCCAGCCCCCAAGCGCCGCCACCAGCAGGCTGAGATAGATGACGCGCGGCCAGAGCTCTGAATCCATTTGGGTCTCCTTTGCGCTGACTATGGCGCAAAGGCGGGCGGGCTGGAAGGGCGTCAGCCGGTGATCAGCCCGGTCTGGCGCACCCCGTCGATCACGAACTGGACAGAAAGCGCGGCGAGCAGCATGCCCAGAAGCCGGGTGATCACCACGGTGCCGGTGCGGCCCAGCAGGCGCTCCAGCAGCGGCGAGGCGCGAAAGAAGAGGAAGGTCACCAGCATGATCGCCGCGAGGAGGAGGAGGACGGCGAGTTTGGCGCTCCAGGCGTCACCCGCCTGGCCCATCAGGAGGATCATGGTGGCGATGGCGCCCGGGCCGGCGATCAGCGGTGTCGCAAGCGGGAAAACCGAGGGGTCGTGATCGGGATCGGGCTGCTGGCCCTCGCGCCGCTGTGTGCGGCGCTCGAACAGCATGTCGAGGGCGGTGAGAAACAAAAGGATGCCGCCGGCAATGCGGAAAGCCGGCATCGAAATGCCGATGAAGTTCAGGATTACCTCGCCGAAGAGACCGAAGATCAGCAAAAGGGCGGCAGCGATCAGGCAGGCGCGGCGCGCCATGGCGCGACGATGGCCTGGGTCCATGCCTTGCGTCAGGGCGATGAACAGCGGCACGAGACCCGGCGGGTCGATCACCACGAAAAGCGTGGCAAAGGCGGTGATCAGAAAAGCGCTGTCCATGGCTGACTGTCAGGGGGGAAACCCGCTCCCGTCAACCGGGTTTCACCGCCCCCCGTGACAGAAATGCAAAAGGGGAAGGCGCGTGGCCTTCCCCTTTTGTGGTAAGTTCCGGCCCGGCTTACTTGCCGAGAGTAACGAAGCGATGCGCGTCTTCGATGAAGGCCTTGTCGAGGAAAGGCGCTTCATTCGAGCCGAAGGGCATTTGCGCCTGGAGTTTCCAGCTGGCGGGCAGGTTGAACCCGGCGGTCAGCGCGGCATCGGCGATCGGCGAATAGTGCTGCAGGCTGGCGCCGATGCCTTCTTCGGCAAGCGCGGTCCAGACGGCAAGCTGCGCCATGCCCGCGGAATGCAGCGAGAAGCCCGGGAAAGCATCGGCATAAAGCGGGAAGTTTTCCTGCAGGCCTTTGATCGTGTCCTGGTCTTCATAGAACAGCACGGTGCCAAGGCCGGCAGCGAAGGATTTCAGCTTGGCTTCGGTCGAGGCGAAAGCGTCGGCCGGAACGATCTTGCGCAGTTCGGCATCGATCAGCGACCAGACTTTCTCGCTGTCGGCACCGAACAGGATCACAGCGCGCGAGCTTTGCGAGTTGAAGGACGAGGGGGCCTGGCGGATCGCCTCTTTGATCAGCGCTTCGATCTGATCTTTCGACAGGGTCACATTGCGGCCAAGCGCATATTGGGTGCGGCGCTTGGTCAGGGCTTCGATGGTCTTCGACATTTTCAGGTGCCTATCTGGATGCCGCAATGCGGCGTTTGCGTTGACACCTATCAACTCTCGCACCGGGAGAATTTCAAGACGGGTTGACTGTGCAGAGATGAACAGTTCGGGTTCATCTCTGCGGCCATTATGGATTGGCTTTCTCCAGCGCCTCCTGGGCGTTGATCCAGAGGGATTCGGCGCGGTCCAGCGCCTCCATCACCTCGGCATATTTCCGGTTCCAGACCCCCAGATCGCCCTTGCGGTCATCTTCGTAAAGCGCCGGATCCGCGAGTTTCACCGCCAGTTTCGAACGCATATCCTCGATCTTGGCGACGCGTTCCTCGCATTTCCGAAGCTCGGCCTTCAGCGCGGTCACTTCCTCGCGGCTGGCCTTTTTCACCACAGGCGCGGCTTTCGCGGGTTTGCTCGCCTCATCCGGGGTCAGAAGCAGACGGCGATAATCTTCGAGATCGCCATTATAGGGCTCGACCGCGCCCCCTTTCACCAGCCAGAGCCGATCAGCCACGAGCGACAGCAGATGCATATCGTGGCTGACCAGGATCACCGCGCCGGAATATTCGGTCAGCGCCTCCACGAGCGCCTCGCGGCTTTCGATATCGAGGTGGTTTGTGGGCTCGTCGAGGATCAGCATATGCGGTGCGTCGATGGTCGCAAGCAGCAGCGAGAGCCGTGCTTTTTGCCCGCCCGAAAGCCGCCCCACGGCGGTTTCCGCCTGATCGGCGCCAAGGCCAAAGCCCGCAAGCCGCGCGCGCAGTTTCGCCTGATGCTCGGACGGGCGCAGGCGCTGGATATGCTGCAGCGGCGTCTCGTCGATATAAAGCTCATCGACCTGGTGCTGCGCGAAATAGCCGATGCGCAGCTTTGAGGACCGGGTGACGCTGCCGCCCGATTCTTTCAGCTTGCCGGCAAGCAGCTTTGACAGCGTCGATTTGCCCTCGCCATTGCGGCCCAGAAGCGCGATCCGGTCGTCCTGGTCGATCCGGAGCGAGAGTTTTTTCAGAACCGGCGGCCCGTCATACCCCACGCTCGCGCCATCCAGCGTCAGGATCGGCGGCGAGAGCTCTTCCGGTGCGGGGAAGGTGAAAACCACCCGCGCCGCATCTTCGGGCGCGGTGATCGAGGTCATTTTCTCAAGCATTTTCACGCGGCTCTGGGCTTGCGTCGCTTTCGAGGCCTTGGCCTTGAAACGGTCAACGAAGCTTTGCAGATGGGCGCGGCGGGCCTCTTGCTTTTTGGCTTCGGCGGCCTGGAGGGCACGGCGCTCGGCCATCTGGCGGGCGAACTGGTCATAGCCGCCCTGCCAATAGGTGAGTTTCCTGTTGTCGAGATGCAGGATGCCCTGCACCGCGCGGTTCAGCAGGCCACGATCATGGCTGATGATGATGACGGTATGGGGGTATTTCTGGAGGTAGGCCTCCAGCCAGAGCGCGCCTTCGAGGTCGAGATAGTTGGTCGGCTCGTCAAGGAGCAGAAGGTCCGGCTGCGCGAAAAGGACCCCGGCCAGCGCGACCCGCATCCGCCAGCCGCCGGAAAAAGCGGAACAGGGCATGAGCTGCTGGTCTGCATCAAAGCCAAGACCTTTGAGGATCGAAGAGGCGCGGCCCTCGGCCGACCAGGCGTCGATGTCACTCAGGCGCGACTGGATCTCGGCAATCCGGGCCGGGTCGGTTGCGGTTTCGGATTCCAGGATCAGGCTGGCGCGCTCGGTATCGGCGGCGAGAACCGTATCGAGAAGCGAGGTCTCGGACGAGGGCACTTCCTGCGCGACGCCACCGATCTTCGCGCGGCTGGGCAGCGAAATTTCGCCGCCCTCCAGCGCCAGCTGGCCCCGGATCAACCGGAAGAGCGTGGTCTTGCCGGCGCCGTTGCGCCCGACAAGGCCGACCTTATGGCCGGTGGGAATGGTGGCCGAGGCCCCTTCAAACAGGGGGCGGCCTTCGACGGAATAGGTGATGTCAGAGATGCGCAACATGGCGCCCGCCTTGCCAGCGCCTGCGTCTCAGGTCAACCGGGATCAGGCGGGGATCGGCAGGGAACCCGCGCTTTTGGCCCCAAGCCGCTGCGCGGCTCCGGTCCAAAAGCCGCGGGCGGGGGCAGGCCTGCTGGCGCAGGCCTGCGGTCGGCATGGGCGGCAGGCGGCACCGCGCCGGCCCGGCCGCAAGGTCAAGGGCCTGATCAGAAGCCGCGCGAGAGGGCTGCGACACCGGTTCGGGCGATTTCTTTCAGGCCAAGCGGGCGCATCAGATCTGCAAAAGCGTCGATCTTGTCCGGAGTGCCCGTCAGCTCGAAGATAAAGCTTTCGAGGCTGGTATCGACCACCTTGGCGCGGAAAATCTCGCACAGCCGCAGCGCCTCGATCCGCTGATCGCCCTTGCCGACCACCTTGAACAGCGCGAGCTCGCGCTGCACGCTCGGCCCTTCGGCGGTCAGGTCATGGACGGCATGCACCGGCACCATACGCGACAGCTGTGCCTCTATCTGGTCGATCACCGCCGGTGTACCGCGCGTCACAACAGTGATCCGCGAGCGATGCCCGGTATGATCGACCTCGGCCACGGTCAGACTGTCGATATTGTAACCACGGCCCGAAAACAGCCCGATCACCCGCGCCAGCACGCCAGGTTCATTTTCGACGATCACCGCCAGCGTATGGCTCGCCTCGACCTCGGAATGGGGGTCGCGCAGGTCATAGGCGGAGTGGCTGGTTGAGCCTTTTTTGATCTTAAGCGCAGACATCGGCTGCCCTCTCATTTTCTGTCTCTAAATATCCCGGGGGTGTGGGGGCAGGGCCCCCACGCGCGATGTCACACCAGCACGGCGCCCGATTTGAACGCATCCGCATCAGCCGAAAGCAGCATCTCATTATGCGGCCTGCCCGAGGGAATCATCGGGAAGCAATTCTCATGCTTCTCGACGCGGCAATCAAAGATCACCGGCCCGTCATAACGGATCATCTCCAGGATCGCGTCATCGAGATCCTTCGGATCGTCGACCCGCAACCCTTTGCAGCCGAAAGCCTCTGCCAGTTTCACGAAATCGGGCAGGCTTTCCGACCAGGAATGCGAATAGCGCTCGCCATGCAACAGCTCCTGCCACTGGCGCACCATACCAAGCCGCTCATTGTTCAGGATGAACTGCTTGACCGGAGCGCGGAACTGCATCGCCGTCCCCATCTCCTGCATATTCATCAGCCAGGAGGCCTCACCCGCCACGTTGATCACCAGCGCTTCGGGATGCGCGACCTGCACCCCGATCGAGGCCGGAATGCCATAGCCCATGGTCCCGAGGCCGCCCGAGGTCATCCAGCGGTTCGGCTCGTCAAAGCCGAGGAACTGCGCCGCCCACATCTGATGCTGGCCGACTTCGGTGGTGATGTAGCGATCCATGCCCTTGGTCAGCGCTTCGAGCCGCTCCAGCGCATATTGCGGTTTGATCGTGCTCGAAGACGGCGTGTAGGAAAGGCAGTTGACCGACCGCCATTCATTGAGCTGACCCCACCATTTCGCGAGGCCATCTTTATTGACGCGGCGCCCGCGCGCCTTCCAGATCTTCAGCGCGTCTTCCAGGATATGGCCGACATCGCCCAGGATCGGCACATCGACGCGGATGACCTTATTGATGGATGACGGATCAATATCGATATGCACTTTCTTCGATTTCGGCGAGAAATCGGCGACGCGGCCGGTGATGCGGTCGTCAAAACGCGCGCCGACATTGATCATCAGATCGCAGCCATGCATCGCCAGATTGGCCTCGTAAAGCCCGTGCATCCCCAGCATCCCCAGCCAGGCCTTGCCGCTGGCCGGATAGGCGCCAAGCCCCATCAGCGTCGACGTGATCGGGAAACCGGTCGCCTCGACAAACTCACACAAGAGCTGGCTCGCGCCCTTGCCGGAATTGATCACGCCGCCGCCGGTATAGAACAAAGGCCGCTCGGCGGTCTCCATCAGTTCCACCATCCGGGTGATGGCGTCGATATCGCCCTTCACCCGCGGCTGGTAATGCGAGACCTTTACTTTCTCCGGCGCGGAATAGGGGCCGGTTGCAAATTGCACATCCTTGGGGATGTCGACGAGCACCGGGCCCGGACGGCCAGATTTCGCGACATGGAAAGCCTGGTGGATCGTATCCGAGAGCTTCTCGGTCTCTTTCACCAGCCAGTTCATCTTGGTGCAGGGGCGGGTGATGCCAACGGTGTCAGCCTCCTGGAACCCGTCGGTCCCGATCATGAAGGTCGGCACCTGGCCCGAGAGGACGAGGATCGGGATCGAATCCATCAGCGCATCGGTCAGCCCGGTCACGGCATTGGTCGCACCCGGCCCCGAGGTCACCAGCGCCACCCCCACCTTGCCGGTCGAACGCGCATAGCCTTCGGCCATATGGACTGCGCCCTGTTCGTGACGGACAAGAATATGGCGGATGTCGTTTTGCTGGAAAATCTCGTCATAGATCGGCAGGACTGCGCCGCCGGGATAGCCAAACACCACCTCGACGCCCTGATCCTTCAGAGCCTGCACCACCATCTTCGCGCCGGTCATCACCTTTGCCGTCATCGCTGCACCGTCATCCTCTCGCCAGCTCCTGCCAGCCGTTCCAAAACAAAAAGCCCCCGAGGGTTAATCCGGGGGCGCATGGGAGACCATTATGGCAACCGTTACCGGCCCATGCGCCTGTCCCTTACGACGACAATAATCCTGCCCATACGCATCTCCTCAGCGCAGCGGACTGTGAAAGCCCGCGCGACTGACGGGACCCTAAGGCAAGCTGCTGAGGGGCGTCAACCGTAAATCTGCACCGAATCTGTCCAGGAAGGGGTGAAAATCGCAACAATATTTCGACCACTGGTCGCGGAGGGCAATTTTCGTGTTTTCGTGCCCCGAATCTGTTGCAGCGCTGGCTTGTGGCTGAGGAGGGAGCGCGCCGCGCCGCCTGATTTTCCTTCAGGGTGAACCCGTACTCACAACGGATAATCGCAACAGGGCACAGAGGCGGACGGGCGGGTGCAGGTTTCATCCTGGCACTAATTGTCCCGACGGCGGCAAGCAGGACCAGCCGGAGGTGCTAAATCTTTTCAGGAGCCACGCGCCTCCGGCAGACTGATCTTTGCGACCTGTTCGGCGATCGGATCGACCGAGAGCGGATGAAGCTCGGCCCGGTGATCGGCGGGCGAGCCCAGATCGGTCCATTGCCCGCCCTTGAAAATCTCCAGCGCGTCAAAGCTGGCCTTATACCCCATCTTGCGGCTGCCTGGCACCCAATAGCCAAGATAGACATAGGGCAGCCCGGCCTCGCGCGCGATCTCGACATGATCAAGGATGATATAGCTGCCCAGCGAGCGCGCGTTCATCGCAGGGTCATAAAAGGAATAGACCATCGAAAGCCCGTCATCGAACACATCGGTCAGACAGACCGCCGCGAGCCGGCTGTCGTGGTCTGATCCATAGCGGTCCGACCCGCCAGGATCAGCGCTGTCCACGGGACGGGTATATTCGATCACCCGCGACCGGATCGGAGTTTCCTCGATCATGGCAGCGAATTCGAAAATATCCATATCCGCCATACCCCCATCGGCATGACGGGTGTCGAGATAGCGGCGGAACAGCTGGAACTGGTCTTCCGTCGCCCAGGGGCTGGTTGCGTTGCGGGTCAGATCCTCGTTCTTTTTCAAAACCCGCTTCTGGGTGCGCGAGGGCTTGAAATCCGCAACCCGGATCCGCGCCGAGAGACAGGCCGAACATTCCGCGCAGGACGGGCGGTAAAGCACATTCTGGCTGCGCCGGAAGCCCTGTTTCGACAGCGCATCATTCAGCTTTTGCGCATGCTCGCCCTGCAATGCGGTGAACAGCTTTCGCTCCATCCGCCCGTCGAGATAGGGGCAGGGCTGGGGTGCTGTCACATAGAATTGTGGGGCGATGGGAAGGGTATGGCGCATCGGGCTGTCGGGGGTGTTACGGGTCTCTGTCGGTTGGCGTGTCTTAAGTCCGGGCGCGGGAAGGGCGCCCTTTCGCAGGATGGTCTTTGGGACGCGGGCAATATTTTCAGGCAGGCCTGGCGGATCGGGCATGAACCCGGAGAGAGCCAGCGGTGGTCAGGCGAGACCCTAGCAAGGGCAATCCCATCCGACAACAGCGCAAATTCGGCAAAGCTGCGCTCCGGCCACTGGCCGGAGCGCTGATGTTTTCCTGTCTGTCAGGTGGTGGAAATCCTTCGCCGGGCACCTCTCAGCTGGTATGCCTCGCCGGCTGCGGCTTTGATACAGGCGACATCAGGGGCGCAGTGCCTCAGTATTCGCCACGGCGGGGCGCTTCGCCGGTTTCCGGCCGGGTTTCAGCGCCGGTTTCAGGCCGGGCGGCGGCGGCATCAGAGACGCCCCGGGCGCGTTCTTCCATGAAATGGTCGAATTCCTGCTTGTCGCGGGCATCGCGCAGGCGTTGGAGGAAGGATTCAAATGCGCTCTGTTCGTCTTCCAGACGGCGCAGGGTCTCATCGCGGTAAGAGTCGAAGGCCGCGTTGCCGGTGGCGCGGAACGGCGCGTGGCGGTCAAAGCCCTGGCGGCCAAAGCCATTACGGGCGCTGCGGTCATGTCTGCGGTTGCTGCAGGCGAATCCGAACATCTGTTTTCCCCAGATCATCCAGGCCAGAATTGCGAGGCCAAGTGGAACGAAAATCACGAACCCCGCCACCATGGCGGCAATCCAGGCCCATTTGCCACGGGCATCAAGCCAGGCCTCAGCCTGGCGAAGCCGGTCGGTAAACCCGCGAAAGGCCATCATGCCCGTGCGGGAACCAGCTGTGCTGTTCATCTCAAGGTCACTCCCTGTTCAGATGTAAATGTCGTTCACATGGATAATTTGCGGCTGGCTCCCGGTTCTTTCAAGGGGGATGTGAATGATATTTACATGGCCGGAGCCGCGATGCCTGGCGGTTCAGCGGCTTTTCGCCTGGGCCAGCCGTGACACCTCAGGCAGCCCGAGCGGTTCCTGCTGGCCGGAAAGGTGGAATTCTTTGCCAAAGCCGCTCCGCCCGCGATCAGGGGAATTGACCCCCCCGTCACCGCGCCGCATTTTGCGCTCATGTCAGATCACGCCTTTGCCGCCCGCATCACCCGCCAGCCCATCGCCTTCGATCCCGCAGCCGGGGCGGGGGCCATGGCTGAATTTGCCGATCTCGGGCCTCTGATGGCGGGGTTGATCGGGGGCATAGCGGGCTGTTCGCCCTATCTCGGCGGCTTGCTGGAACGCGAGGCCGTCTGGATCCGCCAGGCGCTCGCGGGCGCGCCGGAACATGCGCTCGCCTCGTTGCTGGCCGAGCCGCGCGAGGCCGGGCTTGATACTCTGGGTGCGGCGCTGCGCCAGGCCAAGCGGCGTGCGGCGCTCCTGACGGCGCTGTGCGATCTGGGCGGGGTCTGGCAGCTGAATGAAGTGACCGGCGCGCTCACCGCGCTTGCCGATCTCGCGGTCGATCTCAGTGTCAAATGGCTTGTGGCTGAGGAAATCCGCCGCGGCAAACTGCCGGGTGCTGACCCGCAGGATGCGGAGACCGCGGGTGGCATGACCGTGCTTGCCATGGGCAAGATGGGCGCGGGAGAGCTGAACTACTCCTCGGATATCGACCTCATCTGCCTTTTCGACCAGGAGCGCTATGGCGAGGACCAGGCCGAGGCCCGCGCCAGTTTTATTCGCGTGACCAAGAAAATGACGGCGATCCTCTCGGACGTGACCTCCGAGGGCTATGTTTTCCGCACCGATCTGCGGCTCCGGCCCGATGCCTCGGTGATGCCGGTCTGCCTCTCGATGGGGGCGGCCTATAATTACTATGAGGCGGAGGGGCGCACCTGGGAACGTGCGGCCTATATCAAGGCGCGGCCCTGTGGCGGCGATCTGGAGGCCGGGCGGCGCTTTTTGCAGTCGTTGACGCCCTTTGTCTGGCGCAAACATCTCGACTATGCCGCGATACAGGACGCGCATGACATGCGGCTGAGGATCCGCGAACATCGCGGGCTGAACGGGCCGCTGACGGTCGAGAACCACAATATCAAGCTCGGCCTTGGCGGCATCCGCGAGATCGAGTTTTTCACCCAGACCCGCCAGCTGATCGCCGGGGGCCGCGACCCGGATCTGCGTGATCCGACCACCGAAGGCGGCCTTGCGGCGCTGGCAGAAAAGGGCTGGATCCCCGGCGATGTGGCCACTGAGCTGACCACGCTTTACCGCGCGCATCGCGAGCTGGAGCACCGGCTCCAGATGGTCGGCGACGCTCAGACCCAGACCATGCCGCCGACGGCCGGGGGCGTCGCGCGGATCGCCGCCTTCATGGGCGAAGCCGAGGACCAGTTCCGCGAGGGGCTGATCACGCGGCTGAAGCGCACCGATGATCTGACCGAGGGCTTCTTCGCCCCTGATGCGCCCGCAGAGGAAGTGCCGCAGCTCTCCGATCACGCCCGTTCGATCGTCGGGGGCTGGCAGCATTACCCCTGTCTGCGCTCGGATCGCGCCCAGACCATTTTCCGCCGCCTCCGCCCGCAATTCCTGAAATCGCTGGCCGCAGCCGCCAATCCGGATGAGGCGCTGGTGGCACTTGACGGGTTTCTGGCGGGCCTGCCCTCGGGCGTGCAGATCTTCTCATTGTTCGAGGCCAATCCGCAGCTGGTGGCCCTGATCATCGACATTGCCGGCACCGCGCCGGAGCTTGCCCGTTATCTCTCACGCAATGCGGCGGTTCTTGATGCGGTGATCGGGGGGGCGTTCTTCGAGCCCTGGCCCGGCGCGCGCGGCCTGACGGCGGCGCTGTCGCAGCGGCTTGGGGACCTTGCCGATTACGAACGTCAGCTCGATGAGGCGCGGCGCTGGATGAAGGAATGGCATTTCCGCATCGGCGTTCATCACCTGCGCGGGCTGATCGACAGTTTCGAAGCCGGCAAGCAATATTCCGATCTGGCCGAGGCGGTGGTGGCCGCGCTCTGGCCCCGGGTCCTGGCTGAATTCGCGGCCAAACATGGCGCGCCGCCGGGCCGGGGCGCGGTGCTGCTGGGCATGGGAAGCCTTGGGGCAGGGCGGCTCAATGCCTGTTCTGACCTTGACCTGATCCTGATCTATGATGCTTTCGCGGACGGGGTCGAGGCCGAACATTCTGAGGGCCGCCGCCCGCTTCCGGTGCGCACCTATTACGCGCGGCTGACCCAGGCGATGGTGACCGCGCTGTCGGCCCAGACGGCGGGGGGCAGGCTTTACGAGGTCGATGTGCGGCTGCGCCCTTCGGGGCGCCAGGGGCCGGTTGCGACCTCGCTGACAGGCTGGCGCGATTATCAGATGACTGAGGCCTGGACCTGGGAACATCTCGCGCTGACGCGGGCGCGGGTGCTGGCCGGCGATCCGACGCTTGCCGTCGCGGTCGAAGAGGCCCGCCGCGAGGTGATCGCGGTGAAAGGCGCAGGCGGAAATGTGGTCGCCGATGTCGCGGCGATGCGGGCGCGGTTGCAGGAGGCCAAGCCCGCGCGCGGGGAATGGGAAACGAAAAACGGCCCCGGCCGGCTCATGGATATCGAGCTTGTCGCCGAAATGGCGGCGCTGATCACCGCGAACCCGGCCCGAACGATCGAGCGCCAGCTTGCCGGCGCGAAACAGGTGTTTGAGAAGTCCGATCAGGAAGGCCTTGCAAAGGCCTGGCGCTTCCTCTGGTCGCTCCATTGTGCGGCGCGGCTCCTGAGCGAAGGGCCACTTGATCCGGCCATGATCGGCGAAGGGGGGCGCGCGTTTTTGCTGCGCGAGACCGGGGAAAGCGACATGGAGACGCTTCTGGCACAGCTTCGGTCGGTGGTGGTGCTTGCAGGCGGCGTCTGCACGCGGCAATTTGCGGCAAAACAGAACGGGTAAGGCGATGGGGAGGCTGGCTGTGCGGCTGGAAGAGGCAGATCCGAAAGGACTGGTCCGGGAGAGCTACCGGATCGAAGGGATTTCGCCTGGCGAATGCCGGTCGATCTTCATGGACTGGGCGCTGAGTGTCGCGGATAATCGCAAGATCCCCGATGCGCTGCGCACCCTGATCGCGGAATACAGCGCCACCGCGCCGGATCATCCGATGAACGAGGTGCTGACCGCGGGGCTGATGCCCGCCGCAGAGCCAAAGCGCCGCGGCGGTCGTCTGGGAAGGTCAGCCTGAGAGGTCAGCGGCGGGCAAGGCCCCTGGCCTCAGCGGCCAGAAGGGTGACCTCGCTCCAGCTGCCGGCCGCAAGTGCGTCTTTCGGCGCCACCCAGCTGCCGCCCACGCAAAGCACATTCGGCAGGCCGAGATAATCCCCGGCGTTTTTCAGGCTGATGCCACCGGTCGGGCAAAACCGCACCTGGGGCAGTGGTGATGAGAGCGCCTTAAGAAACCCGGCACCGCCGGCCTGTTCGGCGGGAAAGAACTTCTGCACCGTATAGCCGCGCTCAAGCAAAGCCATGGCCTCCGAGGCCGAAGCCGCCCCCGGCAGCAGTGGCAGCCCCTCATCCTCGCAGGCCTCGATCAGCGCCTGGGTGGCACCGGGCGAAACCCCGAATTTCGCGCCGGCGGCCATCGCCGCCTTCACATCCGTGCGGGTCAGGAGCGTCCCCGCCCCGACCACACCGCCCTCGACCTCGGCCATTGCGCGGATCACCTCCAGCGCAGCCTTCGTGCGCAGGGTAACCTCAAGCGCGGGCAGGCCACCTGCGACCAGGGCTTTCGCCAGCGGCGCGGCCTGGGTCACATCTTCTACGATCAGAACCGGTACAACCGGTGCCAGCCGGCAGATCTGTTCAGCGGCAATGGATTGCTCTGCGGGGGTCATGTCTCTTCCTCGGACAGGGATCTGCCAGCGGCAGCGTTAAGTTTTATCAAGGGGAAAACAGCATCTTCCTCTTGACCTGAATTCTCCCGCCAGAGGCCTCCGGCAGATGTCAGGAATCGCGGCGGCGGATCAGACCACCACTGCCGCGCCATGTTCCGCATTGCCGACCGAGCGGCGGAACATCTCGAAAAGCTCGCGTCCGGTGCCATATCCGTTGGCGCTCAGATCGGCCACGACCGGGGCACGGGTCGCGAAATCGGGGGCGAGGCAGGTCAGCTCCCCCTTCGCTGCATCAAGGCGCAACAGATCACCATCCTGCAACCGCGCGAGCGGGCCGCCACAGGCAGCTTCGGGTGAGACATGGATTGCAGCCGGCACCTTGCCGCTGGCACCCGACATGCGGCCATCGGTCACCAGCGCCACTTTCAGCCCGCGATCCTGCAACACGGTCAGCACCGGCGTCAGCGAATGCAGCTCGGGCATTCCATTGGCCTGCGGCCCCTGGAAGCGCAACACCACGATCATATCGCTGGTGAACTCTCCGCGTTTGAAGGCCGCTTTGACGCTTTCCTGGTCATGGAACACCCGGGCAGGTGCTTCGATCACATGGCGCTCGGGCGCCACGGCGGAGATCTTGATCACCGCGCGACCGAGATTGCCCTCCAGCTGCCGCAACCCGCCGGTCTCGGCAAAGGGATCGGCAGCCGGACGCAGGATCCTGTCGTTCAGTGTTTTTGCCGGGCCTTCGCGGTAGCGGAAGGTGCCCTCATGCAATTCGGGCTCGCGCGTGTAATGTGTCAGCCCGTCGCCCGCGACCGTCTTCACATCCTCATGCAAAAGCCCCGCGCCCAGCAGATCGCGGATCAGGAACTGCAAGCCTCCCGCCGCGTGGAAATGGTTCACATCCGCCAGCCCGTTCGGATAGACCCGTGCCATCAGCGGCACGGCCCCCGACAGATCGTCAAAGTCCTCAAGGTCGAGCAGCACGCCCGAGGCCCTGGCCATAGCGGGCAGATGCAGCACAAGATTGGTCGAGCCACCCGTGGCCATCAGTCCGACAATCCCGTTCACATAGGCGCGCTCATCAAGGATCTCGCCCGCCGGGCGGAAATCATTGCCCAAAGCGGTGATCGCCGCCGCGCGCGCCACAGCCGCCTCGGTCAGCGCCTCGCGCAAAGGCGTGCCCGGGTTGACGAAAGTGGCGCCGGGGAGGTGGAGGCCCATCACCTCCATCAGCATCTGGTTTGTATTGGCGGTGCCGTAAAAGGTGCAGGTGCCCGGCCCGTGATAGGAGGCCATCTCGGCCGCCATCAGTTCCTCGCGCGTGGCCTTGCCCTCGGCGAAGGCGGCACGGACCCTGGCTTTCTCGTCATTGCCGATGCCGCTGGTCATCGGGCCTGCGGGGATGAAAATCGACGGGATATGGCCAAAAGTGGCGGCGGCCATGATCAGCCCCGGCACGATCTTGTCGCAAACCCCGAGCCACAGCGCCGAGTCGTAACAGTCATGGCTGAGTGAGACGCCGGCCGCCAGCGCGATCACATCACGCGAAAACAGCGACAGCTCCATCCCCGGCTGGCCCTGGGTCACGCCGTCACACATCGCGGGTACACCGCCTGCGACCTGGGCAGTGGCCCCGAGCCTGCGCGCGGTCTCGCGGATGATCTTCGGGTAATCCTCATAGGGCTGATGCGCTGAGAGCATGTCGTTGTAAGCCGTGATCACCCCGATATTCGGCGCCCGGCCAAGCGCGAGATCCGCCTTGTCGGGGCCCATCGCCGCATAGGCATGGGCCTGGTTGGAACAGCTCAGATGCGCGCGCACCGGGCCTTTGGCAACCGCCGCCTCCATCCGCGCCAGATAGGCGGAGCGCGAGTGCTCTGACCGCCTGCGGATCCGGTCGGTGACGCGGGCGATGATCGGGTTCAGGTCTGGCCTCGATGTCATGATGGTCTCTCGGTCCTGGCTTTGGGGATCTCCGTCGCGGGTGTCAGAGGGCCGCATATCGGAGAAGCTGGGGCGGAAATCGGGTCGGCAGGGGAATCCTGGTTGAAGATAAGTCTGTTAGCGCTAACATTAAAGGGGTGAGCCCCATTTTGCAAGAGCTTTGCCATGGGAACAGCACAAAATGGCGGCTGGGTCAAAGGCCGGATATCGCGATCCGGCGTGAGAGCCGGGCGCAACCGTATTCCACTGCCGAAGAGCGACCATGCCACTTTCACAAAGTGACGCGGTTGAGTAAGAGGAGGGCATGACAGAGACAGATATCCCCACCGCCGCGTATAAATATCCAACTGTGCGGCTGCGGCCCAAGGCTGAGGCCCGCGCGATCCGCCACGGCTACCCCTGGGTCTATGCCGATGAGCTGGTGATGGACCGCCGGACCTCCGCGCTGGCGCCGGGTGCGCTCGCGGTGCTGGAAGATGCCGAGCGCCGGCCGCTTGGCCTTGTGACCATAAATCCCGCATCGAAGATCGTGGCGCGGATGCTCGACCGCGATCCGGAGGCGGCGATTGATGAGGCCTGGTTCAAAGCACGTCTGACGCGGGCACTGGCTGCGCGGGCACGGCTTTACCCCGAGCCCTTCTACCGCCTGGTTCATGCCGAGGCCGACGGGCTTCCCGGCGTTGTGATCGACCGCTTCGGCGATGTGGCGGTGGTGCAGCCCAATGCCGCCTGGGCCGAAGCGCATCTCGCGACCCTCGTCTCGGCGCTGGCAGCAGTCACCGGCGTGACAACCGTGATCAAGAACGGCTCGGGCCGGGCACGGGGGCTTGAGGGCCTTTCCGAAGAGATCGTGACCGTGCTGGGCACAACGCCTGCCGCGCCGCTTGCTGTACCGATGAACGGTGCGACCTATCTTGCCGACCTGACCGGGGGGCAAAAGACCGGGCTCTTCTTTGACCAGCGCGAGAACCATGCATTCACGGCCCGGCTGGCGCGCGGGGCGCGGGTGCTGGATATGTTCAGCCATGTCGGCGGTTTCGCTCTGGCGGCTTTGGCCGGGGGCGCCGAAAGCGCACTGGCAGTCGACGGATCTGCGCCGGCGCTGGCGCTGGCCGAGGGAGGCGCAAAAGCCTCGGGCGTAGCAGAGCGGTTTTCGACGCGGCAGGGCGATGCCTTCCAGGTGCTCGAGGCGCTTGGGGCGGAAGGGGCGCAGTTCGATCTGGTGATCTGCGACCCGCCGGCCTTTGCTCCGGCCAAACCGGCGCTTGAGGCCGGGCTCAGGGCCTATGAACGGGTGGCAAAGCTGGCGGCTGCGCTGGTTGCGCCCGGCGGCTATCTGGTCCTCTGTTCCTGTTCGCATGCCGCGGATCTTTCATCCTTCCGCAATGCTTCGGCCCGCGGGATCGGGCGGGGCGGGCGGCGCGGGCAGCTGATCTATACCGGTTTTGCCGGCCCCGACCATCCGGTGCTGCCGCAGCTTGCGGAAACGGGGTATCTCAAGGCGCTCGCCTTCCGCCTGGACGGCTGAGATGAAGGCCGTTCTCGACGCTTGTGTCCTCTTCCCGACGGTTTTGCGGGAGATCTTGCAGGGCGCGGGTGAGGCGGGTCTCTATGAGCCGGTCTGGTCCGACCGGATCCTCGGCGAATGGACGCATTCGTCGGCCAAACTCGGGCCCGGGGTGCAGGTGGTGGCCGAAGGCGAGGCTGCGCTGTTTCGCGCGGCTTTCCCGCGCGGACGGGTGGCGCCACAACCGGCCATCGAGGCGCGCCTGGTGTTGCCCGATCCCGGCGATCTGCATGTGCTGGCGACGGGCATCGCCGGCCATGCCGATGCGATTGTGACCTTCAACGCCTCGGATTTTCCTGGTCATGTTCTGGCGGAGGAAGGCATTTCCCGAAGGGATCCGGATGGCTTTCTGTGGGAGCTGCACTCGCGCGCGCCGGAAAAGATGGCGGCGATTGTCGAGCGGGTGCGTGCAAAAGCCGAAAACCTGTCCGGCCAGCCGGTCGGCGTGAAACCGCTTTTGAAACGCGTGCGGCTCTTTCGTCTCGCCAAAGCCCTGGCCGGCTGATCCGGCACGAAAACGGGCGCCTAAAGGCGCCCGCAAATTTCGGAAACGAAATTTGTGCCGGATTTTTTGAAAAAATCCGGCTTCTGGCTGAGGTCAGCCCTTCAGGATCGAACGCCCCGCGTATTCGGCGGTTTCGCCCAGCATTTCTTCGATACGGATCAGCTGGTTGTATTTTGCCATCCGGTCCGAGCGCGACAGCGAGCCGGTCTTGATCTGACCGCAATTCGTCGCGACGGCGAGATCAGCGATGGTGCTGTCTTCGGTCTCGCCCGAACGATGCGACATCACATTGGTATAGCGCGCGCGATGTGCCATATCGACGGCCTCAAGCGTCTCGGTCAGGGTGCCGATCTGGTTGACCTTCACCAGCATCGAATTGGCGATACCCTTGCTGATGCCCTCGGCCAGACGGCGCGGATTGGTCACGAAAAGATCGTCACCCACCAGCTGCACCTTGTTGCCGATCCTGTCGGTCAGAAGCTTCCAGCCCGCCCAGTCATCTTCGGCCATACCGTCTTCGATCGAGATGATCGGGTAATCCGCCGCGAGCTTCGCGAGGTATTCGGCATTCTCTTCCGAGGAAAGCGAGATGCCTTCACCCTTCATCTCATATTTGCCGCCCTTGAAATACTCGGTCGCGGCGCAATCGAGGGCGAGGTAGATATCCTCGCCGGGCTTGTAACCTGCCTTTTCAATCGCCTTCAGAATGAAGTCGAGCGCCACGCGCGACGAAGACAGGTTCGGCGCAAAGCCTCCCTCATCGCCGACATTGGTGCCATAGCCCGCTGCCGACAGCTCTTTTTTCAGCGTGTGGAAGACTTCCGACCCCATGCGGACCGCGTCACGGATATCATCCGCGCCGACCGGCATGATCATGAATTCCTGAATGTCGATCGGGTTGTCGGCATGTTCGCCGCCATTGATGATATTCATCATCGGGACCGGCAGCACGCGCGCCGAGGTGCCGCCGATATAGCGGTAGAGCGGCTGGGTGGTGTATTCCGCCGCAGCCTTTGCCACCGCGAGCGAGACGCCGAGGATCGCATTCGCGCCAAGGCGGGATTTGTTCGGCGTGCCGTCCATCTCGATCATGGTGCGGTCGATGCCGGTCTGTTCGGTGGCGTCATAGCCAACCAGCTCTTCGGCGATCTCGCCATTGACGGCAGCCACCGCCTCCAGCACGCCTTTGCCGAAATAGCGGGATTTGTCGCCATCGCGGCGCTCATTGGCCTCATGGGCGCCGGTCGAGGCCCCCGAGGGCACTGCAGCGCGGCCCATGGCGCCGCTTTCCAGCACCACATCGACCTCTACGGTCGGATTGCCGCGGCTGTCGAGAATTTCGCGGGCGTGAATGTCAATGATCGTGCTCATCGTAAGCTCCGGGTCAGACGTTTCTGTTTCAGTCGGGCGGGATGGGCCGATCCCGATCCCCGTTTAGCGGGAGCCGCCGCCCTGGGGAAGGGCGGCAATCCCCAGGCCTGCGTGTTTTTTGCAGGGCTTGTTGCGTTCTGGTTAATGCGCCCGTTTTCTGGCGCGGCCGAACATATAGAGGCCGGACAGGATCACGAGGCCCGATCCGATCACCACATTGAGGCTCAGATGTTCGCCAAGGAAAAGGACAGCCAGTATGAACGCGAATACCAGGCGCGTGTAACGAAACGGTGCCACGGCCGAAACTTCGCCGATCCGCATCGACTCGACCACCATATAGTAACCGATCAGCCCGGCTAAGACCGCGCAGGCCAGCACCACACCCTGTTCGGGGGCGGGCGCCTGGAAGCCCTCGCCGCGCACCAGCATCAGAAGCACGCCCGCAGGGACCGAGGCCAGAACCCCCCAGGAGGAAAGGCTCATTGTTCCCAGATGCGGCGGCAACCGGCGCGTCACGAGGTCGCGTACCGAAAGGGCTATGACGCAGCCGACCATGGCGAGGCCGGCAATGTCGATCCCGGCCTTCCAGGGTTCCAGAATGATCATCACACCGACAAAGCCGGTCAGGATCGAGATCCAGCGCCGCCAGCCGACGGTCTCGCCCAGAAACAGCGCGGCCCCCGCAGTGATCATCAGGGGCGAAGCCTGTAACAGCGCCGAGGCCATTGCCATAGGCACCAGCGCCAGTGCCAGCAGATAGGTGAAAGCTGCCACCCCCTCCGAGACATTGCGGATCAGCGCCATGCCGCGCAATGCGGCCATACTGAACACCGCCTCGCCACGACGCAGCGCCAGGAGCGCGAAAATACCGCCCCCCGCAAGGCCGTTGATCACCAGGACCTGGCCCGGCGGCATCGAGACTGCGGCATGTTTGAGAAAGGTATCCTCGATGGCAAAAGCGGCCATGGCGCTGACCATCAGTACAGCGGCCCTGCGGTTTTCTGTCACGCTTGCGGCAGCGCTTGTTGCCGCGCGTTCTGCGGCGCTGTCCGGGGCGGCATTCGGGGCACTCATTCGCTAAACTCCTTCACACCGCCTGCCGGCCCCTGGGCCGGTTTTGCCATCAGGGACGCGCTTACGCCCGGCATATGGTGGTGACTTTCCTGCTCTTAGCCCGAGTTTTACGCAGGGGAAAGTGACGCAGCCGTCTCACCTGCGACAGAATGAGGCAGCGGCGACCCCTGTTTGCGATTTCGCGCGGTTGCGACATTTTTGCCCGGCACCACATACGGCGTTTTGGGGAATCGGTCGCATGACTGTTTTCCACAGGCTAACCCAGTGCACCGCGTATCTGGCCAGGCTTCATCCGCGATGTGAAGCTTTTGGGCCAAACCGCCCGGATCGGAGGGAAAAGCCGGCACCGGCCAGAAGACATCCCGGAATCGTCCACAGATTTGCCCACATCCGCGCCCCGTGAGCCCTGGGGCGGGGCCTGGCCCGTCGCAGGCATATGACCCCGTGACGTCAAGATGACAATGCGGACCAGGACGGAAATAAATCCGTTGAAACTGCGGTTTTCCTACGACACGTTGCTCGCGAGGCAAGTCAGACCACCATATGTTGTATTCGTTACACCAAGACCTTTCCAGGCCGGCTTTTGGCGGCGGAACCGGGCCCCGTGTGGTGGTTCATGCCCGGGATGTCACGACCAGCGCTACATCCGCAAAAACAAGGGCCGCAAATGACCCACAGGGGACAGAGCAATGAAAATCGAGCGCAGATTTACCAATGCCACGGGCGGCGCCTGGGGCGCGGTGGATTTCACCACCACCACTTCCGAGATCCGCAACCCGGATGGCCGCATCGTCTTTCGCAATGACGCGGTCGAGGTGCCCGAGGGCTGGAGCCAGGTCGCATCGGATGTGATCGCCCAGAAATACTTCCGCCGCGCAGGCGTTCCGGTGCGGCTGAAGCGGGTCAAAGAAAAGGGCATGCCCGAATTTCTCTGGCGCTCGGTCGCGGATGAGGCGGCGCTGGCGCTTTTGCCCGAGGGTGAGCGCTATACCGGCGAGACCTCGGCAAAGCAGGTCTTCGACCGCCTTGCCGGCGCCTGGGCCTATTGGGGCTGGAAAGGCGGCTATTTCACCCGCGCGGAAGACGCGCAGCACTATCTTGACGAGATGCGCTATATGCTGGCGCGGCAGATGTCGGCGCCGAATTCACCGCAATGGTTCAATACCGGGCTGCATTGGGCCTATGGGATCGACGGGCCGGGGCAGGGCCATTTCTATGTCGATCATGTCAGCGGCAAACTGGTGCAATCCACCAGCGCCTATGAGCACCCCCAGCCGCATGCCTGTTTCATCCAGTCGGTCTCGGATGATCTGGTGAAAGAGGGCGGCATCATGGATCTCTGGGTCCGTGAGGCGCGTCTGTTCAAATATGGATCTGGCACGGGTACCAATTTCTCGTCGCTCAGGGGCGAGAATGAAAAGCTGTCGGGGGGCGGCAAATCCTCGGGGCTGATGGGGTTCCTGAAGATCGGTGACCGGGCGGCAGGGGCGATCAAATCCGGTGGCACCACGCGGCGCGCGGCCAAGATGGTGATCTGCGACATGGATCACCCCGATATTGAGCAATTCATCAACTGGAAGGTGATCGAGGAGCAGAAGGTCGCCTCGCTGGTCGCCGGATCCAAAGCGCATGAGCGCGAGCTGAACGGGATTTTCGCGGCGATCCGCGCCTGGGATGGCAATGAGGCGGATGCCTTTGATCCGGGCCGGAATAAGGCCCTGAAAGCAGCGATCCGTTCCGCGAAGAAAGCTCTGATCCCGGACACATATACCAATCGCGTGTTGCAATATGCCGCCCAGGGCTTCGACAGTATCGAATTCCCGACCTATGACACCGACTGGGACTCCGAGGCCTATTCCACGGTCTCGGGCCAGAATTCGAACAATTCGGTGCGGGTGACGGATGCTTTCCTTGCGGCGGTGCGCGACGATCTGCCATGGGAGCTGATCCGCCGCACCGATGGCGGGGTGGCGAAAACCGTTTCGGCCCGTGATCTCTGGGATCAGGTCGGCCATGCCGCCTGGGCCTGCGCAGATCCCGGGATCCAGTTTCATGACACGGTCAATGCCTGGCATACCTGCCCGGAAGACGGGCCGATCCGGGGCTCGAACCCCTGTTCGGAATATATGTTCCTGGATGATACCGCCTGCAATCTGGCGTCCCTGAACCTGCTGACCTTCTGGAAGGGCGGGAGGTTCCAGGCCGAGGCCTTTGTCCATGCCTGCCGGCTCTGGACGCTGACGCTGGAAATCTCGGTGATGATGGCGCAATTCCCGTCAAAGGAAATCGCGCAAAGGTCGTATGAATTCCGCACCCTGGGCCTCGGCTATGCCAATATCGGCGGGCTTTTGATGAATATGGGGCTCGGCTACGATTCCGCCCAGGGCCGCGCGCTCTGTGGCGCGCTGACCGCGATCATGACCGGCATTTCCTACGCGACCTCTGCCGAGATGGCGGCAGAGCTGGGCGCTTTCCCCGGCTATGCGAAGAACCGCGATGCGATGCTGCGGGTGATCCGCAACCACCGCGCGGCTTCCAATGGCAGCGGCGACTATGCCGGGCTGAACGTGGCCCCGGTCGCGCTTGATCATGCGAATTGCCCCGATGAGGCGCTGGTAGCACTTGCCCGGCGCGCCTGGGATGAGGCACTGTCGCTGGGCGAGGTGCATGGCTTCCGCAATGCCCAGGTCTCGGTCATCGCGCCCACCGGCACGATCGGTCTGGTGATGGATTGCGACACCACCGGCATCGAGCCAGATTTCGCGCTGGTGAAGTTCAAGAAACTCGCCGGCGGTGGCTATTTCAAGATCATCAACCAGTCGGTGCCGGCGGCGCTTGAAGCCCTGGGCTATCCCGCGCATCAGGCGGCCGAGATTGTGGCTTACGCGGTCGGGCATGGCAGTCTCGCCCAGGCACCCGCAATCAACCATACCGCGCTGATCGGTCATGGCTTTGGGGCCGCCGAAATCGCGAAGATCGAGGCGGCTTTGCCCACGGCCTTCGATATCCGCTTTGTCTTCAACCAATGGACGCTTGGCGAAGAGTTCTGCAAGGGCACGCTTGGCATTCCGGAAACCGAGCTGATGGATCCCGGTTTCGATCTGCTGAAACATCTGGGCTTTGCCCGCGCCCAGATCGAGGCGGCAAATGATCATGTCTGCGGCACCATGACGCTGGAAGGCGCGCCGCATCTGAACCCGTCGCATCTTGCAGTCTTCGACTGCGCCAGCCCCTGCGGCCGCAAGGGCAATCGTCTGCTCAGCGTCGAAAGCCATATCCTCATGATGGCCGCCGCGCAGAGCTTTATCTCGGGCGCGATTTCCAAGACGATCAACATGCCGTCCTCGCCAGGATCGACGAGGTGCTGGCGGCTTACGCACTGTCCCACAGCCTCGGCGTCAAGGCCAATGCGATCTATCGCGACGGATCGAAACTGTCGCAACCGCTGGCGGCGGCGCTGATCGAAGGCGATGATGAGGCCGAAGAGGTGATGGAGACCGGCACGCCGCAGGAAAAGGCCCGGGTGATTGCCGAGAAGATCATCGAAAAGGTGGTCGTCAAAGAGATCGTCCGTTCACACCGCGAAAAGCTGCCCGAGCGGCGCAAGGGCTATACGCAAAAAGCGCTAATCGGCGGCCATAAGGTCTATCTCAGGACCGGCGAATATGCCGATGGCGCGCTTGGCGAGATTTTCATCGACATGCATAAGGAAGGTGCGGGCTTCCGTGCCATGATGAACAACTTCGCAATCGCAGTGAGCGTCGGGTTGCAATATGGTGTTCCGCTTGAGGAATTCGTCGATGCCTTCACTTTCACCCGGTTTGAGCCGGCGGGGATGGTGCAGGGGAACGATTCAATCCGCAACGCGACCTCGATCCTCGACTACATCTTCCGCGAACTGGCGATTTCCTATCTCGACCGCACCGATCTGGCGCATGTCGCGCCCAAGGGCACCGCGTTTGACGATCTCGGCCGTGGCGATGACGAGGGCAAGCCCGATCAGCGTGCCGCAGCCGCACCGGTGACGCGTTCGGTGGAGCTTCTGAAATCGATCAGTTCGACCGGCTATCTGAGAAATCGCCTGCCGCAGGATCTGCTTCCGGGTCATGACAAGTCAGCAGCCGGAATCGATCCGGTGACGGCGCTGAATATGCTGATCCCGGGCACCCGAACGCCCGGCAGCAGCCTTGCTGCGCTGAATGCCGGATCCGACGCGCGGAGCCGCGCGAAACTGCAGGGCTATACCGGAGATTCCTGCACTGAATGCGGCAATTACACGCTGGTCCGCAACGGAACCTGCCTGAAATGCACCACCTGCGGTGGCACAACCGGCTGCAGCTGAGGGCGCGCGGGGTGTCATTGAAGCATATGAGAGCGGGTTGTACCCATAAGCTTGCACTGACCCCGCCATGACCTGCATTCCTGCACATGAGCCGACTTAAATGGAAGAGCGCGGATCGACATGGATCCGCGCCTTTCCCGTTTCAGATCAGTGTGTTGTGTCGCTATGCTGTCTCAGGATCTGAGTATGCGCATCCGATTGCCAATCCCGTTACCGTTCCATTGTTGCCCGAGGCGATAATGATCTCTTTCGCCACGCGTCTTGCGGTGGCAAATCGTGTGTGTCGGCTCTTTACCCCTTTGTGGGCCCTCGGGCTGGATCTGACGGCCCAGGTTAACGAGATGAGGGTCAGATAAAACTCCTGGCCGACTATGGCGGTTAGACACGCCCGATCTCTGCGGGGCTTCGGATGATGGGCTTGTCTGGATCAGGTCAGAACGACTGGCCCTTTCGGAGATCCCTGGACGACAGGGGCGCGCCTGCCCCGGGAATGTGTATCTCAGGATCGTGTCCGAGGCGTTCGGCCTTGTCTCTTGACCGCTGCGAGCCCTTTTCCAGACCTGGCGCTGTTGCATCTCGTCGATGTCTCGCCGTCCGTTTCCAAAGATTTTCGGCAATTCGGCACGCGCATGACGTGCGGGGCAAAGCTGGGAGCGGGGCCGCATTTTTCGGGATCCGGGCGCGAGACCACCTCACAAAACCGGATCGGCAACGCATGGATCGACATGCTGGATGTTGAAATCGTGGGCGAATGTGCCGAGATGATCGATGCCTCCCTGCTGTTCGGGAAGAACCGAGGTGTGACACCTTGCAGTTCCGGAACGCTTGCCGAAGCGGTTTCAGGCGGGGTCACGGTTCCTATAGGCGGCCCTGAAGTGGTTCTGAAGTTCTTCGAGGCCCTGCGCTTTGCGGAGGGTGCCGTTCAGGATCGCCCACAAGGTCGCTATGGTTGCATCCACGCATGGTGGACGCGGGACGGCGGCAGCAATTCATGGTTTGAGCCTGACCCTGCGATCCTGCGAAACCACATCATGATGAGCTGGCTGCTCGAGCGCAATTCCATGGTGCTGGAGGAAAAGGTGATCGAACGACGGTTCCACTGCCTTCAGCCCGCGGCGAAAGAAACTGATCTATAGGTGAGGCGTAGCGCAAGCTTTCATCGCAACGGCGCATTCTGGGTGAGATTGCATGAAAGCCAGAAACTGCTTGCGCGACAGCTTCTCGCGAAACACGATCGCGCCCTCTGTCGCTTCGTGCAGTTGACAGACCTGTTTCGTAAGGTCAACGCCGATGATCGATGCCTCGTCCTTACTGGTTCCTGCCGATCCTGTCCGGATCCCTATGGGATATAAGTGCTGTCAGGAGGGGCGACCAACCTGTCATCACTGATCGGTCGCGGTGTCAGATCAGTCGCGCATCCGGCCGCCATCGTCCCAGACCGGCGCCAGATGCACCCGTGCCGGGCGGCGCTCGCCGAGGATTTCGACCTCCAGCGCCAGACCGTCTTCGACGCGGCCGGCGGGAATGAAGCCCAGTGCCAGGGACTTTCCGGTCCAGTGGCTGTAGCCGCCCGAAGTGCACCAGCCGACGACTTTTCCGTCCAGCCAGACCGGCTCCCAGGCCACGACATCGGCATCGCTGACATCGACCTCCATCGTGACAAGGCGGCGCGCGGGGCCGGTTTCGCGTTCCTTCAGCGCGGCCTCTTTGCCGATCCAGTCGACAGGTTTTGTCCAGGCGATGAACCGGTCAAGACCGGTCTCGGCCGGGGTGTAATCGGGCGAGAATTCGCGCCCCCAGGAGCCGAACCATTTGTCGAGCCGGAGGCTCATCATCGCCCGCATCCCGAAGGGGGTGATGCCCAGATCCGCGCCGGCCTTCATCAGGACCTCCCAGAGATGGCGCACTAACATCTGGTCGCAAAAGATCTCATATCCCAGATCGGCGGTGTAGCTGACGCGTTGCACAAAGCAGTTCGCCATGCCGACGGTCATCGGCTTCACATCCATGAATTTGAACGATTTCGCCGAGACATCGGTGCGGGTGACGCGCGCCAGCAACTTGCGGGCATTCGGCCCGGCGATGGTGAAGCCGGATCGCGTATCCGAGATGTTCTCAACGGTGACGCCCGGCGCGGCATGGTCCTGGAACCAGCGCAGATGCCAGCCTTGCGCGCCATAGCTGGCGGTCAGCTGAAACTCGGTCTCAGACAGGCAGGAGACGGTGAAATCGCCGATGATCTTGCCCGAAACCGCCAGCATCGGGGTCAGCGAGATACGGCCCGGTTTCGGGATGCGGCCGGCCATAATCCGGTCGAGCCAGGCGCGGGCACCGGCACCTTTGACGAGGTATTTGCCGAAATTCTGCAGCTCATTGATGCCGACGCCTTCGCGAAGGCCCCTGACCTCGCGCGCGGTGGCCTCCCAGGCATTGGAGCGTTTGAAGGTGGGCGTCTCATAGCGCGGCTCGCCGGGCAGGGCGAAGTAATTCACCACCTCAAGCCCGTATTGGCTCCCCCAGACCGCGCCCATCCCGTCAAACACGTCATACATCGGCGTGGTGCGGAAGGGGCGGGCGGCCGGGCGTTCCTCGTTCGGGTAAGAGACGTTAAACCGCATCTGGTAGTTTTCGATGACCTTCGGCACGGTATAGCCGGGGCTGGTCCAGGTGCCGAAACGCGCCACGTCAAAGCCGCGCGGGTCACGTTCGACCTCGCCTTCGATCATCCATTGCGCCAGTGCCAGTCCCATGCCGCCGCCCTGGCTGAAGCCCGCCATGACCGCACAGGCCGACCAGTAGTTTTTGAGCCCTGGCACCGGGCCGATCAGCGGGTTGCCGTCGGGGGCAAAGGTGAAGGGCCCGTGGATCACCCGCTTGACGCCCGAGCGTTCCAGGACCGGGAAGCGGCGATAAGCGAAAGCGACGGAATCCTCGATCTTGTCGAAATTCTCGTTCAGGAGCTCGTGTCCGAATGTCCAGGGCGTGCCGTCGAGTGCCCAGGGCTCGCAGGGTTTCTCATAAAAGCCGATGCACAAACCGCGACCTTCCTGGCGCAGATAGCTCTCGCCGCCCGGATCCATCACATGCGGGAACTCGCGGCCCTGGGCGAGGATCTCCATGATCTCGGGGATGTCCTCGGTCACCAGATACTGATGCGCCATCGGCAGAAGCGGAAGGTAAACGCCGGCCATGGCGCCGATTTCCCGCGCCCAGAGGCCGCCGGCATTCACCAGATGTTCGCAGGTCACGGTGCCTTTTTCAGTCACAACCTCCCAGCCGTCTTTCGTCGGGTTCGTCTCCAGCACGCGGTTATTCAGGACAATCACGGCCCCCGCCATTCGCGCGGCCTTTGCATAGGCATGGGTGGTGCCCGAGGGATCAAGATGCCCGTCCAGCGGGTCGTAGAGCCCGCCGATGATGCCGTCGAGATTGACCATGCCATCGGTCAGTTTTGAAATCTCGGCAGGCGAGAGGATCTCGGTATCGAGCCCCATGTAGCGGTGTTTCGCGCGCTCGGCCTTCAGCTGTTCAAACCGCGCCGGGTTGTCGGCCAAAGTCACGCCGCCAACATGGTGCAGCCCGCAGGACATGCCGGTGATCTCTTCGAGTTCCTTGTACAGCCGGATCGTATAACCCTGCAGCGCCGCCATATTGGTGTCGCCGTTCATGGTGTGAAACCCGCCCGCCGCGTGCCAGGTCGATCCCGAGGTCAGCTCCGAGCGCTCGATCAGCATCACATCCGTCCAGCCGAGCTTTGTCAGGTGGTAAAGCACCGAACACCCAACCACCCCGCCGCCAATCACCACAACCCGGACTGATGTGCGCATAGCCATCCCTTTCAGATCATATCGGGATTATCGGGCGCACCTGGCGGGATTCTTGTTCATCGGCGACTTTGAGTGTCGTTTATACAGCAGGTCTCGGCGATGCGACGGCAGGCGCGGGCCAGTTCCGGCCATACCGCGCCGATTGCCGCAGGAGACCAGACCCCTTTGCGGCCGCGCCCGTCGCGGATTGGGCTGCCCGTTGCCAGCTGGCCAAGCTGTTCGGCTTTGACCTCGGGCCCGTTCATCGTCACCACCGCGATATGGCGGCGCCGGGCGGCGATCCAGGGCAGAGCGGCCTTGATCCGGGGCCAGAACGGCAGTTTTGACATGAATTCGCGCCGCAGCATCACGGCGCAATCCTTCGGCACGGCCCGGATGATGTCGCGTGCGAGCGAGGAGATGATGACGTCATCAATATACATGCCGCCTGCGGTCGTATCCAGCGGATCTTGCAAAATGGCCGCGTAGAGGCTGGCCGGATTGGGAGTAACGCCTGAGTGAAATGCGAGGACCGAAGAGTTCCCGACCGGAAAATGCGCCCCCGGGCGCAACCGGTCGAGCAGCCGGCGCAGCCGCGAAAAGCCAAGCCCGGGAGGGGGCAGCATGAAGAGGCTCGTTTCATCCGTGACCAGGGCCGCCAGACGCCCCAGATCACCGATCACCGCCGAATCGAGGTCGATATAGATGCAGCGCAGATCGCGGGGCGTGATCTCGGGCGAGAGCACCGCGAGTTTTGCACGGTAGCCGGGCAAAAAGAATTCCGGCTGGTTGAAGGGGGCAGGGAACAGGCATTGGCGGATTCGGGGATCGAGATCCGGACGCGGGCGGTCGCTGACCAGCACGGCCTCGCGCATCCCGGGCGAGTGGTCAAAGGCCCCCTGGACGATGCCATTGATATGCGCGGCGCCATAGCGCTCCCCCCAGATCGCCAGGATGAGCGCGAAGGGCAAGGGGCCGGGTTCTCGGCTCATTTCTCGGGGATCAGCCCGCGCGGTGCAAAGCGCAGCACCAGCAGGAGGATCACCCCAAGCATCAGGAGCCGCATATGCGCCGCAGATTCCGCCAGCTGGGTTTTCACCGGTCCTGCCGGCAGAACCGAGGTCAGCCAGCCCATGATCATCGGCCCAAAGGATTCTGCCGCCAGATAGAGCCAGCCGATCAGAATGCCGCCCAGAATGGCGCCCTTGTTATTGCCCGAACCGCCAACGATCACCATCACCCAGATCAGGAAGGTAAAGCGCAGCGGTGCATAGCTTGACGGTGTCAGCTGGCCATCAAGCGAGGTCATCATCGCCCCCGCCAGCCCCACCACGGCAGAGCCGAGGATGAAAATCTGCAAATGGCGGTATTTGACATTCTTGCCCATTGCGGCGGCCGAGATTTCATTGTCGCGGATCGCGCGGGTCATGCGCCCCCAGGGGCTGTTAAGCGCGCGCTCACACAGCCACAACAACACCAGTACAACGATGGCAAACAGGCCCGCGTAAAGCAGTTTCACCGCAATGGCCGAGGCCGGAACCGGATCGGCATTCACCAGCCCGATCCAGTCGGTGAAATCCGGGTTGCGCTGCAGCTCCAGCTCATATGGCACCGGCCAGGGGCGGGGCAGGTCGATCAGGTTCTTGACCCCGCGCGCCAGCCAGTCCTCATTCCTCAGCGCGGCAATGATGATCTCGCCGATCCCCAGTGTCGCAATGGCGAGATAATCCTCGCGCAGACCAAGCGCCACTTTGCCGATCACCCAGGCCACGGCCCCCGCCAGAGCCGCACCCACTGGCCAGGCCCAGAGCGAGTTGAGCCCGAGACCACCGATATGCCCGGCTTTCGACGAGTCATTCGCCTCGACCGCCATGACGGCAGGGTCAAGCAGCGCGCGGTAGATGAAGAAACAGACGAGCAGGAAAGCGATGGTCGCCAGCGTTCGCGTGCTGCCCTTTGGCAGCTTTTTCTGCATCCAGACCGCCAGCACGATTGCAATGGCGCCAAAGACCAGCGCCGAGAGGATTTCGGGCGTGCCGGCCTCCCAGGCGCCGGCGACGGGTTTGCCCGAGACCAGCGCCACCCCGACGCCGCCAAGGGCGACAAAGCCGACGATCCCGGCCGAGAAGAGCCCGGCCCAGCCCCATTGGATATTCACACCAATCGCCATCACCGCCGAGATCAGCGCAAGGTTCAGAATATTGAGCGCGAGGTTCCAGCTTTGAAAAAAGCCGGTCAGCAGGAAGAGAGCCGCGACGCCGGCAAAGAGAAGGGTATTGCGCATCTTATTTGCTCCCCATGATGCCGTTGGGCTTTACCAGAAGCACGATGATCAGGATCACGAAACTCACCGCCACTTTGTAATCGGTCGAGAGCGCCTGGTAGAGCCCGTCGCCCAGCCAGCCCTCCGGCGTCAGATAGCCGAGGATCTTGCTCCAGGCGTTGGTGATCAGGATTTCCGAGAAAGCGATGACAAAGCCGCCGATGATCGCGCCGATGGGCGAGCCAAGCCCGCCGACAATGGCGCTGGCAAAGATCGGCAGCAGCATCCCAAAATAGACAAAGACCCGGTAGTTTTTATCAAGCCCGTAAAGCGTGCCGGCAATGGTCGCCAGCGCCGCGGCGATGATCCAGGTCACCATCACCACGCGGTCCGGATTGATCCCCGACAGCAGCGCCAGATCTTCATTGTCGGAAAAAGCCCGCATCGACTTGCCCGTGCGGGTGCGGTTCAGAAACCAGAACAGCGCCGCAACGCAGATCACCGCGACGATCACGGACACCGCCTGTGAGGTGCGGATCGCCAGAGGCTCGGCGAGGCCCGTGGCGGCGCGGAAGGCGGCGGGTGGCAGCAGGAAGCGCTCGCCATCGGCAAACTGAATCTCGCGTGTGCCAAGGATCATCCGCACCAGGCCATTCATCACGAACATGACGCCGATCGAGGCGATCATCAGGATGATCGGTTTCGCTTTGGCACGGCGGTAAAAGCGGTAGACGACGATATCAGAGCCCAGCACCAGCACCGAGGTCGCGATGATCGCGAATGGCAGCGCGATCAGTGCTGTCGGCAGCGGGCCGGCAGAAATGCCCCAGCTTTGCAGCATCCAGGTGAAAAGGATCGCCATCACCGTGCCAAGCGCCATCGTGTCGCCATGCGCAAAATTCGAAAACCTCAGCACCGCGAAGACCAGCGAGACCCCAAGCGCGCCAAGCGCCAGCTGGCTGCCATAGGTCAGCCCCGGCACCAGTATGAAATTGGCGAAAGCCACAAGGGCGTTGAGAATATCCATCAGCCCGTGGCCTCCGTGCAAATCAGCATCTCGGTCTTGTTTTCCGACCAGCCATTGACGCCCTGCAGCATCAGCTGCGCGCCATTCGACGGGGCAAGAAAGAAGACACCATAGAAATTCGGGCCGATCTGGCCCCCGTAAACAAGATCGCCGCCCGAGGTTTTGTCGAGCATCACAAGATCGGTCGCATAGCCCTGGCTCTGGACCTCAATCTTTTTCGGGCCGGCATGGGTGCGGTAATGGCGGCTCGTCTCTTTGCAGCTGCCGCCGGAACATTCATACCGGACGCTGCAGTCGAGAGTGCGGGCGCTTACACTCACGGGGGCAGGGTGCAAAGGACTGCCATGACAAGCGCCGCTTTCCTGGCTGACAGGGGCAGAGCCGCGAGGGGCGCGCTCATATGAAATGAGCAAAAGTGAGCAAAAGCATCACATCTGAAAACCGCATTGCAGCTGAGACGCCGGACCGCCAAAGCGGGGCCCGAAGAAAGCAGCACAGGGGCCAGCGGGGGGATGCTGCGCACCTTTTCAGCCCCCTAGGAAGGATCTGCGGACCTCCGGGTCCGACAGCAGCGCCGCACCCGAGTCGGTATAGCGGTTCGCGCCCTGAACCAGCACAAAGCCCTTATCCGCGATCTCCAGCGCCTGGCGGGCGTTTTGTTCCACCATCAGGATCGAGATGCCGGTGCGGGCGATCTCAATGATGCGGTCGAACAGCTCATCCATCACGATGGGCGAGACCCCGGCGGTCGGCTCGTCGAGCATCAGCACCCTGGGCCGCGTCATCAATGCGCGCCCGACCGCGACCTGCTGGCGCTGGCCACCGGAAAGCTCGCCCGCCGCCTGGTTGCGCTTTTCCTTCAGGATCGGGAACAGGTCATAGATCTGCGCCATCGTATCCTGGATCCCTTCATCCTCGCGGATGAAGGCGCCCATTTCGAGGTTTTCCTCGACCGTCATCGTGGTGAAAATGTTCTGGGTCTGCGGCACGAACCCCATCCCTTTGCGCACCCGCGCCTGGGGAGAGAGTTTCGTGATATCCTCGCCATCCAGCCGCACCGTGCCCGAGCGTAAGGACAGCATGCCGAACACCGCCTTCATCGCGGTGGATTTGCCGGCGCCGTTCGGGCCGACGATCACCGCGATCTCGCCCTTTTCGACGGCGAGGGTACAGGAATGAAGGATATCAACCGGGCCATAGCCGCCGGTCATGTTTTCGCCGATCAGAAAAGGATGCGCCATTACGCCTCCCCGAAAGTAAGAATGTTGAAATTACCCTGATGCGCGGGGAGATCCCGACCCACCGCCTCATGCGCCGGCCTTCAGCTTGTTCTTCAGGCCACGGCCCAGATAGGCCTCGATCACGCGCTCATCGGCGCGGATCTCGGCGGCGCTGCCTTCGGCCAGCACTTTGCCTTCGGCCATGACGATCACCGGGTCGCAGAAGCGGCCGATGAAATCCATATCATGCTCGATGACGCAGAACGTATAGCCGCGTTCCCTGTTCAGCCGCAGGATCGCATCGCCGATCGTGTTCAGAAGCGTGCGGTTCACCCCGGCGCCGACCTCATCCAGAAAGACGACTTTCGCGTCGACCATCATGGTGCGGCCCAGCTCCACAAGCTTTTTCTGACCGCCGGAAATCTGGCTCGCCTTGTTATCGGCGATATGGCTGATGGTCAGGAAGTCCAGCACCTCATCGGCCTTGGCGCGGAGCCGCTCTTCCTCTTCGCGGATTTTGCCGCGTGAGAAGAGGGCGTTCCAGAGATGCTCGCCATGTTGGCTCCCCGGGACCATCATCAGGTTCTCGCGCACCGTCATCGATCCGAATTCATGGGCGATCTGGAAGGTGCGCAGAAGGCCTTTGTGGAACAGCTCATGCGGCGCAAGGCCGGTGATCTCTTCCCCATCCATGAAGACCTTGCCGGATGTCGGCGGCAGCCGGCCGGCGATCACATTGAACAGGGTGGATTTCCCGGCGCCGTTCGGACCGATCAGCCCGGTGATCGTGCCCTTGCGGATCTCAAGACTGGCGCCATCGACAGCATGAAAGCCGCCAAAATGCCGGTGAAGGTTCTCGACCCGGATCATGCACTTCCCCTGATTGCCCCCGCTGATACTGCCGTCAGACGCGGCCGGGTGGCGCTTTGTTTGTCACAGGCCCGCGCGGATGCACGGGCCTGCAGGGCCTGTCAAGGCAGAGACCGGGGCAATTGCCCCTACGTCAGCCGGAAATCAGTGATATTTCACCGTTTCCCACTTGCCGTCCTTGATTTCATATTCGCGGTAGCGCCCGGTGACATCGCCATTCTCCAGGAAGGTCACGCCGGTGGCGCCTTCATAGTTGATGGCTTTGCCGGCCGCGATCAGCTCCAGCGCCTTGCCCAGCTCGCCGGGGTTGATCACCTCGCCCGAGCCATCGGCGGGGCCATTGGCGACTTCCATGATCTTGTCTTTGTAGACCTTGGGGTCGGTCGACCCGGCGGCCTGCATGGCAAGGATCATGATCGCAGTCGCGTCATAGGTGTTCGGCGCAAAGTTGGTGGTGCCGTCAAAGCTCGGGTCATTGGCGGTGGCCAGGTCCAGATAGGTCTGGTAGCCGGCCGCGTCTGACGACGGGTGCTGACCGTAAGACCCTTCCAGCGGGGCGCCAATGGCTTCGGTCAGGGATTCCCCGAACATACCGCCCGGCAGGCCGAAGGTCGTGAAGGCGCCGGTGTCGACCGCGGCCTGGATGATGCCTTTGCCACCCTGGTCGACATAGCCCGCCACCACGAGCACATCGCCGCCCGCTGCGGCCAGCGCCGCGACTTCGGCCGAGTAATCGGCTTTGCCATCGTCATGCGACGCGTTGATGGTGACCTTGATCCCCTTGGCTTCGGCAGCCGCAGCAATCGCATCCGCCTGGCCCTTGCCGTAATCCGAGTTGGAATAGGAGATCGCGATCGACTTCACGCCACGCTCGGCCAGAATGTCGCCCATGATGATGCCTTCGCGGGCATCCGAGGGCACGGTGCGGAAGAAGAGACCTTCATCCGGATCATCCGACAAGGCCGGCGAGGTGGCAGAAGGCGAGATCATCACGATCCCGTTCGGCATGGCCACATTGGTCAGAACGGCGCGGGTCACGCCCGAGCAATCGGCGCCGATGATGCCCTTGACGCTTTCCGAGGTGATCAGGCGTTCGGCGGCTGCCGTGGCGAGGGCCGCATCAATGCAGCTGCTGTCTGCGCGCACGCCCGAGAAAACCCAGCCATTGGCGGCCTTGCCGGAGTCGTTCACTTCTTTGATCGCCATTTCCGACGCCAGCGCCATATTCGGCGCGATGGTTTCGATGGGGCCGGTGAAGCCGAGCAGGATGCCGAGTTTCACATCCTCAGCCGAGGCCGAGCCAGCCGCCAGCGCGCAGGCCGCAGTGGCCAGCAGAAACTTTTTCATTGATATCTCCCTGATTGGACCGAGATCCTTTCCCGACCCTAGCCGGGCCGATTTCAAAAGAAAAGCGCCGAAAAATCCAGTTAAGAGGGATAAATTCCTTATCCGCCCTCGCAGCGCGGGAGAGCCGCCCCTATCTTTTCTCCCGAAGACTTAACCTGGAGATCTGACCGGAGATGCTGCCCGGGGCTTTGGCGGCAGCTTTGCCGGACGCTCTGGCAGTGGGACGCGGAAGCGAGGGGGGCGTGATGATCAAATCCGTAGTGAAGACGGCTCTGACCGGCCTGGCGTTTGCGCTGCTGGGCGGTGCGGGGGCCGCCGGGGCGCAGGGCAGGGTTGAGACCTCGGCTGGCCCGATGGAGATCACCCGGGTGGCAGCGGGGCTAGATATGCCATGGGGCTTTGCCTTTTTGCCCGATGGCAGCCTGCTGGTTACCGAAAAGGGCGGCAGGCTTTTGCGCCTTGCCGAAGGCGGGACACAGGCGATCAGTGGTCTGCCGGAGGTGGCCGTGCTGGGGCAGGGCGGGCTCCTGGATGTGATGGTGCCGGCCGATTTCGCCACCAGTCGGGAGATCTGGCTGACCTGGGCCGGCCGGAGCGGCGAGGGGCTTGCGACCATGGCCGGGCGGGGGCGTCTCTCTGCGGATAACAGCCGGCTTGAGGATTTCGCGACCCTGTTCATCGGCGATACAGCCGCCGCAAGCCGGCATTTCGGTGCGCGCATCGTCGAGGGGGCCAGGGGCAATATCTTCATCACCACCGGCGACCGTGGCACCGGCCCGGCGGGGCTTGAGGCGCAGGACCCGACCCTGAGCCATGGCAAGGTAATCAGCATCGCGCGTGATGGCAGCCCGGATGGCAGCCCGGAGGTCGCGCAGACCGGCTGGCGCACTGGCATCTTCTCGATCGGGCACCGTAATATCCAGGGCGCCGCCGCCATGCCCGATGGTGGCCTTCTGGTCTCGGAACATGGGGCGAAGGGCGGTGACGAGATCAACCTGTCACAACGGGGCGAGAACTTCGGCTGGCCGGTGATATCCTACGGGGTGAATTACAATGGTACGAAGATCGGCAGCGGCACTCATGCGGATGGTATGAACCAGCCTCTGCATTATTGGGATCCGTCCATCGCGCCTTCGGGTCTGATGGTCTATTCGGGGGCGCTGGTCCCTGCATGGAAGGGCGATGTCTTCACCGGCTCGCTCAAGCTCGATTTCATCTCGCGGCTCGATCCGGAAACGCCTGCCGCCACTGGCTGGGCGGAAGAACGGATCACCGCCCCCGAGACCAGCCGCGTGCGCGACATAAGGGAGGGGCCCGATGGGGCGATCTGGTTCCTGTCAGAAACAGCGGGCGCGATCTATCGCCTGGCCCCTGCCGACCAGGGGTGAATCCCGGCAAATCAGGGCTATGGGTGCTCCGGCGCCTCTGGTGGCTGGTCCGGCCAGTTCAGGGTTTTCGCACTTTGGCGCCACGTCAGATCATTTAGGCTATGTTGCACAAATCCGGTGACTGGATTCACGTTTTGAATCCAATGTGATAACCAGGCGGCATGAGCAGGCCGGCGCGCCCGAGTTACAAGACCAGGAACTGGCCGACCTGCAATGAAGTGCTCAAGCGCCGAGGCTCGCCGACGATCTGGTTCGACCCCGGGATGAACTGGGTTGCCGCGCCGACGGGCAAGCGTGGCCGGCAGCAGGCCTGCAGCGATGCGGCCATTCAGAGCTGCCTTTCGATGAAGGTGTTGTCCGGCATGGCGTTGCGACAAATGACGGGGTTCGTCGAGAGCCTCTTGCGGCTGATGGGTCTGAACCGGGCGGTGCCCGACTTCAGCACGCTGTCTCGCCGCCGGCAGAGACTGGCCGTGACCATTCCGTATCGCGGTTCCAAAGGGCCGCTGCGCTTGCTGATCGACAGTACGGGGATCAAGGTCGAGGGTGAAGGTGAGTGGAACGCCCGCAGGCATGGCGGCCCCAAACGGCGGGTCTGGCGCAAAATCCAAATCGGCATCGACGAACGAACAGTGGAGCTCCGCGCCGTCGGGATCACGGGAAGCCACATCGGTGATGCTCCGGTTCTGCCCGACCGGATTCCCGAGGATCAGGAGATCGGCAGCGTCACGGCAGACGGTGCCTGCGACACTCGCAAATGCCATGACGCTATTGCCGGGCGTGGCGCAGATGCGGTCATCCCGCCTCGCCGGAATGCGCCCCCCCCGAAGACCGTCACCGCCGGTGCCATCGCAGGCAACGAAGCTTTGCGGTCATCGAAGTATCCGGGCCGCACCCTGTGGCGACGATAGAGCGGATACCACCGCCAGAGCCGCGTCGAAACCAGGATACACTGTGTAAAACTTCCGGGTCAGCGTCTCACGGCGCGGGACTTCGATCGCCAGGTCGCGGAACTTCTGGTTCGGATCGCCGTCATGAACGGCTGCACTGCGCTCGGAATGCCCATCACAGAGCCGGGAAACAGGTCTGTCCGGGGAAGGGGAAACCTCGGCTATCAGCCAATTTATGCAACAGAGCCACGAGCAGGTCGTCAATGCCCGGCAGAAAGCTCCGAATTGGCGGATGGTCTTTAAAAACTCACTGCGCTATCGGGCCAGAACCGCTTCACCTCATCGGGGGCATCGACCGCTATGAGGATTTCGCCACCAGGTTAAACAGGCTCCTGCGCACACAAATCAGCGCCGATGTGCAGGATCGCAAATCGGGGCACAGATTCGATCTGCCGGATCACGTCGCGGAACAGGCCCATCGTCTTCCGGGCGAGGAATGTCACTGGTTCAACAAGTTCGTGGCAACCTCTGCCTGAAAGATCCAGCGCGTCCCCAAGGTCCTTTCTTCACCTGCAGGACACTGGCTCCGGAAGGGCTTGAAGCAGGCCCCGCCTCCGGGATAGGGTTCGGGCAGATGCCAGCCATCCGGCAAGCCGACCGACCTGCCGGAGAGTGAACCATGGGCGCCAGCGCCATCACCCCGCGCCGCGTGCCGATCAACCAGACCGCCGCCGCGCCTTTCGATGCCCGCCAGATGGCGCGTGATCTCTTGCGAAACTGCCGCAGCATTGCGCTGGCAACGCTCGATCAGCACAGCGGCTATCCTTACAGCACGGTGACCAATCTCTCGGTGGAACCCGATGGCAGCCCGCTGTTCTATGCTGCGGGGATCTCGCTGCACGCGCGCAATATCCTTGCCGATCCGCGGGTCTCGATGACGTTGGCGCAGGCCGAGGGGCTGGATGTGGTCAGCGAAAGGCGGATGACGCTGGTGGGGCGCGCGCTCCGGCTGGAGGGCGAGGCCGCACGCATCGCGGGCGAGCGTTACCGGCGCCGCTTTACCAAGGCCTCGGCCTATATCCCCCTGAAAGATACCATGTTTTTTCGGGTGGAGGTCGAGGCGATCCATTTCAATGGCGGGGCTGCGCGCAATACCGATCTGCTGACCGTGGCGGATCTGCGCTGCGACCTCGCCGGTGCCGATGATCTGATGGGCCATGAGGCCGAAGAGATCACCCGCCTCCAGGCCGACCGCGAGAGTTTTGCCTTTCTGACCGCGAAGGCCGGCGGCGCGCGCGGGCGCTGGCGGATCGCGGCCATCGACCCCGAGGGGATCGACCTGGCTGCTGAACGCGCCCTGCACCGGATCTGGTTTCCTCAGCGCGTCACCAGCCGGGCAGAGCTGCGCGCGATGCTCGCGGGGCTGAGCGTCCAGGCCCGGGGGGTACTGCCTGCCGTGGCAGCGATGCCGCAATTTCGTGGGAAACCTTAATCTCTGTTTAATAATTGCACGCTGCTGCATTGCCCCGGGCGGGACTATTTCCTAAAACGCTGGCGCCCGGGCGTGATGCGCCGGGCATCCGACCAGATCCGAGACAGTTGGGCCAGGATATCTGTGGCTCCGGCGATCCAGGGGACGTCATTTCCCTGAGACAGATCCGGAGACAGCAATGTCCTATCATCATGGCGCATATCCGCGCCTTTTCTCGACCAGATTCCTTGCGCTTTTGCTGGGCAGCAGCATCCTGGCGCAATACCCGCTTTCCGCCACCGCACAGACCACAGGTGAAGAAGAGACCAGCACGGCGGTGCCGCATAACCTGGGCACCATCTTCCTGACCGGCGAAGGGCTGACGCTCGGCGTCGCAGGCGATGCGGTCTATGAGACACCGGCCCCGGTCAGCGCGATTTCCGGCGCCGATATCCTTGGCCGCTATTCCGGCAATGCCCAGACCGCGTTGCGCGCAATCCCCGGTGTGTTTTCGCGCCAGCAGGCCAACCAGCCGGGGATCGAGGTCAATATTCGCGGCACGAGCGGCTATGGCCGGGTCACCGCGATGATCGACGGCGTGCCGCAGACCTTCAGGAATATCGGCGGCCACGAATCCTCCGGCGGCTCGATGCTTTACGTGCATCCCGAGCTGACCGGCGCGGTCGAAGTGGTGCGCGGCCCGGTTTCGGGCGCCCATGGATCCGGCACCCTGTCCGGGGCTGCGAATTTCCGCACGCTCGCGATTGATGATGTGGTGCTGGAGGGCGAGACGCGTGGCGGGATGCTGCGGCTGAAGGGTGGCTCGAACGGCTATGACCAGTCGGGGATGCTGGCTTACGGGCAGCGCTTTACCGGCCTTTGGGGTGGCGACGGCGAGGTCAATGTGATGGCCGCCATCGCCCATACCTCGCAAAGCGATTACGAGAATGGCGACGGGATCGTGGTCGCGGGCAAGGGCGCCTCGAATTCGCCGAAGGGCGGGCTGGTGAAATTCGAGGTCAAGCCGAATTCCGAACATACATTCGTATTCGGCACCCGCTGGTATCGCAACCAGTTCATCAACTCGAACTACAACTGGGATATCGACAACCAGACCGATACGCTGTCCTGGAAATGGCGGCCGGACAATCAGTGGATCAACCTTGATCTCGAACTGTTCCATAATGAGGAAGAGCTGAACTACCGCCCCGGTTCGACCGGTGGCTATACCGGGCGGCGCACCGCTGATGTCACCAAAGGGGCGAGCCTGACGAACCACGCCAATGTCGATCTGTCGAATGGCGTGAACCTTGATCTGACCTTCGGCGTCAGCTGGCAGCAAAACGACTTCAGAACCTATGAGCGGCGCGGTGGCAACCATCCGGGAACGCTCGACAAATCGTCGCTGTTTTCCGAAGCGGTGGCCGATTTTGGCCGCTGGAGCCTGATCGGTGGTCTGCGTTATGACCATTGGGAAGTTTCGGGCACCCGGACGGCCCCGGCGAATGAATATGTCGAACGCTCGGGCGGCGAAGTGCTGCCGAAGCTCGGTCTCTCCTTCGATCTGACACCGGAGATCGAGCTTTACGGCACCTATTCCCACACCTTCCGGCCGCCAAGCTCGCATGAGGTGTTCTATGCCAATGTGCCGTTCAACACCGGTGTCGGCAGCTCGAACAACAACAATCTGGATCTGAAGCCGGAACTGTCGAAAGGCGTTGATCTCGGCGTGAACTGGCGGCGTGACGGGCTGTTCAGCGCCGATGACCAGGTGCGGCTGAAGGTCGGTTACTTCAACAACCGGATCAAAAACTACATCGTCAATGATCTGCAGGGCGGCGTGGTTCGCTGGGTGAATACCGATGGCACGGTGAAAAGCCATGGCGTCGAGATCGAGGGCGCTTATGATGCCGGGCTCTATTACGTCAATATCGGGTATTCCGACAGCAAGACCGATGATGTGCCGACGGGCTTCGGCACCGGTGGCGGCAATGGGGAAGGCTCGATCCAGCCTGACCGCGTGGCGACCGTGGATTTCGGCGTGCGGCTCCTGGATCAGCGGCTGCAACTCGGCGCGCAATATCGCTATGTCGGTACCGGTAAAGAGGCCGAGTTCTTCAATGGCTGGCAGGAGACCGCTGCCTACGACCTCTGGGATCTCTATGGCAGCTATAAGGTAAATGACACGGTTCAGGCCTTCTTCTCGGTCGAGAATGTTACCGACAAGACCTATGGCTATGCTGGTTCGGGGCTGAACAATTACCGGTCTGAATCCGGGCGGGGCCGGACCTTTATCATGGGGATGACCGCGCGGTTCTGATCGGATATCGCGACTGAAACGGGCCGGCCCTGTCATGTGGGGCCGGCCTTTTCATAGGCTGGTATCAGCCCAGCGTCAGGCGCTGACAGGTTCCAAGCGCCTTTGGCTCATCATGTGAGACACAAAGGATCGTCGCCTCCGGCAGATCACGGGTCAACAGCGCCAGCATCTCGTCGGCCGCCGCCGCATCGAGCGCGCTGGTCGCCTCGTCCAGGATGATAAAACCGGGCCGCGCCAGCAAAAGCCGCGCAAAGCCGAGCCGCTGTCGCTCGCCCCCGGAAAGGGTCTTGAGGGGCGTATCGGGGGAAACAGCGCCAAGCCCGGTCAGGCGCAGCGCGGCCTCGATCTGCAAAGGATCGCATTCCGCCGGGTCCAGCGGGTAGCAGGCGGCGGCGGCGAGGCTTTCGGGGAAGAGGCGCGGCTCTTGCGACAGCACGGTCGGGGCATGGGCCGGCAGCCCGATTTGGCCCTCGCCATAGGGCCAGAGGCCGGTGATCGCGGCGACAAGCGTGCTTTTGCCCTGGCCGGACGCCCCCGTGATCCAGAGCCGTTCGCCGGGCGCAAGGATCAGATCCGGAACCGGTGCCAGCGCCCGTCCCTCAGGGGTGAAAAGACGCAGCCCGCGCAGCTGCAGCCCGCCATCCTCTGTTGCGGCGCGGGTGATCGCCTGGGGTGGTTCCGGGCGCAGTTCTGGCCGCGCCGCTGCGGCGAAAAGGCCATCGAGACGCTCGGATACGGCCACGAACTGCGCCAGATCGCGGTAGGAAAAGATGAACCAGCTCAGCGTTGTGACGACATTCGAGAAGGCCGCCGCAAGCTGCATCAGCCCGCCAAGCGTCACCGCCCCCGCGAAATAGGCCGGCAGGGCAAAGAATGTCGGCACCCGCAGCACGGTCTGGAAATAGCTGCGTGAGAAAAGGCCAAAGATGAATTCGCGCCGGATCAGCTGGTTCCAGTTGACACGCAAGGCGCCGAAAAGCCGCAAGAGCCGCCGCGTCTCAGCCGCTTCGCCCCCCGATTGCGCGATGGGGCTGGCCTCTTCCCGCAGCTGCACCAGGGCATGGCGGAAATCGGCCTCGCGCTTTTCCTGAGTAAAAAGCAGGGTCTTCAGTGGCCTTCCAAGGAAATGCGTCGCAAGCGAGGATATGGCCACATAGAGAAAGGCAAGGATCACCATATATCTATGAATTTCAATATCATGTCCGTCGATGCTGAAGCTGAGAGTAAAGTCTGAAAGGGTCCAGAGCAGGGTGACATAAGAGACCAGCGCCACGATGTTCGAGATCAGATCGAGGGTCTCAATCAGGAGTTTCTCGGAGAAAATCCGGCAATCCTCGGCCACGCGCTGGTCAGGGTTGTCGACCGGCACTGCCGAAAATCCCGGCCTGAGATACCAATAGGCCCGGCGCCCGACCCAGAGGTCGAGGGCGCGCGCGGTCAGCCGGCTGCGCAGCCGCATCAAAAGCCGTTTGCGCAGCCATTCTCCGATAAGGAAAATCGCAACCGAAGTCATGGTGAGCGCGAAGAACACCCCGATCTGATGCATCGCCTCGGCGGCGTTCATCTGTTCGAGTGCATCGAAAAAGGCCTTGTTCCAGGCGATGGTCCGGAGCGAGATCCAGACGCCGAAAAATTGCAGCCCCAGAACGATGGAATAGGTGAAAAGGGCAATCGACGTCCCCGGGCCGGAGAGCGCGATTCTTGTCAGCCGCCAGATGCGGCCTGCGAGCTGTCTCATATCTGTCCGCTTTATATGCGCGCCGCAGGTCTCAACGATGGCGCGGAAGGGCGTCAGCGCGAGAGGATGCGGATCTGTTGCAGGGGCCGCTCGGGGCTCGCGCTTATGTCACGGTCACGGGGCCTTCTTCTCAGGAAGGGCCCGCCCGGACCGGCTGGCGGCAAGGGACTGTCCTTGCGCTAGCAATTTGTCGCAGGGGTCGCAATATGGTCTTTCGCATGCAGGGCGGGCTGGCTATCGTCCGCCGCGCCGTAGCCCGAGTTCCAGCCAGCGGATTTGTGACCAAAGGCTATCCGGAGACCTCCCATGCCAAGCATAGACGCCGCCATCACTCCGCGTGATATCGAGATCAACCCGGGTGCAGCTGCGGAATTCGATCCGCGTGGGGCGGGCCAGGTGCTTTTGCACGAAAGCCGCAATGCCGCGCTCTCGACGCTGGATCCCGGCGGTTTTCCTTATGGTGTGGTGACCAATATCCTGCCCGATTACGATGGAAGCCCGGTGTTTTTCACCGCGCGGCTGGCGCTGCATGCAAGAAATATCGCAGCCGATGACCGGGTCTCGCTGGCGCTGGCAGGGTTTGACAGGCCGGACGCGCTGACGCAGCCGAGGATGACACTTGTGGGTCATGCAAAGCGGGTCGGGCCGGAGCGGATGGAGGCCTTGAGCGCGCGCTACGCGGCGCGGTTCCCGAAAGCAAAGCTCTATCTGCAACTCCCCGATGCGGCGCTGTTCCGGATCGAGGTTCTGGGCGTCACTGTCGGCGGCGGTCCAGGGCGCAATGCCTCGGATATCGGGTTCGACGCCTATCGCATTGATCTTGCCGGGGCAGAGGGGCTGATCGCGGCTGAGGGCGCGGTTCTGGCAGAGCTGAATGCCGCACCGGCACGACTGGGCGAGATGGCTGTTGGCGCCGGGGCGGCGGCGGGGCGCTGGAAGGCGATTGCGCTGGATCCGGCGGGGCTGGTTCTGGCCTCGGGCGAGCGGCTTTTGCGGCTCGACCTGCCGGAGCGGGTGGTGACGGCAGAGGGTTTTATGGCCGCAGCCGCGCGGATGGCCGGCGGCTGACCGGCGGGGCAGATCGAGGGTGAGGGGGCAGCTTCCTGACCCCGGGCCCCCTGACCCCGGGAGTGTTCAGATCAGCAGGAAGATCACAGCGCGAGAAGGGTATTCGTGAGCGCGGATTCCGGATCGGCGAGGGCGTCGGACACGTTCAGGTGGTGTTTGCCCGGGGCAGCGGACCAGGGGCAGGACCATTCCTCCGAGAGGATACGGGCCTGTGCGAGGAAGGCGGGGCGCTCCTCTGCGCCGACATGGATATGGGCGGAGATGCCGGGGGCGAGCCTCAGGCGCGCGGGGCTTTCGCGGGCGGCCTCATCCGCGGTGATCCGCAGCGTTTCGTTCATTTTCGTGGCCATCAGGGGGCCAAGTTCGCTGAGGGGCGAGATCGGGACGGTGCGGGCGATGGGCAAGGCAAGATCGGTGCAGGCAAGACGTGCCGCCAGATGTCCGCCGGCGGAATGACCGGTTGCGATGATCGGGCCGGGATGGTCTTGCACGATCAGCCGGGTGAGATGGGCCATCTCCTGCACCATCTGCGTGAGGCTTGCATCGGGGGCGAGGCTGTAGGACGGCATGACGACACGCCAGCCATGCGCGAGCGGGCCGGCGGCGAGATGCGACCAGCTCTCGCGGCCAAAGGCCATCCAGTACCCGCCATGAATGAAGAGGACGCTCCCCCGGGCCGCGCCTTCCGGTTCGAAGAGATCATAGACCTGGCGTGACCCGGTGCCATAGGGCAGATCAGGGCGCGCACGGGCGCCGAGACCGTCCCGGAAAGCAAGGGCCATTTCTGTCCAGCGGGCGGGGAAGAGCGCGGCATCTGCGATAAAGGCGCCATTGGCATAGTCACGGTCAGGATCAGGCCAGGCATAGGGCGGGCGCGTCATTCAGCTCATCCTCTCTGGGTCTCTGCCCGTAAACGGGCGAATGGCCCTTCCTGAGGTATAGACCGGCTCCTGCAGCAGGAACAGAAGATCGTCGGGTCCATGGTCCCGCTGACAAAGGGCCTTATGGCCTGACGCGTCGAGGCCGGGTCGCCCGTCCGGTCGGGGGTGCCGGCAGCCCGGCTCTGCTTCGCGGCGGGGCGCATGAGAAAAGGGGCCGGGCGTCCGGCCCTGCCCCTTTTGGCTGTGGTTTCACCGATGCTCCGGCGCAAGTCCGCGATCAGTCTTTCGCGCGTTCCACATAGGAATTGTCATCGGTATTGATGACGATACGGGTCTCGGCGCCGATATGGGCCGGCACCATCACCCGCAGCCCCGAGGTGGTCATCGCGGGCTTATAGGAGGAAGAGGCGGTCTGGCCTTTGACCACCGGCTCGGTCTCGGCGATTTCGACGGTGATCTTTTGCGGCACTTCGATGGCGATCGGCGCGCCTTCATAGGTCTTGACGTAGCAACGCATGCCTTCGGTCAGATAGACCTTGCTGTCGCCCATGACGTCGGCGGTGACCACGACCTGGTCATAGCTTTCGGGCTGCATGAAATGGAAGCCTTCGCCATCCTCATAGAGGAAGTCGTAATCGCGTTCGTCCACCGTGGCTTTTTCGACCTGGTCGGTGGTTTTCCAGCGTTCCGAGACCTTCACCCCGTCCGAGATGCGGCGCATATCGACGGAGGTCGTGGGGGTGCCTTTGCCGGGACGATAGGTTTCGGCCGAAAGGACGGCGTAGAGCTTGCCGTCCACCTCAACCACATTGCCCTTGCGAAGCGATGACGCGATGACTTTCACGGGTGAATATCCTTTGATATGCGGATGCGCGACCGGGAAGGCTGAAGGCTCCGGCCAGCGATTGCGCTCCGGTTAGCGTATGATGTGTCAGATTTCCAGCAGGAATGGCGAAGATGAGCGGCAGAGACGGTGAAATGCGTGATCCGGGCCAGGGTCAGTGGTGGCAGCCGTCGCGCCATGCGGACCGGCGCCCGGCCTTGCTGGAGCGCAACCGCATCCAGGCGCGGATCAGGTCATGGCTGGCGGAAGAGGGGTTTACCGAGGTTGATCCGGCAGGACTGCAGGTCAGCCCGGGCAATGAGGCGCATCTGCACGCCTTCCGCACCACGGCCATCGGCAATGATGGCGGCCTGCGCGAAATGTATCTGCATACCTCGCCGGAATTTGCGATGAAGCGGCTGCTGGCCGCTGGTGAGACCCGCATTCACGCCTTTTCGCATGTCTGGCGCAATCGCGAGCGCGGGGTTTTGCATGAGCCGGAATTCACCATGCTGGAATGGTACCGGGTGGGCGAGGATTACACCCGGCTGATGGAGGATATCGCGGCCTGGATGCGGCTTGCGCAGCCGGACGGGGTTTTGCGCTTTCGCGACCGGGTCTGTGATCCGGGTCTGCCCTATGAGCGGCTGAGTGTTGCGGAGGCGTTTTCGCGCCATGCCGGGATTGATCTCATGGCGACGATGGATGCGGCGGGCGTCACCGATGCGGCGGCACTGGCTTCGCAGATGGACCGCGCAGGGATCCGCCATATGGCGGGCGAGAGCTGGTCGGATCTGTTCAGCCGGGTGCTCTCGGAGCGGGTCGAGCCGCATCTGGGGCTGGGACGGCTGACGGTGCTTGATCATTATCCGGCCTGCGAGGCGGCGCTGGCACGGCGCGTGCCGGGGGAGGCGCGGCTGGCTGAACGCTTCGAGGTCTATGCCTGCGGGGTGGAGCTGGCCAATGGCTTTGGCGAATTGACCGATCCGGTGGAGCAGCGCGCGCGGTTTGAGGAGGAAATGGCGATCAAGGCGCGGCTTTACGGCGAGACCTATCCGATTGATGAGGATTTTCTGGCAGCGCTGGCTTTGATGCCGGCGGCGGCGGGCTGTGCGCTTGGGTTTGACCGGCTGGTGATGCTGGCTCTGGGGGCGCCAAGGATTGCGGATGTGATCTGGGTGCCTGCCGGGTGACGGGGGACGCCGGGCAAGGGGGCGCTGCCCCCGTCTGCTGATCGCAGACTCCCCCGGGATATTTTCAGACAGAAAATGAACCGGAGCTGCGAGAAAGGGCCGCGTCGCTTGAGGTGGGGGCGCTTCTCCTGTATCGGCTGGGGGAAAGTGCCCTGCGCCCGTTCTGAAAGATGCCCAGATGAAATTCCTCGATCTTGCCAAAGTCTATATCCGCTCGGGCGGCGGCGGTGCGGGCTGTGTCTCGTTCCGGCGCGAGAAGTTCATCGAATTCGGCGGACCGGATGGTGGCGATGGCGGGCGTGGCGGTTCGGTCTGGGCGGTGGCGGTCGAGGGGCTGAACACGCTGATCGACTATCGCTACCAGCAGCATTTCTTTGCCAAGAATGGCCAGCATGGCATGGGCAGCCAGAAGACCGGTAAATCGGGCGATGATATTATCCTGAAAGTGCCGCTGGGGACCGAGATCCTTGACGAGGATGAGGAAACCGTGCTCGCGGATCTGACCGAGCCGGGGCAGCGCGTGCTGCTGGCCCAGGGCGGCAATGGCGGCTGGGGCAATCTGCAGTTCAAATCCTCGACCAACCGCTCTCCGAACCGGGCCAATCCGGGGATTCCCGGGGTGGAGCGGACGATCTGGCTCAGGCTGAAGCTGATCGCCGATGCGGGGCTGGTCGGGCTGCCGAATGCAGGCAAGTCGACATTCCTCGCGGCCGTGTCGAATGCGCGGCCGAAAATCGCGGATTACCCGTTCACGACCCTGGTGCCGAACCTTGGTGTGGTCGGCATTGACGGGCGTGAATTCGTGATGGCCGATATTCCGGGGCTGATCGAGGGGGCGTCAGAAGGGCGCGGGCTTGGCACGCAGTTCCTCGCCCATGTCGAGCGCTGCAAGGTGTTGCTGCATCTGGTGGACGGGACGTCTTCGACCATCACCAAAGATTACCGCACGATTGTGACGGAGCTGGAGGCCTATTCCGAAATCTTAGGCGACAAGCCCCGCATTCTGGCGCTGAACAAGACCGATGCGATGGATGGGAAGCAGATCTCGGATCGCAGGCGGGCGCTGGAAAAAGCGAGCGGCGGCCCGGTCTATGTGATTTCGGGCGCAGCACAGAAGGGGATCACCGAAGTGTTGCGTGCATTGATGGCAGAGATCCGGATGACCGGAGTCGAAGAAGAGGAAAGCGGGCCGTGGCAGCCCTGAGCGACAGAGTGAGCGTTTTGCAGGCGCCCGATATCCGGGCCGCGCGTCGTCTTGTGGTGAAGATCGGTTCGGCCTTGCTGGTCGACCGCGCAAAGGGGCTGCGCCAGGCCTGGCTTTCTGCGCTGGCGCTGGATGTGGCAGAGGCGCGGGTTCGCGGCACCCAGGTGGTGCTGGTGTCTTCGGGCTCGATCGCTTTGGGGCGGATGGTTCTGGGGCTGCCGGCCTCGGGCGAGCTGTCTTTGGAACAGGCCCAGGCGGCGGCGGCGGTCGGGCAGATCCGGCTGGCGCGCGCCTATGAAGAGGTGCTGGCACCGCATGGCATCACCACGGCGCAGATCCTTGTAACACTGGAAGATACCGCCGACCGGCGCCGTTATCTGAACAGCCGCGCGACGATGGAGACGCTGCTGGGGCTTGGCGTTGTGCCGATCGTCAATGAAAATGACACAGTCGCGACCGATGAGATCCGCTTTGGCGACAATGACCGGCTGGCAGCGCAGATCGCGGTGACGGCGGGTGCGGATCAGCTGGTGCTTTTGTCGGATGTGGATGGATTCTATTCCGCCAATCCGAAGGAAGATCCGACGGCGGTGAGGTTCGACCTGGTGGATCACATCACGCCCGCGATCGAGGCGATGGCCGGGGATCCGATCTCCGGGCTCTCGAAGGGGGGCATGAAGACCAAGCTGATGGCGGCGAAGACGGCCGTTGCCGGGGGCTGCGCCATGGCGATCATGGAGGGCTCGCCCTTGCGGCCGCTTAAAGCGCTGGCCGAAGGGGCGAACCGGACCTGGTTCGTGGCCGAGGCCGATCCGCAGGCGGCGCGCAAACGCTGGATCAATGCGATGAAGGAAAAGGGTCGGGTCCGGGTGGATGAGGGCGCGGTGAAGGCGCTGCGTCAGGGCAAGAGCCTGCTCCCTGCCGGGGTGGTCGCGGTTGAGGGGCGGTTCGGGCGCGGGGAGCCGGTGGGGATCATCGGGCCTTCAGGCGAGGCGCTTGGCAAGGGCCTGATCCGCTATACATCTGACGAGGCGCGGGCGATTGCCGGGCATCGCTCGGGCGAGATCGAAGCGATACTGGGCTATCAGGGCCGGGCGGCTTTGGTGCATCGTGATGACATGGTGATGTGAAACCGTGCGGAAAGCCGGGCGGGTCTGACAGCCGGGGGCCGGCCCCCGGACGCCCGGAGTATTTAATCAAGACGAAGGCCTGAAAAGGAAGAGGTGAAGCTATGGATGGTCAGTTTCTGGATCTGATGACACAGATTGGATCGGCTGCGCGTGAGGCGGCGGCGGAACTGGCTTTTGCACCACCAGAGCAGACGACGGCGGCTTTGTTTGCGGCGGCCGATGCGATTGACGCAAGTGTTGATCTGATCCTTGACGCCAATGCGAAGGATATGGATTTCGCTCGCGCGAAAGGGATCTCGCCCGCCATGCTTGACCGGCTGCGGCTGGACGGGGACCGTATCGCAGGGATTGCCGCTGCGCTGCGCGAGGTGGCGCACCAGCCTGATCCGGTGGGCCGTGTTCTTGAGGAATGGGACCGGCCCAACGGGCTGCAGATCCGGCGGGTGGCGACGCCTCTGGGTGTGGTCGGCGTGATCTATGAAAGCCGGCCCAATGTCACGGCGGATGCCGGGGCCCTGTGTCTCAAGGCCGGCAATGCCGTCATTTTGCGCGGCGGCTCCGAGAGCTTCCATTCCTCGGTCGCGATCCATGGTTGTATGGTTCTGGGGCTGAAAAAGGCCGGGCTGCCGGAGGCCGCGATCCAGCTGGTTCCGGTCAGGGACCGCGATATGGTCTCGGCCATGCTCACGGCGGTGGACTATATCGACGTGATCGTGCCGCGGGGCGGCAAGGGGCTGGTGGGCCTGGTGCAGCGCGAGGCGCGGGTGCCGGTTTTTGCGCATCTGGAAGGCATTTGCCATGTCTATGCCGATGGCGCGGCGGATCTGGAAAAGGCGCGGCGGGTGGTGCTGAACGCCAAGACCAGGCGGACCGGGATCTGTGGATCTGCTGAATGCCTGCTGATTGACCGGGCGTTTTATGCGAAACACGGTGCGGTGCTGATCGAGGATCTGGTGAAGGCCGGGGTCGAGGTCAGAACCGAGGGTGACTTGCTGCAGGTCTCTGGTACGGTCGAGGCGCAACCTGATGATTTCGGGCGCGAATTCCTGGATATGATCATCGCGGCCAGACTGGTTGACGGGGTGGACGGCGCGATTGCCCATATTCGCCGCTACGGCTCCAACCACACGGAAGCGGTGCTGACCGAGGATGATGCAGTGGCGGCGCGCTTCTTCCAGCGGCTCGATTCGGCGATCCTGATGCGCAATGCCTCGACCCAGTTTGCCGATGGTGGCGAGTTCGGGATGGGCGGCGAGATCGGAATTGCCACCGGCAAGATGCATGCGCGCGGGCCGGTCGGTGCCGCACAATTGTGCAGCTTTAAATATCTTGTGACCGGCGACGGCACCATTCGCGGCTGAACGGCACGCGACGGGCGCCGAATGGGCGTCAGACTGCCGGAAGGGCCTTGTCTTTACGGCAACATATTGCCCGCATACCCCGGTATGCGGGCTTTGTGCTGGCGGTATCTGTTCCCCCGGGCGTAACCCGGCCTGATCTCAACTTATGAGCGAAGATATGCCTCCTGTGACCGACCATCCGCTCCGCTATGCCACGGTGAATGAGCTCCATGCCCGGCCATTCCCGGCGCTGGATCTGCCCTGCACCGCTGTGATGATGGCGTTCAAGGAGCCGGTGGATGCTGCAGGTCGCGACCGGACCCGCGACCGCGATCATCTGATCGATCTGATAGACCGCAATGGCGGCGCCCATCCGCAACCCGATGCCACGCATTTTTCGGGTCCGATTGGCCGGACCGAGCTGAAATGGGAAAGCCATACCGAATTCGTGACCTATTCGGCCTTTACGCCGGGGGTCTCATCGCGCCCCTTTGATCCGGCCGAGACGGAAGTATTCCCCGAGGATTGGGTGCAGGCGGCGCCGGGCGGGCGGATTGCCTCGGTGCTGATCCGCATCGAGCATATGCCTGCGAGCATGGGTGAGCTTTTCGCCCGCTGCGAGGACTGGTTCGTGCCCGAAAGCCTCGCTTTGTCGAAAGTGGTTGACGGGGCGGCGGTGATCGCCGGAGATTTCCGCATTGATCCGGCGGGCAATATGCGTTTCGCGGTCTTCATCCGCCCCGGCACCGGGCGGCGGCGGATCGGGCGGATCGTGCAGCGTCTGTGCGAGATCGAGGTCTACCGCGCCATGTCGATGCTGGGGCTTTTGCGGGCGCGCGATCTGTCGGGCAAACTCAACCAGCTGGACCCGCGGCTTTCGGCGCTGGTTTCGGGGCTGGATACCACGGGGGGCAAGGGGCCGGCGCCCGAGGCAGCTTTGCATGATCTGTTGTCGATTTCCTCCGAGCTTGAGCGGCTGGCGGTGCGGGTCTCGTTCCGTTTTGGCGCGACCGCCGCCTATGAGGCGATCCTGAACCAGCGCATCCAGGTCTTGCGCGAAGAGCGGCTTGAAGGGCGGCAGACCTTTGGCGAGTTTATGATGCGCCGCTATGATCCGGCGATGCGGACAGTGAAATCGGCCCAGGCGCGGCTGGAAACGCTGTCGACCCGGGCAGAGCGCGCCGCAGAGCTTTTGCGCACCCGCGTCGATGTCGACCGCTCGGCGCAGAACCAGCGGCTGTTGGAAAGCATGGACCGCCGCGCGGATCTGGCGCTCCGGCTGCAACATACGGTCGAGGGGCTTTCGGTGGTGGCGATCAGCTATTACGCGGTCAGCCTTGCGTCTTACGCGCTGTATCCGCTGGGGAAACTCGCGGGGCTGTCGAAAGAGATGATGACGGCGGTGCTGGTTGTGCCGGTGCTTGCGCTGGTCTGGCTGGGCCTGCGCCGGATCCGGAAGAGCTTTCACTGAAACCAGGCTGGTCCGGATAATAGCAGCCGCCCCAGGGGAGCGCCTGCAGGGTCAGGTGTTTTTGCGTGCGATCAGAGCAGGAAATCGCTTTCGATGAGGTTGATCACCCGGGTGAGGTCAAACCGGAACGCCGCAGCTCCATCTGCATTCCAGTCCGCCAGAAGCCTGGTGGTCGATCCAGCCACCTCTTAGCGCAGCCGCATTCCAGTCACCGGTATAGCCACCGCTGCCGAGACATCTGAAGTTCCAGATCTCGAAACTGATCCTGTCGCCCTGGGCGCGTCTGCAATCGTTGCTGAGGTGGGGTCACGCCGTCCATGTTCCAGAACGTGAATGTATCGGCGCCAGGGCCACCGGTGATATCAGCGCCAACACCGTTGCAGATCGTGTCATTCGCGTCGATGCCGATCACTGCTTCCAGTTCATTGATCTTGAACTGGTCACGTTCGGTGGATTCGGTCCTGGCAATATGTAGATTATGAAGAGGCGGAGCCGGCGAAGACCGGCATCGGCGACGGCATGAAGTCTTGTGTTCATGGCCCCCTTTTCTGCACCTGATCGCACGTCTTCGCTGATCTCAGGCATACGGTCTTTGCCTAAAAGCCGCTCGCTGCGCGTTCAGGCGCTTGCGCCTGCTCACCTGAACGCATGGCGTTCGCCTCCCCACATCGATCATCGCCATCTTCGGAATCGCCGCGCATACGCCCGACCGTGCATCATCGGGAAAATACCCCTTCCTCGCTCCACCGCTTCCAGCGAGTACAGAGGGGCTGAGGGCCGTTAGTGTAGGGGAGTTCGGAAAACCAAAACGCATCCGTTTCCTGGCTTCGAAAATCGGTCCTGTGGATAAGCTCTGGGGTCAGTTTCATATGCCGCGCACAAAAAACGACCAGAAAGGGATAAATTCGTCTGGTGCTGCCGGAGGAATTGAAATCTTGTGCGGTTCTGAGGATCGATTGCCGGACCTGCAGATCCGGAACGAAGGCGCATCGCATTTCTCGCCTTTTCTGCAGCCGGCGGATATGCGGAGCAGGGCTCCGGCCCGGGCATTGCCGCAAAGGCGCCCGCCGGAACATCTGGGTCTGGACGCTTGCGGAGAAGCAGAATGAGTTTTCCCATCCACGAAAACAGCCCCGTCCGGTATCGGGGCCGGTTGCCGGCGGTCTGTGATACGGTGGTGATCGGCGGCGGCATCATCGGGGTGATGACCGCGCGGGCGCTGGCCAAAAAGGGCCAGCGCGTGGTTCTGTGTGAAAAGGGGCTGATCGCGGGCGAGCAGTCCAGCCGCAATTGGGGCTGGATCCGCCAGCAGGGGCGCGATCCGGCGGAACTGCCGATCATGATGGAAAGCCTCGCGCTGTGGCGTGAGCTTGCAGTCGAGGCGGGCGGGCAGCTCGGGTTCCGGCAAACCGGTGTCCTGTACCTTGCCAATAAAGAAGGTGACATGGCGGGGTTCCGGTCCTGGCTCGATTCGGTCGCGGGCTCGGGGGTGGACAGCCGGATGCTGAGCGCGCGCGAGGTGGCGGATCTGGTCCCGTCGGCCAAAGCGGGCTGGACCGGCGGGCTCTGGACGGCGTCGGATGCGCGGGCCGAGCCATGGGTTGCGGTGCCGATGCTGGCCGATCTTGCGGTTGAGGCGGGGGTGGTGATCGTTGAGCATTGCGCGGTGCGCTGCCTTGATCTTTCGGCGGGCCGGGTCGCGGGCGTAGTGACCGAGGCCGGGCGCATCGCCTGTGATCAGGTTGTGGTTGCCGCAGGTGCCTGGTCGCGGCTTTTCCTCGGCGCGCATGGCGTCAGGATCCCGCAGCTTTCGGTCCGCGCGACGGTGGCGGCGACCGAGCCTCTCCCGGATCTTTTCCCGGGCGCGGCTGTGGACAGCCATTTCGCCTTTCGCCGCCGCGAGGATGGCGGCTATACGCTCGCCCCCGGTGACCACCAGAATTTCTGGATCGGCCCCGATGCCTTCCGCGAATTCGGCACCTATTGGCCGTTGCTGAAACGCACTTTCGGCCAGACCAGCCTGCAACCGATGGCGCCGAAGGGCTATCCCGATGCCTGGTCGACGCCGCGCTGGCTGAAGGGTGATGTCGAAACCCCGTTCGAGCGGATGCGGATCCTGAACCCCGCGCCTGATCGCAAGGCGCTGGAGCGGCTCCGGACCCGCTTTGCCGAAGCCTTCCCGCAGATCGGCAAGCCGCGCCTGACCGCCAGCTGGGCCGGTATGATCGAGACCATGCCCGATGTCGTCCCGGTGATTGACCGCACCGAAAAGCTGCCGGGCGTTGTGATCGCGACCGGGCTTTGCGGTCATGGTTTCGGCATCGGGCCGGGCATGGGCCGGGTGATCGCCAGCATGATCCTGGGGGAAGACATAGGTCATGACATGAGCCGCTTCCGGCTGTCGCGTTTCACCGACGGATCAAAACTGGTGCCGGGGCCGAGCCTTTAGGCCCGGGCTCCGGTTTTGAGGAACGGCTCCCGCCGCTGCGGCGGGGGCTTGCCCTTCCGCGCGCCGGAGATCAGACTCCGCGCCGAAGGAGACGCCCATGCCCGTCAAGAACCGTTTCGCCGAACTCGCCCCCGAGATCAAAGCCTGGCGCCAGGATTTCCATCGGCACCCCGAGCTGAATTATGACTTGCCGCGCACCGCCGGGCGCGTGGCGGAACTGTGCCGGGCCTTTGGCTGCGACGAGGTGACGGAAGGGGTCGGACGTTCGGGCGTGGTCGCGGTGATCCGGGGGCGCTCGGACAGCGCGGGCCGGGTGGTGGGCTTACGCGCCGATATGGATGCGCTGCCGATCCATGAGAAAACCGGCCTCGATTACGCCTCCGGCACACCCGGGATCATGCATGCCTGCGGCCATGACGGCCATACCGCCATGCTGCTCGGCGCCGCGAAATACCTCGCCGAGACGCGGAATTTCGATGGGTCGGTGGTCTGTATCTTCCAGCCGGCCGAAGAGGGCGGCGGCGGCGGTCTTGCCATGGTCAAAGACGGGCTGATGGAGCGCTGGAACATCCAGGAGGTTTACGGCCTTCATAATATGCCGGGGATCCCGGTTGGCCGTTTCGCGATCCGCCCGGGTGCGATCATGGCGGCGTCGGATGAATTCTCGCTGACCCTGACCGGGCGCGGCGGCCATGCGGCAAAACCGCAGGAGGCGATTGATACCACCGTGGTCGCATCGCATCTGGTGCTGGCACTGCAAAGCATCGTGTCCAGGAACACCGATCCGCTGCAATCGGCAGTGGTCTCGGTCGCGACGATCCACAGCGATTCGACCGCCTATAACGTGCTGGCCGAAGAGGTGGTGATGAAGGGCACCGTGCGCACCCTGGACGAGGGGGTCCGCGCGATGATCGAAGCGCGGCTGCGCCAGATCTGCGCGGGCGTGGCCGCGACCTATGGCGCGACGGTCGAGGTGCATTTCCGCCGCGGCTATCCGGTGACGGTGAACCATGAGGATGGCACCGCCCATGCGGCGGCGGTGGCGCGGGCGATCTCACCCGAAGTTGATGCCGAAACCGCGCCTTTGATGGCGGCAGAAGACTTCTCCTATATGCTGCAGGAGCGCCCGGGTGCCTATATCTTCCTTGGCAATGGCAATAGCGCGCCACTGCACCAGGCCGGGTATAATTTCGACGATGAGGCCGCACCCTTCGGTGCAAGCTGGCTTGCCGGCATGGCCGAGGCGCGGATGCCGGTCGCGTGAAATACGGCGCGTGAAAGGAGACAGAGATGACTGAGGAACGTGCGGTTCTGGCCGGGGGCTGTTTTTGGGGGATGCAGCAGCTGCTCCGCCGTCTGCCGGGGGTGGTGAACACCCGTGTCGGCTATACCGGCGGCGAGGTGCCCAATGCCACCTACCGCAATCATGGCCGCCATGCCGAGGCGATCGAGGTGGTTTTCGACCCCGCCCGGATCAGCTACCGCCAGATCCTTGAGGCATTTTTCCAGATCCATGACCCGACCACCCGCGACCGTCAGGGCAATGACCTTGGCCCGAGCTACCGCTCGGCAATTTATTGGGTGACCGAGGATCAGCGCGAGGTGGCGCTTGAGACGATCAAAGATGTCGATGCCTCCGGCCTCTGGCCTGGCCCGGTGGTGACCGAGGTGGAGCGGGTTTCCGATTTCTGGGAGGCCGAGCCCGAACATCAGGATTATCTGGAGCGTCAGCCGAACGGCTATACCTGTCATTTCCCGCGCCCCGGCTGGGTCTTGCCAAAACGCGCGGCGGAGTGATCGGCGCGGCCTTTACCTGGCGCGGGGGCGGTCCCAGACCATGGCGCTCAGCCGCGGATCGGTGAAGCTTTCCCTCGGAAAATCAATCCCCTGGCGCGGATGTTCGCGCAAGGCCATCGCGCCGGTGGGGCTGAGACGGATGCGCCAGGTCTGGCGGTCCTGGATCCCGGTTGCGGCAAAGGCGCCGCAGCTGAGCACCGCCAGATTGGCGCCGCCCTTCGGGTCGCGCACCGATGTGTAGCGGATGATCTCTGCCCCGGCCTCGCGGGCCGCCTCAGCCAGGCTCTGGCAGGGCGCGTAATCGGTCGGATGGCTCCAGGCCGGGTCGGCCATCGGCGGCGCTGTCAGATCAACCGCCCGCGCGGTCGCGAGTTTGGCCGCAAATGCGGTATATTCCGCCGGTCCGTCGGGAAAGGGCGTCGCCGGGCTCTCGGCGTAAAACAGGAAACGGTAGAACACCATTTCCGCAAGCGCGGTCTGCACTTTTTCGGCGCCATACCAGACGCCCGGCGTCAGCCCGGCGCGACGAAAGCGCGACCCATGCGGGTAGGGGCGATAACGAAAGGGCGTGGCCAGCAGGTAATCAAGCCCCTGACAGGCGGCAGGCATCGGCGGTTTGGTGGTTTCCAGAATCTCTTCCAGCAGCGCCTGTTCCGCAAGGCTGTCCACCAGTTTCAGGGTCGAGACCAGGTGCTGCGCTTCGACCAGCCGCCAGCCGCGCCCCTGAAAGGGCCTGCATTCAGAGCCGAGCGCGGCGGCTGTCCAGATAGGCGCAGACATCAACAAGTCCCTGAACTGAGGTGATCTTTTCCACCGGTGCGGCGCCCAGCGCCTCGTTCGGGGCCGAAATCCAGGCCCGCGCCACCGCCTCATCGCCACCGGTAATCGCATCGAGCGAGCGGTAAAGCCGCACAAGCATCGCCGCGAGTTCAAAGGTCTTGCTGCCTTCCTCGATCCCGGCAGTGCCGCGTTTCAGCCGTGACACACCCGGTTCCGAGAGGCCGGTCACCCGGGCGAATTGCCGCGCCGAAAGACCAAGACGTTCGGCTGCACGCAGGGCGGCTTTGCCAAGCACCTGGCCAGGCGAGGGCTGATCCAGTGCGATATTGGGGAAAGAGATCATCTGAAGGCTCCTTTCAAGTGAAAATATAGGCGCATTTGGTTTCATATGAAAGGGGGTAACCGGCATGTGGTATCGAAACATCGGTCGCAGTTGAAGCAAAGAAAGACAATACCTATAGTTTATAGAGATATTGGAGGCGCAAATGCTCACAATCGGCAAGCTCGGGGACCGCACCGGCGTCAAGGTGCCCACGATCCGCTATTACGAACAGATCGGCCTCTTGCCCGAGGCGGAACGTTCTTCCGGCAATCAGCGCCTCTACAGCCGGGTCGCCGAAGAGCGGCTGCGCTTTATCCGCCATGCGCGCGATCTGGGTTTCCCGCTCGAGGCGATCCGCGATCTGCTTTCGCTTTCCGACCAGCCGGATCAGCCCTGTGCCGCCGCAGACAGTATCGCGCGCACCCAGCTCGGGGCGGTGCGTGAGCGCATTTCGCGGCTGAAAGCGCTGGAACATGAGCTGGAGCGGATGGTCGTTCAATGCGCCCATGGCACGATCAGCGATTGCCGGGTGATCGAGGTTCTGGGCGATCACAGCCTGTGCAACCACGATCACCCCGCGGCGGCGGGAGAGACAGGGCCAGGACCGCGTGAGACGGCTGTCACCGGAAAAATAGCCGGTTTCTAAACGCCTTAGCCAGGAGGTGCGCTTGCCTGTCTAAGGTCTTGCAGGGCCGAAGCACCTGGCCGCTGCCGCTTGAGGGGCAAGGGGGAGGGCCTGCAACCGCACTGACAGAAAGGGAATCCTCTTCCTTTCCTGGAGGCATCTTTAGAATTCTTAATCACGATAAATCATGTAGTTTTTTCTTGTGACCTCGGGAAAGGACCATGGTGATGATCAACACGCTTATCGTTCCGGGCCTTGACGGGTCGGCTGCACCTCATTGGCAACATTGGTGGGCGGCCAGTGACCCTCATGCGCTGACGGTGGATCTCTCGAACCCGCATCGCCCTGTGGCGGCGCTTTGGGAAGTAGAGCTGGCCTCGATGATTATCGCGCATCCCGATTGCGTTCTGGTTGGTCACTCCCTGGGGGCGATTTTGATCGCGCGGCTTTTGACGCAATGGCCGCATCTGCGGGTAGCGGGCGCCTTGCTGGTTGCCCCGGCCGAGACCGCAGGCGCCGACCGTATCGGCCATTTCGGCCCAATCCCGGAACAGGTGCTTGACCTGCCGGTGATCGTCGCGGCCAGCCGCAATGACCCATGGATGGGGTTTTCGCGCGCGGCGCAGCTTTCCCGCGCCTGGGGGGCAGAACTGGTCGATCTCGGCTTTGCGGGCCATGTGAATGCTGAAGCCGGCTTTGGCCCCTGGGAAGAGGGCCGCGTCTTGCGCAACCTTCTCCTTGCCGGGGCACAGACTGATACCACCGCGCCGTCGCGATTTCGCGCGCCTTATGGCTATGGGGCGCCGGACGCGCAGCTGAGCGCAGCCCGGACCAGGACTGGAGGGGCGCTGTGAGCGCGGGGGGCACCTCGCGCGTTACGCCGCGCCGGGGGCAGGAAAGGGCGGCGGTCCTGCTGGCAAGCCTCGCGATGGCGGCTGTGCTGGCGCTGACCCTGACGCCGAAAGATTCGCTCGGCTTCCTCTCCGCCACACCGGCACATGCCTATGACGGCCGGCTGGTTGAGGAACCCGCCCGCTGAGGCAGGGCACCGGTCGCAGGGGCGCGACACACAACCGGAATGCGACGGCGATGCTGTTGCCCGAAAATCAGCCGTGATCCGGCCTCGGATACGGGCATCCGGCGAACCACGGGCATCCAGAGAACGGAGAGACAGATGATCTATAATGGCTTTGATCCGGGCGTGCTGGCGATACTGGCAGGTGAAGACAGGGTGGTGCAGGGCGCAGTGGTGACAGGCGGGGCAGCACAGGAGAGTGACGAAAACGCGCAGGCGACCGCGGGCCCCGGCGACGGCATTCTGATCTGTGTCGCCGCGACGGTCTTGCTGGCAGCGGCGATTCTTCTCAGTGGAATCGGGGGCTGAACAGCGATCCCGACCGCCGTGCAAACCAGCGCGGGTCCGGGTATACATGATCTGGATCTGCGGCCCGACCATAGGTTAAGCGGCTCCCGGGACCTGGATCGCGCGGCGGTTCAACGCGGAATCGGCGCAAGCCATGCCAGTCTTTGGCGGTATTTCACTTTCTCGCGCAGCTGTGTGACGGCGGGGCTTGACCAGGCCCTTCGGATCATGGCGCATGGCCGGATTGGTTCCTCGTGGGCGGTGCTCCGGCATCGCGCCACGGCGGAGGTGTGCAAAGCCGGCGGCAAGCATCCCGCGATCCTGCCAGATCCGGGGCGTGTCTGCTCCTTCCCGCCGGCGGGAAAGGACAGTTTTATGAGCGTTGTGGTCAGTCGTCGTGCGGCTCTTCTGATGACCCTTTCGGGGCTGGTATCGGCCTGTGCGCCAAAGGTGCCCGACTCCGGGTCGCAACCTGATCCTGCCGCCAATGTCCCTCCGGAAATCCTCGCGATGTATGGCGAGCTCGAGGATAACGGGTTCCATATCCCGGCCGTAAACCCGCGCTATCTGATTGCCGAAAACACCCGCACCGAGGTGGATCTTGCGATCACCGAATCCCCCGGCGCGATCATCGTCGATCCCTGGCAGCGCTATCTTTATCTGATCCGGGGCGGCAATCGCGCGCTGCGCTACCGTGTGGCGGTGGGCGATCAGGGCCGGTCCTTCGAGGGCGCGGCGGTCGCGCAATATGACCGGGTCTGGCCGAGCTGGCGGCCGACCGACAATATGATCCGCGAGCGCCCGGATATGTATGCCGCCTATGCCGACGGGTTGCCGGGCGGGCCGCAAAATCCGCTGGGCGCGCGGGCGATCTATCTCTTCCGGGGCGGGCGCGACACCTATTACCGCATCCATGGCACCAATGAGGTCGCCTCGATCGGCCATGCCACTTCGGCGGGCTGTATCCGCATGTACAACCAGGACGCCATTCACCTGGCGGCGAACTATGTCAAAGGCGGCAAGGTGCTTGTGCTGAACCCGGACCAGAGCGCCAGTGCCTTCGGGTCCTATGTGCCCGCAACCACGCCCTATAGCGGTGCCTCGTTCAACCAGCCGGCCAGCCAGCCTGCGACGGCGGATCCGGCCTATGGCTACCCGACCGGCTTCCCTGAAAGCCCCTATACCAGCAGCCTGAACTGAGACAGTGATGAAAAGACGCGATCTGATCAGGGGCTCTCTCGGGAGCTCGCTTGGAGCAATCATGCTGGCGGGGGCGGCATTTCCCGTCCGGGCCGAAGAGATGCTGCCGGGTGCGGCCCCGCGCGAGCTGACGCATGACCCTGATCAGCCGGTGCTGGGCAATCCCGATGGCTCGGTGACCATCGTGGAATACTTTGATTACCAGTGCCCTTTCTGCCGCGACTCGCATCCGGCCCTGCTGGATTATGTGCGCTCTGACGGCGATATCCGTCTGGTGATGAAAGACTGGCCGATCTTTGGCGAGGCCTCCGTGCGCGGTGTGCAGCTTGGCCTCGGCTCGGTGGCACTTGGCCGCTATGCGGAGGTGAATGCCGCGCTGATGGCCGGAAAAGGACGCCGGGTCGATGCATTGCGGATGGATGCGGCGGTACGCGACGCCGGTCTGGATCCGGAGGCCGCCATCGCGAGCTTTGAGCGCGAACGCGACAAATGGGTTGCGCTGATTGACCGTACCATGGCCGAGGCTGATTTCTTCGGCCTGCCCGGCACGCCGGCCTATCTGGTCGGGCTGAACCTCTTTCCACGCGTTACCGAAATCGCGGAACTGCGCGACGCCGTCGCGGCGGTCCGCCGGGGGTAAGCGCTGCGGGAGACCGGCGGGCCGGGGCAGCGCCCCAGCCAGGGTCGGCCAGACGAGGCCGTCAGGACAACACCGGTGCGACAACACGGGCGAGGCGGGCCGCGCGCTCCGTTCCGTCATGACTGCTCTCGACACTGGCGGCGGGATCGGCAAAATGGGCGGGCGCCCGGCACCTGTGATGCGGCGATGCCGCCGGGCCGCAACCTGCTCTGATTTCGGACCTGATCCTTGACCTCCCTCCTGTCCTATCTGCCCGCGCTCGGTCTCGGTACTGCCGGAGGCCTGGTCGCCTGGGGGCTTGGCCTCCCGCTGCCCTGGATGCTTGGCGCGCTTTTTGCCACCATGATCGCCTCGGTCGCCGGGCTGCGGATCCAGGGGCCCAATGCCATCCGCCCTGCGGTCGTGGCGGTGATCGGCGTGCTGCTGGGCTCTCGTTTCGCCCCCGAAGTGCTGGGCCATATGGTCACCTGGATCGGGACGCTGTCGCTTTTGCTGGTCTATCTGCTGGTCGTCGGCCTGATCATTGTGCCCTGGTATCGCTATGCCGGCGGCTATGACTGGCGCACCTCTTTCTTTGCCGGGATGCCGGGCGGGCTGGCCGAGATGATCGAGTTGGCCGAGGCCAAAGGTGGCAAGCCCGAGCCCGTTATCCTTGCCCACAGTCTCAGGATCGTCGTGACCATCTCGCTGATTGCGTTGTGGTTTCGGGTCATCATGGGCCATGATGTCGGTGCGGGGGCGGCAAGTGGCGCGGCTCTGCCGGAATGGCGGGAGGCCGGGCTTTTGCTGGCCGCCGCCATATTCGGGAGCCTGACCGGACGCGCGCTGAACTGGCCGGCGCCGACCTTTCTCGGACCAATGGCGCTTTCGGCGGCGCTGCATCTGAGCGGGATTTCCGAAGCCGCGCCGCCCGCGGTTCTGGTCAATGCGGCCCAGGTGATCCTTGGGACCGTGCTGGGCTGCCGCTTTCGCGGCGTGCCACTTTCGGAACTGCGCAAGGCCGGGGCGCTTAGCATCGGATCAACCGTGCTGGTTTTGGGCGTTGCCCTTGGCTTCAGCCATCTGATGCGCATCCTGTCCGGCACCAGCCCGGAACAGGCCATGCTCGCACTTGCCCCGGGCGGGCTGACCGAGATGGGGCTGATCGCGCTGGCGATCCATGCCGATGTTGCCTTTGTCGCGCTGCATCACGTGGTCAGGATCATCGCGATCATTGTCGCGGCCCCGGTGGTTTTCGCCCTGTTCGAGCGCCGTCTCGCGCCGGGGGGATCCGGGAAGGGCGGATCCGGGGATCCGCCCTGATCTGTCTTATGGCAGGATCGCCGTCAAGGGATGCGGCGTGGTTGCGGTTTCCGCCGGCAGGACCGGCAGCACCACCTGGGGCATGGTGCCGGTCAGACTGTCGAGAAAGGCCACGATCTGCGTGGTCTCCTCGGGGTGCAGCGCTTCGCCAAGCTGGCTTTCGGCCATGATCTCGACCGCCACGCGCAGATCCCAGACCTTGCCGGAATGGAAATAGGGCGCGGTCAAAGCGATGTTGCGCAAGGGGGCGGCGCGGAAGACATATTCGTCATCCACCGTCGCAGTGACCGCGAAGCGTCCCTTGTCATCGGGGGGCAGGATTTCGGCCCCGGGCTTTTCGATCAGGCCGAACGGGTAATAGCCATGCCCGCCGACATTGACGCCCGAATGGCAGGACGCACAGCCCTTCTCCATGAAAAGCTGCAAGCCGGCCAGCTGATCCGCCGTCATCGCCGCATCATCGCCATTGAGCCAGGCATCAAAGGGCGCGGGCGTGATCAGGGTCGCCTCGAACACCTCGATCGCTTTGGCCATATTGTCAAAGCTCAGCGGCTCGGCATCATCAGGAAAAGCCGCGCCGAACCAGGTCACATATTGCGGCATAGACCCCAGCGTGGCGATGACATTGGCGGGCGTATTGGCCATCTCGACGCCGGCCTGGACCGGCCCCTTGGCCTGGGCTGCGAGGTCATCGGCACGCCCGTCCCAGAACTGCGCCTCATTAAGCACCGCATTCAGCACCGTGGGCGCATTGCGTGGCCCTTTTTGCCAGCCATGACCGACCGAGGTTTCCATATTGTCATCCCCGCCGGTGGTCAGGTTATGGCAGCTGTAGCAACTGAACACGCCCGAGGCCGAGAGACGCGGATCGAAAAACAGCGCTTTGCCCAGATCGAGCTTCGCCGGGGTCGAGGGATTGCTTTTGATGGCGGGGACCGTCGAGGGCAAGGCTCTGAAGGTTTCCAGCGCGAGATCGCGCAATGTATCTGCAGAAGCCGCCGTCCCGGACAAAATCGCCGGGACGAGGAGGGAGAGGAGGATTGGTTTCATGCTTGCTCCTGAAGGTTGAGCTGGCGTTCGCGCAGGGCCAGTCTGGGGCCAGGCGCGGGCAGGGCGCCATGATCGGGATCAAAGCCGGAGGCAGCGCTGGATTAATTTAATTAAGTATATGAAAATAAAATATTTTACTGCGAGCGCACGGATCCACTTTACCCGGGTTGTGGGGGCGGAGCCTTTCTGAGTGACCGGCTCCCCGGAAGAGATCAGTTTCGGATTGTGCTATTGCCCGATTTTCAGACAGCTCTGGTCTTTGATCATGCGGCGGAAAGATGAAATTGCAGCAGGGGCGGCGATTTCTCTTGCTCAATCGTATTGGGTACCCGCAATATGATCAAAATATAATAAGACTGAGAACCACACCACAGGGGTGATCTTTTGGCTGTTACTGCTGCCATTATGGCGAAAGATGTGACCAAGGCGTTCGGTCAGGGCGAAACCGTGGTCAGGGCGCTGGACAATGTGTCCTGCGAAATCAGAACCGGCGAATTCTTTACGCTTCTCGGGCCATCGGGCTGTGGCAAGACCACGCTTTTGCGCCTGATCGCGGGGTTTGAGATGCCAAGCGCCGGGCAGATCCTGATCGATGGCCAGGATGTGACCGGCCAGCCCCGAACAGGCGGGCGGTGAATACGGTCTTCCAGTCCTATGCTCTGTTCCCGCATCTGAGCGTGGCCGAAAATATCGGTTTTGGTCTGAAGATGAAGGGCATCGCAAAGGCCGAGGTCGACCGGACGGTCCAGGAAATGCTGGCGCTGGTCCGGCTCGAGGCAATGGCAGGGCGCAAGACCAGCCAGCTTTCGGGGGGCCAGCAGCAGCGGGTGGCGCTGGCGCGGGCACTGGCGCCGCGGCCCAAGGTTCTGCTTCTTGATGAACCGCTTTCGGCGCTTGACCTTAAGCTGCGCAAGGAGATGCAGGTCGAGCTGAAACGGCTCCAGACCGAGACCGGCATCACCTTTGTCTTCGTCACCCATGACCAGGAAGAGGCGCTGACCATGTCGGACCGCATCGCGGTCATGTCGGCGGGCAGGATCCAGCAGCTTGGCGCCCCGCGCGAGATCTACACAAATCCCCGTAACCGCTTTGTCGCCTCCTTCATCGGCGAGACGAATTTCCTGACCGCAACCGGCGTGCCAGGCGGGGCGAAGCTCGCTTCGGGTGAGGTGATTGCGGTCGATACCGGCGGCAAAGGCGGGCAGATCACGCTTGCGGTGCGGCCCGAACATGTCGAGATCACCCCGCCGGAGGCGCAGGGCGCGATCCCGGCCGAGGTGCGGGGCTCGGTCTATTTTGGCACTGATATGAATTACCAGATCGTGCTGCCCGACGGGACCGGGATCGAGGCCTGCGTACAATCGGGCGTCACCGGCGAGGCGCTGATCGGGCAGGGGCGAAGGTGGGGATCCGGTTCGCGCCGGGCTCTGTCCTCATGCTGGAGGACTGAGCGATGGCCCGGACACATGGCGCGAGCGCGGCCGAGCGCCTTCAGGCCGCAAGCTCGACCCGCAATGCCTGGGCGCTTTCGGCCCCGGCGCTGATCCTTTTGTTCTGCGCGGCGGCAGGGCCCTTGCTGATTGTGCTGATCTATTCCTTCCTCACGGCTGGCCCGACCGGCGGCGTGGTGTGGGACTTCTCGACCGAGGCCTGGGTTGGGGTTCTTTACACCCGCGACATCTTTGATGATGGCAATCTGGTGCTGGCCGATGCGCATCTGACGATCTTCTGGCGTTCGGTGAAAATCTCGATCCTGACCACGCTGATCACCTTTGTGCTTGGCTTTCCCACAGCCTGGTTCATTGCCACACGCCCGCTGAAAGAGCGCGCGCTCTGGCTGTTCCTGATCACCATTCCCTTCTGGACCAATCTGCTGATCCGCACCTTCGCGATCACCGAGATCATCCGCAATGAGGGGCTTCTGAACAAGATCCTGCTGGGGATCGGGCTGATTTCCGAGCCGCTCCGCATCATGAACACCGATACCGCCGTGCTGATCGGCATGGCCTATGTCTATCTGCCGCTGATGGTGCTGCCGCTGTTTGCGGCCATCGACCGCTTCGATATGCGGCTTTTGGAAGCGGGCTATGACCTTTACGCCTCGCGCCTTCAGGTACTGCGCCATGTCGTGCTGCCGATCGTGAAGCCTGGTATCATTGCAGGCTCGATCCTTGTCTTCATCCCCTCGCTTGGAGCCTATGTCACGCCGCGCGTGCTGGGGGGCGGCAAGAATATGATGATCGGCAATTTCATCGAGCTGCAATTCGGCCAGGGCCGGAACTGGCCGCTCGGCGCGGCGCTTTCCATGACGCTTTTGCTGATCGTGATGCTGGCGATGATCTTCTATGTCCGCGCCGCGACCAAAGGGGGCAAGAGCCATGGCTGATAAAAGCTTTGAAGTCTCGCGCCTGCCCGGTTTCGCCACTGTCGCCATCCTGGTCTTTATCGCGCTCTATCTGCCGATCTGCACGCTGGTCTTCTATTCCTTCAATGCCGGCACCACGCTTTCGGTCTGGCAGGGCTTTTCCTGGCGCTGGTATATCGAGGCCTGGGAGAATGATGTCGTACAGGCCGCCGCGCTGCGCTCGCTGCAGATTGCGGTTTCGGCCAGTTTCATCGCGACGGTCGTGGCGACCATGGCCGCCCTCGCAACCACCAGGCGCCGCGCGTTTCGTGGCCAGACGGCGATCTATGCCTTTATCAACCAGCCGCTGATGGTGCCCGAGATCGTGACCGCAGTGGCGCTTTTGATCGTCTTCGGGGTGATCAAGGCCTGGACCGGCTATCAGGGCCTCTGGTATCTGATCCTCGCGCATTCGGCCTTTTGTGTGCCCTTTGCCTATCTGCCGATCCGGGCAAGGCTGGAAGGGATGGATCTCTCGCTGGAATCGGCGGCGGCGGATCTTTACGCCAATCCCTGGCAGACCTTCCGCTTTGTCACGCTGCCGCTTCTGTCCCCCGGGATCGCCGCCGGCGCGATGCTTGCCTTCGTCATCAGCCTCGATGATGTGGTGATTACCGAGTTTGTGAAATCCGCAGGCCAGGATACGCTGCCGACCTATATGCTCGGCCAGCTGCGCCGGACGCTGACGCCCGAGGTCAATGCGATCTCGACCGGGCTTCTGGTGCTGACGGTGCTGCTGCTGGTCGGGTTCTCACTTATCAACCGCAAGAAAAACTGAACCGAATGGTTCTTGTCCAAAGTTTCACAGGGAGACGGATATGAAGAAATTCCTCAGCACGGTGGCCATTCTCTGCGCCACTGCCGCCATGGCCAGCGCCGATGACAAAGTGCTGCAGCTTTACAACTGGGGCGATTATACCAGTGCCGAGCTGCTGCGGAAGTTCGAGGCAGAGACCGGCATCAAGGTTATCGTCACCGATTACGATTCAAACGACACCGCCCTGGCAAAGATCCGCGCCGGCGGCCATGGCTTCGACATGGTGGTGCCTTCGGCCAATTACGTGCCGATTTTCGTCGAAGAGGGGCTGGTGGCGGAGCTTGACCATTCGAAACTGCCCAATATCGGCAATATCGCCCCGGAATGGCGCGATGTGTCCTGGGATCCGGGCCGCGCCCATACCATTCCCTGGCAGTGGGGATCGACCGGGATCATGGTCAACAAATCGGTCTATAGCGGCGACATCAACACTTCGGCGATCTGGCTGGACGTGCCGGATGAGCTGAAGGGCAAGATCAATGTGACGCCGGAGATGAACGATATCGTCTATATGGCGGTGTGGTATGTCGGCGGCGAGCCCTGCACCGAAGACACCGAAGTGCTGAAAAAGGCCCGTGACGCGCTGATCGCAGCCAAGCCCGACTGGATTTCGATGGATTATGGCGCCACCGAGAAGATGTCGAGCAATGACTGGGCGGCGACCGTTTACTGGAACGGGGCGGCCCTGCGCTCGCGCATCAATAACCCCGATGTGCATTTCGGTTACCCGAAAGAAGGCTATCCGCTGTTCATGGATTCGGTGGCGATCCTCTCGGATGCCAAAAACCCAGAAGGTGCGTATAAATTCCTGAACTTCATCATGGAGCCGGAAAACGCCGCGCTGATCTCGACCCATGCCAAATATGCCAATGGCATCACCGGCTCTGAGCCATTCATGCCCGAAGAGATGAAGGGCGCCCCGGAGATTGAGATCCCGGAAGCCTCGAAAGCCGCCGGTCACTTCCTGCAACGCTGCCCGCCCAAGGCGCAGGAATATATGACCGCGATCTGGACTGAGCTGATGAAATAAGCGGCAGCGCCGCTTTGTAAAATCCAGGGCGGCCCGCTTCGGGCCGCCTTTCTGCCGAATGGAGCCTGAGATATGCCCGCCGACCTGATTTTCATCAATGCCAAGGCCCTGACCATGGATCCCGACATGCCCCGGGCCGAGGCCGTGGCGATTGCCGCGGGGCGCATCCTCGCCGTGGGCTCCAATGCCGATATCACCGCGCTGAAGGGGGCGGCCACGAAAGTGGTGGATGCGGGCGGGCGGATGCTCCTGCCGGGCTTTGTTGAAAGCCATCTGCATCTGGGGCTTGGCGGATCCGAGCTGAGCGATCTGCAACTGACTCATGTGCATGGCATTGACCAGCTGCGCGAGGCCTTTCTTGGCTATGCGGCGGCCAATCCGGATCTGCCCTTCCTCATGGCGCAGGGCGCCGATTATGGCCTTATTGAAGGCGGAGCCAACCGCCATATCCTCGACAGTATCATCGCCGATCGCCCGATCGCGATGACCTCGCATGACCATCACACGATCTGGGCCAATACCCTTGCGCTGGAGCTTTCCGGCACGCTGAACGGGCTGGAATGCTCGCCCGGCCATGAGGTGGTGATGGGGGCGGACGGGCTCGCCACCGGCGAGCTTCTGGAATTCGAAGCCTTTGGCCGGGTGGTTGATCTGGCCGGACGCGGGCGGCTTAATCTGGGCATCGCGACCGGGGGCGAGCCGGTCAATCCGAGCCAGGCCGAGCGCGATCTGGACAAGGATATGTTCGAGCGCGGCCAGATCCATTGCGCGCAATATGGCATCACCTCGATGGTGATGATGGATGGCAACCGCTACACGCTGGAATGCCTGCGCGAATTGCAGGAAGAAGGCCGGCTGCTGGCGCGGGTCAAAGTGCCCTTCCATTACAAACCCAGTATGGACCATTCCGAGCTGGACCGCGCCGTCGAGATGACCGAGAGCTTCAATGATGAATGGCTCAGCTCGGGCTTTGTGAAAATGTTCATGGATGGTGTCCTCGACAGCTATACCGCCTTTATGCTGAACGATTATCCGACAAAGCCCGGCCATAAATCGGTCGCGCTTTTCCCGCCGGATCAGTTCAACCCGCTGGCCGCCGAGATCGACCGCCGCGGCCTGCAGATCGCGGTTCATGCCATCGGTGACGGGGCCGTGCGGACCACGATTGATGGCTATGAAACCGCGCAGATCCAGAATGGCAAACGCGACTCGCGTCACCGGATCGAACATATCGAACTGATCGACCGCGCCGATGTACCGCGTGTCGGTGCGCTTGGGATTGTTGCGAGCCTGCAGCCCTCGCATCCGCCGGGCGCGATGGATTTCGGGATGGAGCCGACGCTGACCAATATCGGGCAAGCGCGCTGGCCGGATGCCTATCTGCACAAGACGCTGGCCGATCATGGCGCGCCCGTTGCCTATGCCTCGGACTGGGCGGTGACCGATGTGGCGGTGCTGCGTTCGGTCCAGGCGGCGGTGACGCGGCTGCCATACAGCGATGCCTGCACCGATGAGCGCCTGAGCCTTGAGGAAAGCCTTTACGCCTATACGGCGGGCGGCGCCTGGGCGGCGCATACAGATCATATCACCGGTCGGCTGAAACCCGGCCTTGCGGCGGATCTGGTGCTCTTGCAGGAAGATCTGGAACAGGTCGCACCCGATCAGATCGGAAAAGTCCAGGTCGCGCTGACCATTTGCGGCGGGCGGGTGACCTATGCGGCTGATGGCCAGAGCATCGGATAAGGTCATCTGATCGCAGGGCCAAAAGACGGTGACGTTACGGCACCTGAAGCAAAACTGAGACAATCGCCGGCGGGGCTTGCCTGAATCCCGCCGGCGTTGTCATTTGTTAACTTGCCTGTGGAAATCTTTCGCCTAAGTTGCCCCTCTTCGAGAAGACAGTTCATCTCCGCCCGGCGGGCGCGTCAAAGGTCTCAGTCATGTTTCCATTCCTGCCCCCAGCGCGGCCCAGCTCATGCGCCTTGGCCTGCGATCTTCGGTCATGATGGCCGAGGCACAGGCGGTGATCGCGATGCGAATGGCCGGGATGATGGGGATGTGGCCGGTTTCACCGGGCGAGAATGCGCGGATGGTGTCGGAAAAGATCGCAGCCCTGCAAGAAGCGCAGATCGCGGTGATGAAGGCCGCGATGAAGGGGGCCTCGCCCGCGACGATGGCCGAGGCCGCTTTGCGCCCGGTGCGCCGCCGCACAAAAGCCAATGCCGAACGGCTGGCGCGGGACGTCACCCGTTAAGCCACCCGTTAAGCCACTGGCGGATCACTGGGCCGCGATGCGGATCACCGGCTCCATCGCGGCAAATTGCGCCGGCGAAAGGTGGCATTTGATCTGATGCCCGCCGGCCAGCTGAACAACCGGCGGCATCACGCGATCACAGAGCCCGCCCCCGACCTGGGATTTCCAGCGGCAGCGCGTCTGGAACGGACAGCCCGGCGGCGGGTTCATCGCAGAGGGGATCTCGCCGTCCAGCACGATATGTTTGCGCGTCACCGTCGGATCGGCGATCGGGACTGCGGATAAAAGCGCCTCGGTATAGGGGTGATAGGGCGGGGCAAAAACCTGTTCAGTCGTGCCCATCTCGACCACATGCCCAAGATACATCACCATCACCCGGTCGCTGAGATAGCGCACGATGGAAAGATCATGGCTGATGAACAAAAGCGTCGTGCCATTCTCGCGCTGGATATCCATCAGCAGATCGGTGACCGCCGCCTGGACCGAGACATCCAGCGCCGAGACCGGCTCATCCGCGACCACCACTTTCGCGCCACCCGCGAAGGCGCGCGCAATGCCGACGCGCTGTTTTTGTCCGCCCGACAGCTGGCGCGGCATCCGTTCGGCAAAGGCGCGCGGCAGTTTCACAAGGTCAAGAAGCTCGAGCATCCGGGCCTGACGCGCGGCGTCACTGTCGCCGTAGCGGAAGACCTCCAGCGCGCGGATGATCTGGCGCCCGACCGTCATCGAGGGGTTCAGCGTGTCGAACGGGTTCTGGAACACCATCTGCAACTTTGACACCGTATCCGCGCCGCGTTTCTGGATCGGCGTGGATTGCACGTTTTCATCAAACAGCATGATCTTGCCCGAAGTTGCGGTCTCCAGCCCCATCAGAACCCTGGCGAAGGTGGATTTGCCGCAACCCGATTCCCCAACGATTGCAAGGGTCTCGCCTTTCCGGGCCTCGAAGCTCAGCGTCTCATTGGCCTTGACGACTTTGGTCAGGCCGCCGCCGAAGGCCCCCGAGGAAACCTGGTAATATTTCCTCAGATCATCCATTTTCAGAACGATCTCGCCCGGCGGCAGTTTTTCGCGGGCTTTGGCCGCCCTGGGCGGCGCGTGCCAGTCGATTTCCTGCCATTTCAGGCAACGCGTCGCGTGGCGCTCGCCGCCGGGAACCGGCGCCATCGCGATGTCGCCGGCATTGCAGCGCCCGGCTTCGAAATACACGCAGCGCGGGCCGAAATTGCAGCCCTGGGGGCGTTCATGCGGCAACGGAAAATTCCCGGGGATCGAGATCAGCGGGCGGGCGTTTTTGTCTGCGCCGGGCAACGGGATCGCCCGGAAGAGAGCCTGGGTATAGGGATGGCGCATTTCGGTGAAGACCTCGGTGACATTGCCGGTCTCGACCGCCTCGCCGGAATACATCACGCAAAGCCGGTCGCAGACATCGAGGATCAGGCCGAGATTATGCGAGATGAACAGCATCGAAGTGCCGTATTTCTCGCCCAGTTCCTTTACCAGGGCGACAATGCCGGCCTCGACGGTGACATCAAGCGCAGTGGTCGGTTCATCGAGGATCAGGAGCGCGGGTTTCGCCATCAGCGCCATGGCGATGACGATGCGCTGCTGCTGGCCGCCCGAAAGCTGATGCGGATAGGAATTCAGCATCCGGTCCGGATCGGGCAGCCTTACATCGGCAACGATCTGACGGGCAAGCGCCCAGGCTTCAGATCGCGACATGCCACGATGGATCATCGGGACTTCGGCAAGTTGTGCGCCGATCTTCATCGCGGGGTTGAGCGAGGCCATTGGCTCCTGGTAGATCATTGCGATCTCAGAGCCACGTATGCGGCGCAATTGCTCCTCGCCCATGGTGGTGAGGTCCTGGCCCTTGAAAAGGATGCGCCCGGCGGTGATTTTGCCGTTCTTCCCGAGATCGCGCATCACAGCCAGCGCGACGGTGGATTTGCCGCAACCAGATTCGCCGACGAGGCCCATGGATTCGCCCGCCATCACCTTGCAGGAGAAATCCATCACCGCCGGGATCTGTCGGAGCCGGGTGAAGAAGGTGATCGAGAGGTTTTCGATCTCGAGAATTGGCTGTGTGGGATCCCAGGTGCTCGGCTTCGAGGTCATATGGGTTTCCTTTGGCTGGTGGCCGGGGCGCTGCCCCGGACCCCGGGATATTTAAGGACAGATGAAATCAGTCTTTCAGGCTTTCTTCGCGAAGGCCGTCGGCGAGGAGGTTGAGGCCGAGGACGAGGCTCATCAGGGCAATGGCGGGGACGAGGGCGGCATGGGGGAAGATCGCGAGGAGGCGGCGGCCATCGTCGATGGTGGAGCCCCAGTCGGGGCTTTCGGGCGAGACGCCGAGGCCGAAGAAGCCGAGCGTGCCGAGGAGGATGGTGGTATAGCCGATCCGGAGGCAGAAATCGACAATCAGGGGGCCGCGCGCATTGGGGAGGATTTCCCACAGCATGATATACCAGGGGCCCTCGCCGCGGGTCTGGCCGGCGGCGACATAGTCGCGGGCTTTGATGTCCATGGTGAGACCACGGACGATGCGAAAGACACCGGGCGAGTTTACGAAAACCACCGAGACAAAGACATTGAGCATATTGGGGCTCATCGAGAAGAGGCCGGTCGGGTCTTTGTTGAAGGCGAGCCCCGCCCAGGCCCAGAGCCCGATGATCAGCGTCAGGCCGACATAGAGGTTGCGGCGCGCAGGCAGAATATGGAAGCGCGAATTGAAGAGGATGGTGAAAAAGATCACCGGGAAGAGAAAGAGCGCTGCGGCAAAATAAATCGGGATGCCGGTCTCGATGATCTCGGGCGTGACCAGCAGGTAGAAGAGCAGGATCACCGGGAAAGCCAGCACGAGATTGGCGATGAAGGAGAGGAATGTGTCGAACTTGCCCGCAAAATAGCCGGCGGGCAGGCCCAGTGTGATCCCGACCATGAAGGCAAAGACCGTGGCGGCGGGGGCAATCTTCAGCACCTCGCGCGCGCCCATCACCATGCGCGAAAACACGTCACGGGCAAGGTTGTCGCCGCCGAGCAGATACCAAGGATAGACCCCTTCGGCCGCGTTGGCCAGCGCCGTGCCGGGGAGCTTGTTTTTCATCCCAGAGAGTTGCACGAGCGGATCATGCGTGATGATCAGATCGGCAAAAAGCGCGGTGAAGATCCAGAACATCACCACGGCAAAGCCAATCATGCCCACGGTGGAATCGAAGAGCTTGCCGTAAAGGCCGAGGCGGCGGCGGTACCGGATCGACAGGATGAATGTGGCGATCAGGGCGATCCAGACCGGGGCGAATGCCAGGGCGGATTTCAGGGCGATCTGGAGCCAGGAGAGGTCTTGCATCTGTCTCTCCTCAACTCAGCCGGATGCGGGGGTTGAGGAAGACATAACCGATGTCCGAGATCAGCTGCGTGATAAGCACCAGGACCACCGCGACAACGGAACAGCCCAGCAGAAGCGGGATGTCGTTATTCCCCGCCGCCTGCACCAGCGTCCAGCCGAAGCCTTTGTAATTGAACAGGGTTTCGACAATCACCACGCCGTTCAACAGCCAGGGGAATTGCAGCATGATCACAGTGAACGGCGCGATCAGGGCGTTTCTCAGCGCGTGTTTCATCACCACCTGGGCAAAGCTGACGCCCTTCAGCCGCGCGGTGCGGATATATTGCTGGCTCATCACCTCGGTCATCGAGGCGCGGGTCATGCGGGCGATATAGCCGATGCCGTAAAGCGCGATGGTCATCACCGGCAGGGCGAAATTCCAGAACGTGATCCTGTCCATGGCGCTGGTGGCGGTGCCCTGGAAGAGGGTCTTGCCCTCGATCCAGCCCATTTCCGCCAGCACGGGCGAGATGCCGACCGTGGCCGAGGCAAAGACCACGATGAAGATCACGCCCGAAACATATTCCGGCGTCGCCGTGGTCACGATGGCAAAGCCCGAGAGGATGCGGTCGGTCCAGGAGCCTTCGCGCATCCCCGAGAGCACGCCAAGGGTCAGCGCGGTTGGCACCATCACAATCATCACCCAGAGCATCAGCCAGGAGGTCATCGACAGCGCGCGTCTGATCACATCGGTCACCGGCTGTTTGAACACGGTGGAAAAGCCCCATTGACCCTGGAGAATGCCGCAGCGGGCGGGGATATCATCAGGGGTCGTCACCGTCCCGGTGATGCAGCGGCCGGTGAAGCGGCCCTCTTCTTCGCGTGTCCAGCCCGGCACAACACCCAGCCATTGCCCATAGCGATGCAGCGTCGGGGTGCCATAGCCGTTGCGGTCGAGCCAGCTTGCGACTTCGGCATCGCTCATCCGCACCGAAGCCTCGGATTTCGCGAGCTTTTCCAGGTTGGGCGGCAGATTGGTCAGCCAAAAGACAATGAAGGTCAGCGCAAGGACAGTCAGGAACATCACGCCGGTACGGCGCAGGACAAAGGCGAACATGGCTTCTCCTCTTCCGGGTCAGGGAAGGCGGCGGCTTGTTGGCTGGGGGCCCGGGGGGCGGGGCGGAAACGGGGCAGGGCGGTGCCTGCCCCGGGAACCGCATCAGGCGGCGATCCACCATTTGTAATGATGGTGTTCAAAGGTTGCGTGGATGCCGCAATCCTTCACCTTCGGATCAGTATGACGATAGAGCGAGCGCCAGTAGGATTGCACGAGCACACCCTGCTCCTGCATGATTTCCTCGACCCGTTTCATGACCTTGCTGCGCTCGGTCGCATCATTAATCGCCAGCGCCTTGCCCAGTTCAGCATCGAATTCTGCGTTTGAGAAGGCGGATTCGTTCCAGGCCTCGCCAGAGCGATAGGCGACTGACAGAACCTGGACACCAAGCGGACGCATATTCCACTCGGTGGCCGAAAAGGGGTATTTGGTCCAGTCATTCCAGAAGGTCGAACCCGGCAACACCGTCCGTTTGATTTTGAGACCGGCATCGCGGATCTGGGCCGCAATGGCGTCGCAGGTCGCAGCCTGCCAGGCATCATCAAGCGAAATCAGCTCGAATTCGAAATCACCATAGCCGGCCTCGGTGACCAGAGCCTTGCCGGCGACCGGATCGGTGATCACTGGCGGCAATTCGTAATATTCCGGGTGGATCGGGCAGACATGGTGATTTTCCGCGACGGTCCCGAGGCCGGAATAACCCAGCTCCAGCACCACGGCATTGTCGACGCATTTGATCAGGCCGGTGCGGGTTCTGACATCCTTATATTCCTCGGCCAGTTGGTTGAACCGGACCGCCAGCGTCGCAGAGGTCACCGCTTCGGATTTATCCCAGCCCATCGCGTCGAGCACTTCGATGAATTCGCCAACCGACTGATATGTGGCATCAATTTCGCCGGATCCTGCCGCCGCAACCTCGGCCGCCGGGTCGGTGCCAAGATCGTAATATTCGATCCGGTCGAGATAGGGCCCGCCGTAAACCTCGGTGCCCCACCAGGGCTGATCCGATTTCACCAGCGAGGCACGCACGCCGGTTTCAAAATTATCATATTTGAACGGGCCGGTGCCCGGCGTCTGGGTCGGATCACCATTCTCATAGCTTTTATGAACGACCATGCCGGGATAATCGGCCAGAGCCGCGATCAGGGCGATATCGGGGGCGCTCAGCACCAGTTTCACGGTCGAGCCATCAACCACGGTGACTGCACCATCGCGCATCTTGCCGCCCTCGCTGCCGTCCCGCAGACCGACACAGCGCGCCGCCATCGAATTGCCTTCGACCGAGCCATCGCACCAGCGCGCAAAATTATGCGCGACGTCCTCGGCGGTGAAATCGTCACCATTCGACCATTTTACGCCCTGACGCACCTTCAGCGTGTATTCGGTCGCGTCGTCATTGGCCTGCCAGCTTTCCAGCAACATGCCGCGGATCGAGCCGTCATTGTTGTATTCGACCAGATATTCCAGCCAGCCGCGCATGAAATTGGCGATCTGGCTCCAGTCAGAGGTGCGCGGGTCTTTCAGCGCTTTCAGCTCCATCGACATCCTGAGCGTGCCGCCGGGCGTCGGGGCGCCTTCGGCATAGGCCGGGGCTTCCAGCCCCAGGAGCCCCCAGGCGACCGGTGCCGCCACGCCAAGCGCGGTGGTGCGGGTCAGGAATTCGCGGCGGCTGAGCTGGCCCGCACGATGCTCTTCGGCATACATGGTTGCGGCGGGGTGCAGACGGGTATCGGTATTCCGGGTCATTCATCATCTCCCTGTCAGGCTCGGGCGCGAGGCAGAAAGCGTCGCGCAAACGAGGTCCGGGACGTGCCGTTCTCTCCCGGCTGCAGTACCCTGCCGGCGCCTGTCCGGGCTGATGCCGGAACGGCCGGAGCTGTCTGGCCACGCAGGAACCGCGCCGCGAAACAGGCTGTTGGGGTCTGCGGTGCGGGCCGGATTTTTTCCGCCGGCTTCATTCCCTGGTCCGTCCATTGCGCATGTTTTCCGCTTTCGCGTCAATGCTTTTGACAGACCATTCTCAGGGCTTTTGCGATATCGAGGTCATGGAATTGCGCCAGACGCATTGCAGGTTCAGCAGCTGGCGCATGGCAGTTGCCGGCCACACGGGACGCCCGGCACGGTGCGCCGGCTGACCGCGCCGGCGCCCAGTCGGTCCGTTGTCGCAGGCTCAGCCGGTGCGGCGGAATGCCGTCGGCGATTTGCCGGTCATATGGTGGAAGGCGCGGGTGAAATAGGCCGGCGAGGCAAAGCCAAGGCTGGCTGCGATATGACCCACCGGGATCTTCGTCTCGCTCAACAGGCGCTGAGCCTCGAAGATACGGCGGTCCTGCAACAGAACTGAGGCCGGTTTGCCGCAGGACTGTTTGCAGCAGCGCGACAGATGGGTGGGCGTGACATTCAGCTTTGCCGCGAAATCCGAGACGCCAAGACCCGAGCGATACTCCTTTTCCAGAAGACTGGAATAGCGCGCCGCCAGCCGGCGGCTGGCATCGGGGCGGGTGGCTTCCGGCTCGGCCCGGGCGGCCTGGCGCTCCAGCCAGACCCCGAGCAGCCCCAGATAATGCCCGGTGGCCCGATCATGGGCCGGCACATCCGAGCTCATCTCGCGCGTAATCGAATCAAGCAAGACGTTGATTTCCTGCTGCGCATGGACCTCGCGGATCCGCAGATGCTGCGGTGATGCGGGCAAAGGCAGCCCGCAATTGCGCCCGAAAAACACCGCCGTGCCGAAAACCGAAGGGCCGGCATCAAAGCCATGCATAACGCCCGGCGGAATGAAAACCACATTATGTGCGGTATAGCCGCGCGTCTGCCCCTGGACCGTGATACGGCCCTGTCCCTTGGTGAACCACAAAAGGCAGGATTCAGACAGCGAGCGCATCGCTTCGACACGCCAGCGGCCGGCGGCGGCGAGACGTGGAATGGCGAGGACCCGGAGGTTTGAAATCGCGGTAAAGTCTTGCATTGTCTTCTTATCTTTTCTGCCGATGGGCGAAAGGTAAGCGGCAAGTCTGCAAAAATGAAACCAAAAAAATGACATTTCAGTCAAGTTATCCACAGCCCTCACGGAAAGCTGTGGGTAAATATGTGGACGTTTTGCAAGCCGCTGGCAAGCCACGCCAGCCGCGACATTGGAAGGGGCAGGGCGCGCCTCAGGGCAGCGCCAGCCTCTGCCAGTCGCGCATCCGGCTGCGAAACCAGGTCCGCTGGCGTTTCGCATATTGATGGCTGGCGATTTTTGCCGCAGTGATCGCTTCGGCAAGGCTCGCCTCGCCACGCAGATAAGCAACAAGCTCCGGCGCCCCGATCGCTTTGGCCCAGGGGCGCGCGGCGTCCCAGTGCGGCAGCGCGGCGCGCGCCTCTTCCAGCGCCCCGTTCCCGATCATCTGATCAAAACGCCGGTCGATGCGGTGGTTCAGCCAGTCAGTCCCGGGCTGCATCACAAGGGCCTCGCTACGCGCGCGCGGCAAAAGTGCCGGGCCCGTCTGCGCCTGCCAGAAGGCCAGCCCGCGCCCGGTGGCCCGCAAAACCTCCCAGGCGCGCTGCACGCGGGCGGGGTTGCGCAGGTCGATCCGCGCGGCGGTCTCGGGGTCGAGCCCCGCCAGCATCGCGGGATATTCCTCCAGCCGCAGCCGGTCCGCCTCGGCCCGCATCGCGGGCGGCACCGGCGGCATCTCTGCCAGACCTTCCGTCAGCGCCATGAAATATAGCCCGGTCCCCCGACGATCACCACCGGGCGCGCCAGCAAAGCCGTGACCTCGCGCAGCCAGTGGCCGACCGAATATTCCGCATCGCGCCCGATATGGCCGTAAAGCAGATGCGGCGCCGCCGCCACCTCGGCCCGAGAGGGCCGCGCCGACAGGACCCGCCAGCAGTCATAGACCTGAAGCGCATCGGCATTCACCACCGCCCGCCCGTCCCGCGCCGCCAGTTCCAGCGCCAGCGCCGATTTTCCGCTCGCCGTCGGTCCGGCGATCAGCACAGGCAGCTCCCTTGAAATTGCAGAGAGATCCGGCATTGAATGTCCTCTTGATCCAAATATTCCGGGTCAATCCCGACGTTGCCGGGATGGGGGCCGCGCGCCCTTTCGCGCTCTCTTTCGCGCCTGTGCGGATCCGCCGCAACCCCGGTTGATCCCGGCCCGATTTTCGACCATTTTGCGCGCAACTTCAAAATCAGAACAAGACCAGGGGATTCCCATGTCCAGCGCAAGCACAAAGCCAGGGCCAGTCACGGCCTCGGCGGTGAAATATTCCCGCGTGATGCTCAAAATCTCGGGGGAGGCGCTGATGGGCGACCAGGGCTTCGGCCTCAATCCGCCCACGGTTGCGCGCATCGCCCAGGAAGTCAAAGCGGTGCAGGAGCTTGGAGTCGAGATCTGCATGGTGATCGGCGGCGGCAATATCTTCCGCGGCCTCGCCGGTTCGGCGCAGGGGATGGAACGCACAACCGCCGATTACATGGGCATGCTTGCCACAGTGATGAACGCGCTCGCGATGCAATCGGCGCTGGAACAGATCGGCGTCTTCACCCGGGTGATTTCAGCCATCCCGATGGATCAGGTCTGCGAGCCCTATATCCGTCGCCGTGCCGTCCGCCACCTCGAGAAAAAACGCGTCTGCATCTTCGCCGCCGGCACCGGCAACCCCTATTTCACCACCGACACCGCTGCGACTTTGCGGGCCAATGAAATGGGCTGCGAGGCGGTGTTCAAAGGCACCAAAGTGGATGGCGTCTATGACAAAGACCCGAAAAAACACGAGGATGCCAAGCGCTACGAGACCGTTTCTTACGACGAGGCGCTGGAAAAACATCTCGGCGTGATGGATGCAACCGCCATCGCGCTTGCCCGCGACAATGATCTGCCGATCATCGTCTTCTCGCTTGACGAGCCGGGCGGCTTCCGTACCATCCTCGCCGGCGAGGGCACCTATACGCTGGTGAATGCAAAGGGCTGAGATATCTCGGTCTTCGTGTAAATTTACCCGGGGCGGTCCCTATATTTCGACGTGAATGTCAGGGGCCGCCCGTTTCCTGGCCGGTTATTCAGCCGGGTCCGGGCCTTCAGACGCATTGTTTCAGCGCCACCGTGACCGACGCTCTGCCTGTCGGCTGGCTGTGCTGGCGCATCAGGCCGGGACAGGCCGCAGCGCATCAGGACAGAGGGCGCAGAGAAACCGCCCGCGCCATAGCGGTGCAGAGGGAATTTCCGCGCAGGTCCCGGTCACGGGCGGCATTCCATGCCACAAGCTTCTATACCCCGGGTCATCTTTGTCCTATAGGAAACCAGATTTCCCCGCATCTCTCGCGGGCCAGCCTGAGGAATATGCCAGATGTCGAACGAAGAGTTCATGCTCGACACCGATGATCTCATTCGCCGCATGGAAGGGGCGATCGCCTCTCTGCGGGTCGAATTTGCCAGCCTGCGCACCGGCCGTGCCTCCGGCGCGATGCTGGAGCCGGTCATGGTGGATGCTTACGGCCAGATGACGCCGATCAACCAGCTTGGCACCGTCAACGTCCCCGAGCCGCGCATGGTCACGATCAACGTCTGGGACAAGGGCATGATCAACAAGGTGGAAAAGGCGATCCGCGAATCCGGTCTGGGCATCAATCCCCAGACCAACGGCCCGATCATCATGCTGCCGATCCCCGAGCTGAACGAGGAACGCCGCCGCGAACTGACGAAAGTCGCCGGCTCCTATGCCGAACATGCCAAGGTTGCGATCCGCAACCTGCGCCGTGACGGTATGGATCAGATCAAGAAAGCCAAGACGAAGAACTCGCTCTCGGAAGACGACCAGAAGTTCTGGGAAGACGAGGTCCAGGAGCTGACCGACAAGCATATCAAGCTGATCGACCAGACGCTTGAGACCAAACAGGCGGAGATCATGCAGGTCTGATCCTTCGGGAGGAGCCGCGCATGGTCGCCGCTAAAACCCCCGATGCTGCAGGGCCCCGCATTTCGGGGTCTGGCATTTCCGGATCTGGCATTTCCGGATCTGGCACCGCCATATCTGGCCCCGATGCAGCCGCGCAGGCGCATCTGGCGCAGGCAGGTGCAGGGGCGGCGCGCCATGTTGCGATCATCATGGACGGCAATGGCCGCTGGGCGACGAATCGCGGCTGGCCGCGACTGGTCGGGCATCGCCGGGGCGCGGAACGGGTGCGTGAAATCGTTCGCGCCGCGCCGGATATGGGGCTGCGCTGGCTGACGCTTTACGCATTCTCGACGGAGAACTGGAAACGATCGACCGAGGAAGTCCTTGGTCTGATGGGGATCTTCGCGCATTTCATCCAGCGCGAGGCGGCAGCCCTTGCGCGCGAAGGCGTGCGGTTGCGCTTTATCGGCGACCGCTCGCGTCTGGCGCCAAAGCTGCAGCGTCTCATGGCGGGGATCGAGGCCAAGACCGCGCATCTCACGCGACTGAACCTGATCGTTGCGATCAATTACGGCGGTCGTGACGAGATCCTGCGCGCCGCGCGCCGGATCGCGACCGAGGCGGCCGAGGGGCGGTTCAACCCCGCCGACCTGACCGATGCCGCGTTTTCTCATGCGCTGGACACCGGCGATGTGCCCGATCCGGATCTGGTGATCCGCACCTCGGGCGAGACCCGCACCTCGAATTTTCTCGTCTGGCAGGCGGCCTATTCGGAATATGAATTCACCGAAACGCTCTGGCCCGATTTCACGCCGGACGAACTGGCCTCGATTCTTTCGCGTTTCGGCAATCGGGAGCGCCGGTTCGGCGGAGCAAAACCATGACCTCAAAATCCGCAGGCGAAAAACCGGCAAGATGGGGGGATCTGGCGCCGCGTATCCTTTCGGCCATTGTCATGCTGGCGGTCGGAGGGTTAGCGATCTGGCTTGGCGGGATCTGGTTTCTCGCGCTTGCGGTGATCTCTTCGGCGCTGATGATGTGGGAGCTGGCGCGGATGACGCGCGGGCAGGGGTTTGATGCCTCGATCCTGCTTGGGGCCCTCACGGCTGTGGTTCTGGTCATGGGGATCACGCTGCCCTGGGCGTTGCCATTTCTTTTGCTGCCCTCGCTGATCGGGGTGCTGACGCCGCGCCGCGATATTCTGGCCTTCGGCCCCTATGCGCTGGTGATCGTGATGACGGCGATGGCGCTAATCATCCTGCGCAGCGACACGCATGGCGTGGTGGCGATCGCCTGGCTCCTGTCGGTGGTGGTCGCTTCGGATGTGCTGGGCTATTTCGCGGGGCGCATCCTCGGCGGGCCGAAATTCTGGCCGAAGATCAGCCCGAAAAAGACCTGGTCCGGCACGGTGGCGGGCTGGATCGGGGCGGCGCTGGTGGGCTTTGGCTTCTGGCATTATGCGGGCTTTGGCGCGGCTGTTCTGTGGGTCTCGCCTCTGATCGCTTTCGCGGGGCAGCTGGGCGATATCGCGGAATCGGCGATCAAACGGCGGGCAGGGGTCAAGGATGCCTCGAACCTGATCCCGGGCCATGGCGGATTGCTGGACCGGTTCGATGCGCTGGCTTTTGCCTCGGTTCTGGCGGTGATCCTCAATCTCGGGCTGCATTTCCTGCCGACGCCCGGCGATGTTGCGACGATGGCGGACAGCCTGCCGCTTGACGTGACGGAGTAAGGTCTTGCGCAAAATATCCATCCTTGGCGCGACCGGATCGGTCGGCACCCAGACCATTGACCTTGTGACCCGTGCGGGCGAGGGCACATTCTCCGTCACCGCGCTGACTGGCGGGCGCAATATCGCGCTCCTGGCCGAACAGGCGCGGGCGCTCAGGCCTGAAATCGTGGTGACATCTGAACCCGGGCTGCTGCGGGATCTGCGCGAGGCACTTGCCGGCAGCGGGATCGCGACCGCCGCCGGGCCGGAGGCGATCCGCGAGGCCGCTGCGCGCCCTGTCAGCCTGACGGTGAATGCGATCATCGGGGCGGCGGGGCTGGTTCCGGGCCTTACCGCGCTTGAGGCCGGTGCCACGCTGGCACTTGCGAATAAGGAAAGCCTGGTCGCCGCCGGACCGCTGATGATGCGGCGGATGCGCGCGACCGGCGGGCATATCCTGCCGGTCGACAGCGAACATTCGGCGATTTTTCAGGCCCTTGCCGGGGAAAAGACCGACACGATTGACCGCATCATCCTGACCGCCTCGGGGGGAGCTTTGCGTGACTGGCCGCTGGCGCGGCTGGAGAGCGCGACCGTGGCCGAGGCGCTGGCGCATCCCAACTGGTCGATGGGGCAGCGGATCACCATCGATTCCGCTTCGATGTTCAACAAGGCGCTTGAGGTGATCGAGGCGCGCGAGCTCTTCGGCGTCCGGCCCGATCAGATCGAGGTGATCATCCACCGCGAAAGCATCATCCATTCGATGGTCGGCTTTCAGGACGGCGCGGTTATGGCGCATCTGGGCGTGCCGGATATGCGCCACCCGATCGGCTATGCGCTGAACTGGCCCGCGCGTGCGGCGCTCCCGGTGGCGCGGCTTGACCTTGCGAAACTGGCGAGGCTGAGTTTCGAGGCGCCCGACGAGATCCGCTTTCCGGCCCTGCGGCTGGCGCGCGAGGTGATGGAGACCCGCGGCCTTGCCGGGGCCGCCTTCAATGCCGCAAAAGAGATCGCGCTGGATCTTTTCCTCGCGGGTAAGATCGGGTTCATGGATATGGCGCGGCTGGTCGAGGCGACTTTGACCAGGCTTTCGTCAGATTCCGGCCTTCACAAAGACGCAGGCTCTCTTGAGGATGTGCTCGCGATGGACCATCTCGCAAGGATCCGCGCGGCAGAGATCGCCGCTGCCCCGCGCGCGCGGTCTGAAATACGCGGTCTGACGAAAAAGCAGACAAACAGACTAAAAGCAGACGAACAGGCATAAGGAACGGCTGATTTATGGATATCCTCGGATTGCTCACGGGGGCCGCCTGGTCGGTCGTCTTCTTCATTGTTGCGCTTTCGATCATCGTGGCGATCCATGAATATGGCCATTACATCATCGGACGCTGGTCGGGGATACATGCCGAGGTCTTCTCGCTGGGCTTCGGGCCGGTGCTGCTGTCGCGGGTGGATAAGCGCGGCACGCGCTGGCAGGTCGCAGCGATTCCCTTTGGCGGCTATGTGAAATTCCTCGGTGATGCCGATGCGGCCTCTGTCCGGTCCGAAGTGCCTTCGGGGCTGAGCGCGTCTGAGCGCCGCCATACGATGGCGGGTGCACCGCTCTGGGCGCGGGCTTCGACCGTGCTGGCGGGGCCGGTGGCGAATTTCATTCTGACCTTCGCGATCCTGCTGGGCACGGTATTGTTCAACGGCATATCGCTGGACCGGCCTATCGTGGGCAGGCTGGTGCCGGTGCCCGGGGTGCAGACGCTGCAGGAGGGCGATGTCATTCTCGCGCTTGGCGGGCGGGCTACACCGGACAATAAGAGCTTTGGCGAAGCGATGCGGGCCTTGCCGCGCACAGCCGAGGTGGAATTCCGCGTCGAGCGGGACGGTCAGGAACTGACGCTGCTGGCGCCGCATCCGCAGCCCGGCCTGATGGGCGGCGTGCAGGTGAAATCGGCCGCGATTGATGCTGGTCTTCAGGCCGGGGACGTGGTGGTCAGGGCAGATGGCAAGGAGATCAATGCGTTTGAGGATCTGGCGGATATCGTGCGCGGATCGAATGGCCGCACCCTGCCGCTGACGGTCTGGCGCGACGGTCGTACCTTCGATCTGGAACTGACGCCGCGTTCGCGCGATGTGCCGCGCGCGGCGGCTGACGGCGGCGGTTTCGAGAGCCGCTGGCTGCTTGGTGCTTTTTCCGGCATGACCTTTGAGCCCGCGAGCCGCCCTGCCGGCGTCTGGGAGGCGGTCACAACCGCCGCCAGCGCGATGTGGAATATGACCACAACGACCTTCTCGGGCCTGTGGCATATGATCGTCGGGCAGATTTCGACCTGCAATATGTCGGGCGTGATCGGCATGGCCGAAACCATGGGAGACGCGGCGAAAACCGGGACCATGGGCTTTTTGAGCATGCTCGCGGTGCTGTCGCTGGGGGTCGGGATCCTGAACCTGCTGCCGATTCCGGTGCTCGATGGCGGCCATCTTGTGTTTCACGCCTTTGAGGCAGTGACGGGCAAACCGCCCTCGGACGGGGCGCTGCGGGTTCTGATGACGGTGGGGCTGACACTGCTTCTGTCGCTGATGGCCTTTGCCCTGTGGAATGACGTCACCTGCGTCTGACATTGACGGCGGTGGCCGGGGCGGTTTTCCCGGCACCGCCGGATCTTGCGCGATTTGCGCCATAGTCTCGCCAGATTCACGGCCTATCCCTCTGCCTAACAAGAGGTGATGCTATGCAGATGGTTGAACGCACTTTCCCGGGTCTTGTCCTGCTCGCCAGGATCAATTTCGACCGTATTTTCACCATGGGAACGATTGTCGTGGGCCTTCTTGCCGGCGCGTTTCTTGGATCCGCCATTCTGGGCTATTATGCGGCGCCCTTGCAAATTACGCCCTGAGCCGGTGCAAGTGGTGAGGCCAGGCAGATTTCCGCCGCTTGCTGACTGCTCTGTGTTTTAGCGCCATTGGTGAGAAATGATCTGAACCCGGCTCTTTTGCGCCGGGTTTTCGCTTTTTCGGCGAACAGGCAGCGGGGATGGCGGCGGGAATCCCCCGGTCCGGGCGCGCATTTCTGCCGATTTCTCAGCATATCGATGCATTCGATCTGGCTGCAGCTTCCTGCGGGTTGTGCTGCCCTTAAGTTGCCTGCCTCGTCTGCGGCGATCAGTGGGGCGACATACTATATCTGCCAGACTTATCCACAAGGACCGCAGGCTTTTGACAAGGGCCAGCTTTGTCGTTAGTCAGACACAGGGAAATTTCTACTGCGGAGCGCGTGGCAGGTCATGGTGAAAAGCTCGATCCGGAAACAGCAGCGCGCCAGTGGTATTGCCGGTGGCCGCAAAAGGGTTGCCGGGGTCACGCTTGTGACTGCGGTTCTGCTCGGATCGGTGGCCTCGACGCCGGTCTGGCTGAAGCCCGCCTTCGCCCAGGTTTTCGCCTTCTCAGCGGTGAAGGTCGAAGGAAATGAGCGCGTCGATGCCTCTACCATCCTGTCTTATGCAGGGATCAGCCGGGGCCAGGAGGTTTCGGCCGGGGCGCTGAATGACGCCTATCAGCGCATCAATGGCTCGGGCCTTTTTGAGACGGTCGAGATCGTCCCGCAGGGCAATACGCTCGTGATCAGGGTGAAGGAATATCCCTTCATCAATGTGATCAGCTTTGAGGGCAATAAGCGCATCAAGGACGACGACCTCGCGAAACTGGTCAAGTCACAGACGCGTCACGTCTTCTCGCCCTCGACGGCAGAAGCCGATGCCGCAACCCTGGCTGAGGTTTACCGCCAGCGGGGCCGTATCGCCGCGACCATCAACCCCAAGGTCATCCGTCGCGATGGCAACCGGGTCGACCTGGTGTTCGAGATCACCGAGGGCAAAGTCGTCGAGATCGAGCAGCTTTCCTTTGTCGGGAACCGCGCCTTCTCGGACCGCCGGCTGCGCCAGGTCCTGCAGACCAAACAGGCGGGGCTTTTGCGCCAGATCATCCAGCGCGACACCTATGTCTCGGAACGGATCGATGTCGATAAGCAGCTTCTGACCGAATTCTACCGCTCGCGCGGCTATATCGATTTCCAGGTGCTTGACGCATCGGCCGAAGTCTCGCGCGAACGCGATGCAAGCTTCGTGACCTTCACCATTCGGGAAGGTCAGCAATATTCCATCGGCGCGATCTCTACCGTGTCCGAGGTCGAAGGCGTTGCTGCCGACGATTTCGCGGCGGTGCAGAAGATCCGGGCGGGCCAGACCTGGAGCCCGGCGCTGATCGACAACAACATCGCCCGGATGGAGAACCTCGCCCTGAAGAAAGGGCTGAATTTCGTTCGAGTCGAACCCCGTATCACCCGGGATGACCGCAACCAGCGCGTCAATATCGAATTCGCGGTGGTGCGTGGCGAAAAGATTTTCGTCGAGCGTATCGATATCGAAGGCAATGCCACCACGCTGGACGAAGTCGTCCGCCGTCAGTTCCGCAGCGTTGAAGGCGACCCCTTCAACGCGCGCGAGATCCGTCAGTCGGCGGAGCGTATCCGCGCGCTCGGCTTCTTCTCGGATGCACGGGTCAATGCGGAACCGGGCTCGGCGCCGGACCAGGTGGTCGTGAATGTCGATGTCGATGAACAGCCGACCGGCTCGCTTGGCTTTGGTCTGAGCTATTCGGTCGAATCCGGGGCCGGGATCTCAGTGAATTTCTCGGAATCGAACTTCCTTGGCCGCGGACAATCGATTGCGGCCAGCGTCGCAACCACGTCGGATAATCAAAGCTCGTCCTTCTCCTTCACCGAACCCTCGCTGTTCGGCCGGGATCTTAGCCTTTCCTTCGGCCTGTTCTATCGTACGACCGATTCGGATTATGCGCTTTACAACACCCGCAGTGCCGGCTTCTCGCTTTCGCTTGGCTTCCCGCTTGGCGAACAATCCCGCCTCAGCCTGCGTTACCGGCTCAGCCGGGACGATATCTTCGATCTCGACGCGGATGAATACGACAACAGTACCGTTCCGCCGACGCCGATCTCCCTGCGTTCGCCGATTCTGAAGGATGAAGTCAGCCGCGGCGCGCTGACCTCGTCGTCCATCGGCTATACCTATGAATATGACAGCCGCATCACCGGGCTTGATCCGACGCGCGGCCTGTTGTTCCGCTTTGGCCAGGATATCGGCGGGCTTGGCGGCGACACCAAATTCCTCACCACATCGCTTTTCGCCATGGGCGAGCAGAAGATCTGGAACGAAGAAGTCACGATTCGGGCGATCTTCGAAGCAGGGCATCTCCAGGATCTTGGCGATACTGGCACCCGCGTGACCGACCGCTTCTTCCTGCGCGGCAAGATGCGTGGCTTTGAGCCCAACGGGATCGGCCCGCGTGACGGCACCGATCTCGAAGATGCACTCGGCGGCAATGTCTTTGCGGTGGCGCGGTTCGAATCGGAATTCCCGGTTGGCCTGCCCGAGGAATATGGCATCATGGGGGCTGCCTTCCTCGATATCGGCTCGGTCTGGAGCCTTACGGACAAAGCCGGCCTTGCCGGGCCCATCGATGACAGTTTCAAGCCGCGTGTTGCGGTCGGTGTCTCGGTTCTCTGGGATACGCCGGTGGGGCCGCTGCGATTCAACTTTGCCAAGGCGCTCAAGAAGGAAGACTACGATAAAACGCAGTCCTTCGACCTGACCGTTTCGACCAAGTTCTGAGATGGCGGCGCCGGCGCTCCGGGGGATGATGCTGGCAGGTCTGGCACTGCTGCCGGTCTGGGCTGGCGTGGCTTTTGCGCAAGACGCCGAAGCCCTTTCGGCACCCGGTGGGGCAGAGACCGTCCCCGACACGGCAGCGGGCGAGACTTTCGCACTTTTGACCCTGAACCAGGCGGAGCTCTTTGAAAAATCCGCCTGGGGGATGGCCGCAACGAAGGCGGCGGAACAGGCGGCTGCCGAAGTCAGCGCTGAGAACCGCGCCATCGAGGCCGCGCTGGAACAGGAAGAGCGTGATCTGACGGCGAAACGCGCCGGCATGACAGCCGAGGCATTCTCGGTTCTGGCGCGCGATTTCGACACCAGGGTCGAGGACTTCCGCCAGTCGCAGGATGCGAAAGTGCGCGCGATCAACCGGAAGCTGGACGAGGACCGCAAGGTATTTCTCGATCGCTCGGTGCCGCTGATGGTTGAATTGCTGGATGAATATGGCGCAGTGGCGATCATTGGCGATGATGTACTGATTCTTTCGCGTTCCTCGGCGGATGTGACGCAGCGCGCGATTGCCCTGATGGATCAGCGTCTGCCGGCGCCCGACGCCGCTCCGGCGGATGGGGAGGGCGAAGGGCAGGGCGCAGAGGGCGGTTCAGACCCCCTGCCTGCGCCGGTTCAGGATCCGGCAGCCGGGACACCTGCGCCTGCACCGTGAAAGCCGAACCGGGGCGGGCGTCCTGGGCGCTCTTTGCCGGCGCTGTTCGCCGGAACTTGCCCCGCAGCTATCAACTTGGTAGCAGTCGGAAAACCGCGCGAAACCGCTGCGGATATCAGCCCTATGTGACAGGAGGAGGATGCGCCAGATGGATGCCAATACGGAAGCCAGGGCCGTCACCAATGCCGATCTGGATCTGATCCAGCGGATTATCCCGCATCGTTACCCGTTTCTGCTGATCGACAAGGTCCGCGATGTGGTGATCAACGAATCCTGCGTCGGCGTGAAATGCGTCACCTATAACGAGCCGCAATTCACCGGCCATTTCCCGGGCATGCCGATTTTCCCCGGTGTGATGATCATCGAGGCGATGGCACAGACCTCGGGCGTGCTGGTGGGGCTGTCGATGGATCTGGTCGACAAGAATGCGAAAGTGTTCTTCATGGGCGTCGACGGTGTGAAATTCCGCCGCAAAGTGGTGCCCGGCGATGTGCTGGAACTGCATGTGAAAGCGCTGCGTGGCGGCGGCAAAGTGTGGAAATTCTCGGGCCGCGCCACGGTCGATGGTGAACTGGCCTGTGAGGCTGAATTCACCGCAATGTTCGACCTGCCAAAGGCCTGATCCATGTCCATTCACGGAACCGCTGTCATCCACCCTTCTGCCGTGATCGATGACGGCGCCGTGATTGGCCCTGATTGCTTTATCGGCCCGTTTTGCGTGGTCGGCCCGAGGTCACATTGCAGCGCGGGGTCGAGCTGAAATCCCATGCGGTTGTTACCGGCTGGACCGATATCGGCGAAGAAACCACGATCTGGCCCTTCGCATCCGTGGGCGAAGTGCCGCAGGACCTGAAATTTAAGGGCGAGCGCACCCGGCTGGAAGTCGGCGCCCGCTGCCGAATCCGCGAAGGCGCCACGCTGAACACCGGCACCGAAGGCGGTGGCGGGGTGACGCGCGTTGGCGATGATTGTCTGCTGATGACCGGCGTCCACATCGGCCATGATGCGATTGTCGGCAATCGGGTGGTGATGGCGAATAATGTCGCCATCGCCGGACATTGCCATATCGGTGATGATGTGGTGATCGGCGGCCTTTCCGGCATCCATCAGTTTGTTCGCATCGGGCGCGGCGCGATCATCGGCGCGGTGACCATGGTCACCAATGACGTGATCCCCTATGGCCTCGTCCAGGCCCCGCGTGGCGAGCTGGACGGGCTGAACCTTGTCGGGCTGAAACGGCGCGGCGTCACCCGGGCCGAAATCACCCAGCTGCGCGCCGCCTTCCAGATGCTGGCCCAGGGCGAGGGTACCTTCCATGACCGCGCCGAGCGTCTCGCGGAAGATTTCGACGCCGTCCATGTGCGCGAGATCAGCGAGTTCATCCTCTCGGCCAGCGACCGGTCGTTCCTGACGCCGAAAGGCGCGAAATGAGCGTCGCGATCATTGCCGGGCGTGGCGCGCTGCCTGCCGCGCTGGCGCAGGCGGCGCCGATACGCCCCTTTCTGGCCGCGCTGGATGGGTTCCCCCCGAAGGGCTGGTGCCCGATCTGACCTTCCGGATCGAACGCCTCTACCCGTTCTTTGCCGCTTTGCATGAGGCGGGGGTCACCGCCGTCTGTTTCGCCGGTGCCGTGCAGCGCCCGCGGCTTGACCCGGCGCTGTTTGACCCGATCACCGCGGGTATCGTGCCGCGTCTGATGGCCTCTCTGGCCCAGGGCGATGACGCGACGTTGCGCGAAGTGATCGCGCTCTTCGAGGAAGACGGATTTTCGGTGATCGGCGCCTCCGATCTTGCGCCCGCCCTGGTGCCGCAAGCCGCGTTTTATGCCGGCGAGGTTCAGCCCCGCGACCGTCAGGATGCGGCGCGCGCCGCGCTGATCGCCGAGGCGCTTGGCCGGGTCGATGTTGGCCAGGGCTGTGTCGTGCAACAGGGGCTCTGCCTCGCGACCGAGACACTGGCCGGGACCGACGCGATGCTCGCAGGCGTGGCTGCCTTGCCCGCCGGGCTGCGACCCGAGGCGCCGCGCGGGCGCGGGCTGCTTTATAAGGCGCCAAAACCCCTGCAGGACCGCCGTATCGATCTGCCGGCGCTTGGGCCGGTCACCCTGGCTCAGGTGGCTCAGGCCGGTCTGGGCGGCATTGTCTGGGAGGCCGGTGGCGTGATCTGTCTCGACCTGCCCGCAATGCAGGCGGCGGCGCGGGAGGCAGGGCTTTTCCTCTGGGCGCGTCAGCCCGGAGAACCCGCGTGAAATTCATCCTGATTGCCGGAGAGCCCTCGGGCGACCGGCTCGGGGCCGCGCTGATGGCCGGGCTGAAGGCGCTGCTGCTTGGGGCGCGGTTCGAAGGCGTCGGCGGCCCGGCCATGCAGGCCGAGGGGCTGGAAAGTGCCTTCCCGATGGAAGAGCTCTCGGTCATGGGCATTGCCGAGATATTGCCGAAATATTTTCACCTCAAACGGCGGATCCGCCAATGCGCCGATCTGGTGCTGGCTGAGCGACCGGCGGCCCTGATCACCATCGACAGCCCGGATTTCTGCCTGCGCGTGGCGCGGATCGTGAAAGAGGCCGCGCCGGAAATCCCCACGATCCATTATGTCGCGCCCTCGGTCTGGGCCTGGCGCCCGGGCCGCGCCGCCAAGATGGCGGGGGTGATCGACCATGTGCTGGCGCTTTTACCCTTTGAGCCGCCCTATATGGAAGCCGCCGGGATGAGCTGCGATTTCGTGGGCCATCCGGTGGTCTCTGAGCCGGTTGCCAGCACGGCGGAGGCGGTGGCCTTCCGTGCTGCGCATGGCATTGCCCCTGACGCGCCGCTGCTTGCCGTTCTGCCCGGATCGCGCCGGGGCGAGGTCAGCCGGCTTCTGCCGCCATTTGGTGAAACGGTGGCGGGGCTTGCTGCATCCTGTGCTGGCCTGCGGGTGATCCTGCCAACGCCGACCCATCTGATGCCGGTTGTCTCGGAGGCGGTAGCGCATTGGGCCGCTGCGCCGGTCATCCTCAGGTCCCCCGATGTCGCGACCCGCACTGCTGCCTTCGCCGCAGCAGATGCCGCACTGGCCGCATCCGGCACGGTAAGCCTGGAACTGGCAGCGCAGGATTGCCCTATGGTGATCGCCTATGACATGGCGCCGCTGACGCTCTGGCTGATGCGGCGGATGATCCGGATCGATACCGTGACCCTCGTCAATCTCGTTTCCGGGACCCGGACAGTGCCCGAATTCATCGGCCGCGATTGCCGCGCGCCAAAGCTCGTCCCGGCGCTGGCCGCACTTCTTTCGGGAAAATCAAAGGGACAGGAAGCGGCAATGCGCCTGACAATGGAGCGGCTCGGCCGTGGCGGCGAAGGCCCCGGGTTGCGCGCCGCGCGCTCGGTTCTGACCTTTTTGCAGGTTGATACCGCGCAACTGCGCTGACGCGCATGCCTCCGGCGGGGATATTTAAGGACAGATGAAAAGGGTAACCTCTTTCATCAGTCTCTAAATATCCCGGGGGTGAGGCTCCTTCAGGAGCCGAGGGGGCAGCGCCCCCTCTCTGTTTAACGCCCGCGCCAGATCCAGCCGCCGCCATAAATGCGGCTTCCCTCATTCGCGTAGAACACGCAGGCCTGGCCGGGGCTGACACCATCTTCCGGTTCAATCAGCTCCACTTCGGCTTCTGTTGCCGAGATCGGACGGATGATTGCCGGGCGCGGCGCGCGGGTCGAACGCACCCTGGTCAGCACGTGCCATTCCGGCTGGCTCTCAAAGGGTGCATCGCCCAGCCAGTTGATTTCCCGCACCGGGATCACCCGGGTCGAGAGCGCCTCTTTTGGCCCGACTACGACCCGACGGTTTTCGGCATCGAGTTTCACCACATAAAGCGGCTCGCCGAGCCCCCCGATCCCCAGACCTTTGCGCTGGCCGATCGTGTAATGGATCACGCCACGATGCGCGCCCAATACCTTGCCGGAGAGATCGACGATCTCGCCGGGCGAGGCCGCATCGGGCCGCAGCTTCTCGATCACGCTGGCATAATTGCCGTTCGGGACAAAACAGATGTCCTGGCTGTCGGGTTTGTCGGCCACCGGCAGACCGTATTTTGCCGCCAGGGCGCGGGTCTCTGCCTTGGACTGCAGGTGGCCCAGCGGGAAGCGCAGGTAAGAGAGCTGCTCCGGCGTGGTTGAGAACAGGAAATAGCTCTGATCGCGGTTCGGATCGGCGGCCGAATGCAGCTCTGGCCCGGCACCGCCCAGTTTGCGCTGGATGTAATGGCCGGTCGCCATGCAATCGGCCTCCAGCTCTTTCGCAGTGGCGAGCAGGTCCTTGAACTTCACCCTCTCATTGCAGCGGATGCAAGGCACAGGCGTCGCCCCAGCCAGGTAGGCCTCAGCAAATTCCTCGATCACCGCCTCGCGGAAGGTGTTCTCGTAATCCAGCACATAATGCGGGAATCCCATCGTCTCGGCCACGCGCCGCGCGTCATGGATGTCACGACCGGCACAGCAGGCGCCTTTCTTTGCCAGCGCGGCCCCGTGGTCATAGAGCTGCAGCGTCACGCCGACGACATCATAGCCCTCTTCCTTGAGCATCGCCGCCACGACAGAGCTGTCGACACCGCCCGACATGGCGACGACCACGCGGGTATCTTGTGGGGCCCGGTCAAAGCCGAGCGAGTTGAGCCTGGTATCAAAGGGCATGGCAGCGTCGGGGCATGGGAGGGTCGCCGATGGGGAAAGGTTCCGGATTAGCCCGGAATATATGAAAAGCTTTCCTACTCTCAAGGTGCGGGTTCAGCAATGTTTAAGGGTAACTGGTCAAATCTGCCTGAACCAGACAGCGAACGGAAACCGCGATGTATCTCAGACGAGTTGACGGCCCGAGGCAGGTGACCTTGCCGGATGGCTCCATTCTGACCCGGGCGGATCTGCCCGCGCCAGAGACGCGACGCTGGGTTGCCAGCCGCAAGGCGACGGTTGTGCGGGCTGTAGCACATGGGCTGATCACGGCCGAAGAGGCGCGCGAGCGGTATTCACTGTCAGAAGAGGAATTCCGGCTTTGGTGTGACGCTGTCGAAAAACACGGAGAGAAGGCGCTGAAAGTCACGTCTATTCAAAAATTCAGACAACTTTAGATTGTATTGGAATTTCTCTCTGGCAAGCTGTGCGTGGTAACCATGCATTAACCAGGGGATGCGAGTGTCGTTAACGAAAATGACCTGACAGCCCGGACCGGAGATTTCCATATGCGTATTTTACTTGTCGAAGACGATCCAACAACATCGCGCAGTATCGAACTGATGTTGACCCATGCCAACCTGAATGTCTATTGCACCGATATGGGTGAGGATGGGATAGATCTCGCCCGACTTTATGACTACGATCTGATCCTGCTTGATCTCAATCTGCCCGATATGAGCGGGCATGAGGTTCTTCGCCAGATCAGGCTCGCGCGCGTAGAAACGCCTATCCTGATCCTGTCCGGATCGGACGATACCGAGAGCAAACTCAGGGGGTTTGGCTTTGGCGCCGATGACTATCTGACCAAACCTTTCCATCGCGAAGAACTGGTGGCGCGGATCCATGCGATCATCCGCCGCTCAAAAGGACATAGCCAGTCCACAATCCGGACCGGGCTGATCACGGTTAATCTCGATGCCAAAACCGTTGAATCCGAAGGCAAGGCCGTTCATCTGACCGGCAAGGAATATCAGATGCTTGAGCTGCTTTCGCTGCGCAAGGGAACCACTCTGACAAAAGAGATGTTCCTTAATCATCTTTATGGCGGCATGGATGAGCCGGAGCTTAAGATCATTGATGTGTTTATTTGCAAATTGCGCAAGAAACTGAGCGAAGCCACCGGCGGCGAAAGCTATATCGAGACCGTCTGGGGGCGCGGATATGTGCTGCGCGATCCGGAAGGGGACCGCAGCGGCGGACGGCTCGCGGCAACGGCCTGATCGGGCACGAACCAGATTTGCCCGGGCAAGGCCGCTGTCCTGCGCTCGCGGAGTGACGGGGTTCGGCACGGCTGAGCCGGTGCCAGGCGCGTGAGGTGCTTTACCTCCTGATGGTCAGGTCCTAGGTTCGGGCCGAGCCGGGCGGAGGGGGCAATGGAAGCCAGAGCAGTCGAAGATCTCAGTGAAGCAGAGGCCCTGGCCGAGCTGAATATGCTGGCGCAACAGCTTGCCGGCGCGAATCATGCCTATCACGCTGAAGATGCTCCGGTGATCAGCGATGCGGAATATGATCAGCTGAAGCGCCGCAATGCGGCGATCGAGGCGCGCTTTCCCGCGATGAAACGGGCTGACAGCGCCAGTGATCAGATTGGCGCGGCGCCGGCGGAAGGGTTTGGCAAGGTTTCGCATCGCGTCGCAATGCTCAGTCTCGAAAATGCGTTCGATGACAGCGATGTCTCGGATTTCGACGACCGGGTGCGGTCCTTCCTCAACCATTCCGGCGGGGTGAGCTATACTGCAGAGCCGAAGATCGACGGGCTCTCGCTTTCCTTGCGCTACGAATCGGGGCGGCTGGTCCAGGCCGCGACCAGGGGCGATGGCGCAACGGGCGAGAACGTGACCGCGAATGCCCTCACGATTGCCGATATCCCGCATATGGTTTCCGGGGCCCCGGACATTATGGAGGTGCGGGGCGAGGTCTATATGTCCCATGGCGATTTCGCGGCGCTGAACAGCCGCCAGGCAGAACTGGGGGAAAAAACCTTCGCCAATCCGCGCAATGCGGCCGCTGGCAGTCTGCGCCAGCTCGATGCGCGGATCACCGCGAGCCGCCCGCTCAAATTCTTCGCCTATGCCTGGGGGGAGGTGTCGGCGCCCCTCGCCAACAGCCAGTCGGGCGCGATCCGGCGCCTCGCGGAACTGGGGTTCCAGACCAATCCCCTGACGCGGCTTTGTGCGGGGCCAGAGGACATGCTGGCGCAGTATCGCCATATCGGTGAATTGCGGGCCGGGCTTGGCTATGACATCGACGGCGTGGTCTATAAGGTTGACGATCTGGCGCTGCAGGCGCGGCTGGGGTTTCGCTCCACCACGCCCCGCTGGGCGATTGCGCATAAATTCCCGGCCGAACTCGCCTGGACCTGGCTTGAGGCCATCGACATTCAGGTCGGCCGCACCGGCGCACTCTCGCCGGTTGCACGGCTGGTGCCGGTGACGGTGGCCGGTGTGGTGGTCTCGAACGCCACGCTGCATAATGAGGATTACATCCATGGCCGCAACTCGGCCGGCGAAGAGATCCGCGGCGGCAAGGATATCCGGATCGGCGATTTCGTCCAGGTCTACCGCGCCGGTGATGTGATCCCGAAGATCGCGGATGTCGATCTTACGAAACGGCCCGAAGGCGCGATCCCCTATGCCTTCCCCGAGACCTGTCCGCAATGCGGCAGCCCGGCGATCCGTGCCCCCGAAGACTCCGTGCGTCGCTGCACTGGCGGACTGATCTGTCCCGCGCAAGGTGTCGAAAGGCTGAAACATTTTGTCAGCCGCAACGCGTTTGACATCGAGGGCCTCGGCGCGAAACAGGTTGAGCTGTTCTATCTCGATGACCTTTTGCCAGTGAAAACGCCGGCTGATATCTTTACGCTTGAGGCTCGTGACACTGCTAACCCGCTGCAAAAGCTGAAGAACCGTGATGGGTTTGGCGAGACCTCGGTCAGGAAGCTCTGGGCCGCGATCGACGAACGCCGGACGATCGGATTTGAACGCTTGCTCTTCGCGCTTGGCATCCGTGATGTCGGTGAGGTGGCGGCGCGCGATCTGGCGCGGCACTACCAGTCCTGGACCACCCTGGCATCGGCCATCGACATCGCCCATCCGGCCGCTTTGCGCCAGATCGCGGCGGATGAGGCTGAGGCGGAAGAGCGTATCGCCGCCCGTGACGCGGGGCGGCGGGCGCAGCCGGCAAAGGCCCGTGCGGTGATCTGGGATCAGGATCCGCTGGACCCGGCGACGCTTGTCGCCTGGCAGGAGCTTTTGTCGATCGACGGGATCGGCGCGGTTCTGGCGGTCTCGCTGGTGACCGCGCTGGCGCCTGGCGGGCATGAGCGCCAGGCGGTCGATGATCTCGTGGCTCAGCTTAAAGAGATCACGCCGCCTGCGAAACGGGCGACTCAAAGCCCGGTGGCGGGCCTGACCGTCGTTTTTACAGGCTCGCTTGAGAAAATGACCCGGGCCGAGGCTAAGGCCCGCGCAGAATCGCTCGGGGCGAAGGTTGCCGGCTCGGTTTCAGCCAAAACCGATCTTCTGGTGGCCGGGCCCGGCGCCGGCTCCAAGCTGAAGGAAGCGGCAAAGCTAAACATCCGCACGCTCGACGAGGATGGCTGGCTCGTGTTGATCGGTGATCTGGCGGCTGGTCAGCCAGGAGATACCGGCGCATGAGCCGTCCTGAGGCGCTCTTTCCGCTTTTCGCGAATCTGGAGACGCTGGACGGCGTCGGTGCGAAAAGCGCGAAGGCGTTTGAGGGGCTGGCGGTCAGCCGCCCGAAGGATCTTTTGTACCTGCTGCCTTACAGCGGCATCGACCGCAGTCTGCGCGCCGGCATTCGCGACTATGTTTTGCCCACAACTGTGACCATCGCGGTCGAGGTGCTGCGCCATCAACCGGGGCGCACCCGTTCGGCGCCGACAGTGGTGCAGTGCCGCGACGATGAGGGCGCTGCGCTGGAACTGGTCTTCTTCCACGCGCGTGGCGACTATTTGCAGCGCATCCTGCCGGAGGGCGCGCGCCGTGTGATTTCCGGCAAGGCCGAGGCCACTGATTTTGCGATCCGCATCGTGCATCCTGATCACATGCTGGCGCCGGAAGAGGCGGGAAACCTGCCGGGATGGGAGCCGGTCTATCCGCTGACGGCAGGTATCACGCAGAAAACAGTGCAAAAAGCGATGGTGTCAGCGCTGGCGCGGCTGCCGGATCTGGCGGAATGGATCGACCCCGGGCTGATGGCGCGCGAGGGATGGCCCGCCTGGTCTGCCGCGATCGCGCAGGCCCATCGTCCCGCAAGCGCGCAGGATCTGGCGGCGGAAGATCCGGCCAGGGCAAGGCTCGCCTATGATGAACTTTTCGCGCATCAGCTGACGCTGTCGCTTGCGCGGGCGCGGATGCGGCGCGGGCGCGGGATGCAGAGCCGGGGCGATGGAGGCCTGCGCGCGCGGCTTTTAGCCGGCTTTCCCTATCGGCCCACAGCCGCGCAGGAGCGTGCGGTGACCGAGATCGCCGCAGACATGGCCGCGCCGTTGCGGATGAACCGGCTGTTGCAGGGCGATGTTGGCGCCGGGAAAACGCTCGTGGCGCTGATGGCGCTGGCGGTTGCGGTCGAGGCGGGCGGGCAGGGTGTGCTGATGGCCCCGACCGAGATCCTCGCGCGCCAGCATTATGAGGGGCTGGCGGATCTTGCAGGCCAGGCCGGCATCCGGATGGAGCTTCTGACCGGACGCGACCGGGGCAGTGAACGGGTGGCCAAACTGGCGGCTCTTGCGGCCGGAGAGATCCAGATCCTGGTCGGCACCCATGCGGTTTTCCAGAAAGATGTGGTCTTTCATAATCTTCGTCTCGCGGTGATCGATGAACAGCATCGCTTTGGCGTGGCGCAGCGGATGGAGCTGGGCGCCAAGGGCGAGGCGGCGGATGTGCTGGTGATGACCGCGACACCGATTCCACGCAGCCTTGCTTTGGCCTCTTACGGCGATATGGATGTCTCGGTGCTGGATGAAAAACCGCCGGGCCGCAAACCGGTCAGGACGGTGCTGGTCACCACAAGCCGGATCGACGAGGTGGTGGCCCATCTGGCCCAGGCGGTGGCGGGCGGGCGTCAGGCCTATTGGGTCTGCCCGCTGGTTGAGGAAAGCGAGCTCGTTGATCTGGCCTCGGCCGAGGAGCGGTTTGCCCATCTGCGCGCCGCTTTGGGTGAGGGGCGGGTCGGGCTGGTCCATGGCCAGATGCCGCCCGCGGCCAAGGATGCCGCTATGGCGCGGTTTGTCGCTGGCGAGACCGGCGTTCTGGTCGCGACGACGGTGATCGAGGTCGGGGTCAACGTGCCCAACGCCTCGATCATGGTGATCGAACGCGCCGAGACCTTTGGACTTGCGCAGTTGCATCAGCTCCGGGGGCGGGTCGGCCGGGGAGCGGCGGAATCGACCTGCCTGATGATGTATCAGCCGCCGCTGAGCGAAAGCGGCGAGCGTCGTCTCAAGACCCTGCGCGATACCGAAGACGGTTTCCGTATCGCCGAGGAAGATCTCGCGATGCGCGGTGCCGGGGATCTGATCGGCACCGCGCAATCGGGCCTGCCCAGATTTCGCGTCGCCGATCTGGAACGGCAATCGGCGCTGATGGCGGTGGCGCAATCGGATGCGCGCAAGCTTTTGCACGATGATCCGACGCTCGACAGCCCGCGTGGTAAGGCGGCACGACATCTTTTGTGGCTGCTGGATCAGGACCGGGCGATCCGGCTTTTGACGGTCGGCTGAACCCGTATTCGGGGGCGCGGAGGCAGCCTCCGCATAAGGTGCAACACCTGAAACCTGTTATGTTCGCGAATGTTCCACTTTAGTTCTTTACTACTCATGAATCATATGAGAACAATAGGGCAACAAAACAGAGAGCAGGAGGAAGTGAAGATGATCGCCCGACTGAAAGCCGTTCGCCGCAGCGCAGATATCCGCGCGGCCGAGGATATTCTTGGCGTATTCGCTCTCTTCGCACTTTTGTTTGTTGCGCTCGCGCTGCCCGTCGCTGGTTAAGCGCATCCGAGTTTCTGCCTGCGGTCTGACCCCTGACATGCACCGGCCTTCTCTGTCCCGATCCGAAGGCCCCTGATCTGCACCTGTCCCGCAGATCCCCGCATGTCCCAGACACGCTTGACTTCCGCCGCCGTCGTATCCCGACGCGCGGCGGTTTTTTTTAGGCCTGCCGGGCTTTGTCGACGGCTTCGCAGGCGGCGTCGAGCACCAGCAGGATCGAGGCGTGACGATTGCGAAACTCCCGCGCCGGGGTCAGCACCGCGTAAAGATCGAAAGGCGCGGGCGGCGGTTCGGCGCCGTCTTTCAGCATGGCAGCAACGGCGTCGCGGACCTGATGGAGCTCCTGAGCGCTGCGCCCGATTACGGCACGGCCAAAAATCGCGGCAGAGGCCTGGCCGAGGGCACAGGCCCGCACCTCTTGCGCATAATCCGCAACCCGTCCGTCCTGCAGTGTCAGATCGACCGTCACGGTCGATCCGCAGGTGGGGGAGCGCTTTTTCGCGCTGCCCTGTGGCGCATCAAGCCGTCCGGCCAGCGGGATATTCGCAGCCAGGTCGAGAATCTTACCGGAATATAGCGAGATCAGATCGCTGTCGCTCATCGCTGTCGCCTTTGCCGATAGGCTGCCCTTGTGGCTTGCCTTGCCTGACGTCTATGTAATCGGACAGAGCGCCCGCGCCAAGGAGAAGACCATGAGCTTTGATCCCGCCAGTCTGAAATTCGATGCCAATGGGCTGGTGGCCTGCATCGCCCAGCAGCATGACACAGGCGAGGTGCTGATGCTGGCCTGGATGAACGCGGCAGCCGTGGCGAAGACGCTGGAGACGGGCAGGGTGACCTATTGGTCGCGCTCGCGCCAGGCATTCTGGATCAAGGGGGAAAGCTCGGGCCATGTGCAGCGGCTGGTCGGGCTGCGGGTGGATTGTGATCGTGACTGTCTGCTGGCGCTCGTGGATCAGACCGGACCGGCCTGCCATACCAACCGGCGGTCCTGTTTTTATACCGGGGTCGAGACCGGGGATGAGGTTGAGCTGATGCAGCCGGTCCGCTGAGGCTGGTCTGCGCCTCCGGCAGGCGTATTTCAGTCAGGGGAAACGGGCAGGCCGAGCATCTCGCGGATATCACCGGGCGTGGCACCATCCTCGCGGTATTTTGCCAGCGCCCGGGCGTCATCGCGCTTGGCGAGCCGTTTGCCGCTGTCGTCACGGATCAGGCGGTGATGGTGCCAGAGTGGTTGTGGCAGGCCGAGCAGGCGGATCAGCAGCGCATGGATGAAGGTGGCCTCGAACAGGTCTTCGCCACGGGTGATTTCGGTGATGCCCTGGGCAGCATCATCGGTCACGACGGCAATGTGATAAGAGGTCCCTATGTCGCGGCGCGCCAGAACAATATCGCCGATCTCAGCGACCATCTGCGCAGCATTGCGGCAATGAAGGCCCGGCCGGCGACCGCTATCGGTGAAGGTGACGTCGCCGGCACGCGCCATGGCTTTCGCCATATCGAGGCGGATCGCGCCGTCCTTATGACCGGCATGGCGGCAGGTGCCGGGATAGACCGGTCCATCCGGCCCGGTCACAGGCGCGCCTTCCTGTGGCGCCGACAGAGAGGCGCGAATATCACCCCTGGTACAGATGCAATGATAGGTCATGCCGGTTTCTGTCAGCTTATCAACGGCTTGACGGTACAGGTTGAG